>JBIKRQ010000593.1:0-3152 GCA_044349155.1 Myxococcota bacterium
AACAAAGCAAGAACCAGGGGGCTGCGGCGCATCGGCGGGCCTTTCGCAAACGACAACACCACAGGGTGTGCCGCGTCTTCGGTGCGCTGACAACGGCACAGCCGTCGGATCTCCGGCCGACGTCGACAGCCCTGCCCGCTGCTTCTACGGTGCCGCCATGTCGTCTGTGCGCGTGTTGCAAGGGCTGGTCGTCCTCGCCGTGGTGGTCGCCGTGGTGCTGGCCTTCACGTGCACGCCAATCGGCAGCATCTCGTCGCTCGACGACGTGCAACGGGTCATGGCGCCGGTGCTCGACCATCCGCTGCTGCCGCTGTTCGTGCTCGCGGCGTTCCTGGTCACAAGCCTGTTCATGCTCTCGGTATGGCTCATGATCCTGCAGACGTGCCTGCTGTTTCCGCCGCTCACGGCCATCCCGCTGGCATTGGGCGGGGCGCTGCTGTCAGCGGTCTGCTTCTACGGGCTTGGCAAGCTGCTCGGTCGTGACGTCGTCACCAGGCACGCCCCACGGCGCGCCCAACAGCTGCTCGCCCGGGTATCGCTGCCCGCCATGATCACGGTGCGCATCCTGCCCGTGTTGCCCTTCACCGTCGTCAACGTGTGCTGCGGTGCTTTCAACGTCCGCTTTCGCACCTACGTCGCCGGCAGTGCGCTGGGCATGGCGCCCGGGATCATCGCGCTGTCGTTGCTGGGCATGAAGCTCGTCGACGCCGTGCGCCACCCCACACCCACGGCGATCGCCGGCCTGGCCACCGCGATCGTCGTGGTCGTCGTGGCCGCCGTCATGGTGCGGCGCCGGTTGCAGCGCACGCCTGCGCCCTGATCTCCCGAACTCACACCTCGACGAGGCGCGCCTTCAGCCCGCGGGCCACGGTCTTGCGAATGCCGGCGACGTCTTCGCTCTGCCAGGCCAACGCCAATCGACGCGTCACAAACCGCGTGAAGAGCGCATCGACGACGGCTTCAACCTCGTCGAGGCACTGCATCCGCAAGGCGAGAATGTCTTCGAGCGGCAGCTTCGGCCGACGCTTTTTCTGCGGCGGCTTGAGCGGATCGTGGATCGCAGCGCCTTCATCTTCGGGCTCGCTGAACAGGTCGGGCAGCTTCACACCCACGAGGCCACCGTCGTCAGCCCGCAGCGTGAACGCGTACACACGGTGCCCCAGGCTCATGTCGAGCGAGAAGGTATCGAGCAGCGCGCCGCGACGAATCGCCTGCAGGATTTCGCCATTGTCGTCGAGCCCAGCCCCCGCGAGCGTGACGCGCGCGCCGCCGGAGTCGACAGCCTTCAGGATCGCCTTCTTGCCGATGGCAAACAGGACTTCGCACTTGCCCTCGTCGTCGGGGGGCGGGCGCATGGCCTCGGGGAGCGCGTCGCCGAAGTCGATGGCACCGCCCTCCTCGATGATCGTGAAGTAGAGCCAGGTCAGAAACTCGGCCCCCAAAAACTGCTTGTCGGCGATCCGCCGCACCTTCTCGGCGACCGGCGGCGGCGGTGCTGACTTGTCCTGGTCATCGGGGCGCATGTTTCAACCCTTCCACGGCGGAGCATCGCCATCGTCGTCGGACAGCTTCTCGCGGTTGACGTCGTCGTAGTCGACCACGGTCTTGAGGCTGTCGGGGAACAACCACCCGGGTGACAGGCGCTCCAGCACCACCATCGCGCGCGACGACAAGTCGAGTTCAAACGCCTTCGCCGCCCACGAGCCGGGGTCGACGCGCACCTGAAAGGTCCGCTCAAACAAACTCGCGACGCGCTCGGTGACGACGGTGCCACGACCAAACACCCGCGCCTCGCCGCGCCCCATGTCCCACACGATGTCGACGACCTTGCTGCGCGGATAGCTCTTTTGCTTCAGCTCGCTGATGATCGCCGCCTCGACGGCCTTGACGAAGGCCTTGCCGATGTCGTCGGGGTCCTTCTTCTCGTCTTCGATGATCTTCTGGATGCGCTTTTGCACCTCGCGCTTCACGAGGGGGCGCGGGATCGCCCACTTGTCCTCGCGATACGAGATGACGACGAGGTCGCCGAACAAGAACAAGTCGCGCGTGATCGGCCGCCCCTCGGCAAACGGGTCTTCGGTCGCGACCCAGCCTGCCGATTCCGGGGTCTCGGCCGACGGCGACAACGGCGTGAACTTCCGGCTCTCGATCGCTTTTTCAAACGCCGAGCCCGGGTTCGCCGGCACTTCTCCCTCGATGAGGAAGCGCATGTAGGACATCGACCCGTTCAACGCGCCCATCGGACCTCCGCAGGCGGCGGTGGGTACCGGTTGGATCGGGGAGCGCAAGTGGCAGCACGCGGCCCGCCCCCTGCGGCAAGGCGCCGTCACCCTGACACGGTTGTCGCGACCCCGGTCACACCCCGCTGCCGCAGCCCGTCAGAACGCGGCGCCACCGACGGCACAGCCTGTGAACAGCACAGGTGCAAGCAATTGCGCCCCCGCCAGCAAGCGTGGCAGGGTTCGCACCGATTGAAGTTGGAAGGGTTTCCTTCCAACACCACCTGAAGCCCTCCGGAGTTTCACCATGAAGACCGTTTCCAAGTTCCTCCTCGTCTCCGCCGTCGCTGGCGCCATCCTCCCGCTCGCCACCGTCGCTTGCGAAGTCCCCGACGCCGGCTGCACCGAAGACGCGGACTGCGCCGAAGGCGAGACCTGTGAGATCGACGACAGCACCAGCTCCGAGACGGGCACCTGCGTGACCGACGCCGCCGAAGGCGAAGGCGAAGGCGAAGGCGAAGGCGAAGGCGAAGGCGAAGGCGAATCCTGCACCTCGCTCGCGCTCTTCCCCGAGTCCGACGGCGTCGTCGACATCGTCGCCGACTGGACCTTCGATGAGGCCGACTCGGCGGTGTGCGACGGTCAGGCCGGTTCGAACCTCGTCTACGTCAACATCGAGGCCGACGGCGGCAACTTCGCCGACGACGTGAGCGGCGGCGACGTCGACATCTCGATCGGTGGTGGCGCGCTCACCTTCTGCTCGAACACCCCCGGCGCCACCGACCTCGGCGGCGGCACCACGCTCATCCTCTGCCCGATCTGCGTCTCGGGCGAGACCCTGAACCCTGACTTCGCCGTTCAGGTCACCGACAACGACGACAGCGTTTCGAACGCCGTCTGCGTCTCGGAAGCCCTCTGAGTTTTTGCTCACGG
>JBIKRQ010000200.1:0-11820 GCA_044349155.1 Myxococcota bacterium
GGCGACGTTGTCTTGAATCCTCCCCAGCAAACACCCAGCACGAAGCTCTCAAACTCTACGAAGAGAACCGACGCCGCCGACCAACTCGCGGCATGACTTCATCCGGCAACAACGTTGACACTCACCGCCGGCCTCTGAACTCGTCGACGATCTCGTGCAGCGCCTGGCCGACGCCTTCGCCGATCGCGGTGGGGAACGTGTGGCCGCTCCCGCACAAGACGTCGCGTTCTTCGACGACGAGCCCGAGGCCGAGCCCGAACACGCCGAAGGTGCACCGCCGGCACCACCAGTCGACGCTGCCGCAGACGCACCTCAAGCACCTGCACCGACTCGCGCAACGACGGCAAAGGCATCGACGAAGCGGGCGGCGCGCGTTGACTTCGTGCGCGTCGACGCCACGAAGATCGGCGGCCTGATGGACCTCGCCGGCGAACTCGGCCTCGCCTGCGCCGCGGTGACCCATCACCCCGACATCGACACCACCGTGCTCGAAGATTTTGGTCAGGCGGCGCACCGCCTTGAACTGCTTGTGCGCGAATTACAGAACGATCTCGAGGCATTGCGGCTGGTGCCTGTGGCGCCGGTGTTTCAGCGCCTCTCGCGCGTGGTCGAAGATGCCGCGCGCCGCACGGGCAAAGACGTCGACCTGGTGTTGCGCGGCGAAGACACCGAAGTCGACCGCGTGATGATCGACGCGTTGCAAGACCCCCTCGTGCACGCGTTGCGCAACGCCGTCGACCACGGCCTCGAGTCCACCGAAGAACGCCTTGCTGCAGGCAAACCCGCGCGCGGCAAGATCGTGTTGTCGGCGACGTATCAAGCCGGCGAAGTCACCATCGACATCAAAGACGATGGCCGCGGCCTGCAACGCGAACGCATTCTTGAGCGCGCGCGCGAACGCGGCTTGTGCACCGACGACGCGACACCTGACGACGAGGAGATCTTCCAGTTCATCTTTCTGCCTGGCTTCTCCACCAAGGTCACCGTCGACAGCCTGTCGGGCCGCGGCGTTGGCATGGACGTGTTGAAGACCACCGTCGAGAACCTGCGTGGCCACGTGCAGGTGCGCTCAACACCGGGGCAGGGCACGCGCTTCACGCTCAAGATGCCGCTGACCCTGGCCTTCGTCGAGGCGATGGTGGTGCGTGAGCGTGACCGCTTGTTTGCGTTGCCCATCGAGCGCGTGTTCGAAGTGTCGAAGATCAACAAAGAAGACCTCGTCCACGCGGCGAGCGGCGAACAGGCGTTGCGCGTGCGCAATACCGACGTGCCGCTGTTGTGGTTGCACGAGTACTGGAACGAAGCGCACACCGGCGACCTCGACCTGGAGGGCCGCGTCGTCGTCGTCGTGCAGACCAACAACGGCATTTTGGCGCTGCCCGTTGATGAGATCATGGGCAACCAGCAGGTCATGCTCAAGCCGCTGCGCGGGCCACTGCAGCACATTCGCGCGGCGGCGGGCTGCGGCATGTTGCGAACCGGCGACGTCGCCATCGCCCTCGACTGCGATCGCCTGCATGCCTGACCTCGCCGACGACCCGACGTTTCAAGCGATCCGCGGTTGGATCGGTGAACGGCTCGGCATCCGCTTTGCCGATGACCAGATCGGGGTGTTGCACCGGCGCCTTGCAGGCCTCGTCGGCGAAGACGCGCACGCGTTGCACCAGTTGTGGGCACGCCTGCGCGCCGAAGATGGCGACGTCGCCTTGCGCGTGGCCGAAGTGGCGTCCACCAACCACAGCTACTTCTTTCGCGAGCCCGAGACCTTCGCGGCGTTGACGTCGACGATCGTACCCACGCTCCCGGTGGGGCCATGGCGCATTTGGTCCGCTGCCGCATCAAGCGGTGAAGAGGCGTACACGTTGGCGATGGTGCTGCTCGGCGTGCGTCCGTTTGGCGACGTGCGCATTCTCGGTACCGACATCAGCGCCCGCGCCCTCGAGCGTGCAGAATCCGGCCGCTACGAACGCGACGTGTTGCAGCATGTGCCCGCTGCGTACCGCCACCACTTTCGCGAGCACACGGCGACTTCGGGCAAGGCCACCGTCGAGGTGAGCAGTGCTGTGCGCCAGCTGTGCACGTTTCGGCTGCTCAACCTCACGCAGGTGCCGTGGCCGTTTGCGCAGCGCTTCCACGTCATCTTTTTGCGCAACGTCTTGTACTACTTCGACGTCGACACCCGGCGGCGCATCATCGAGGCCTGCTACGACGTCGCCGAGCCCGGGGCCTGGCTGGTCTTCAGCCTGAGCGAACCACTCCTCAATCTGCGGACGCGCTGGGTGCACGCGGGGCCGGGGCTGCTGCGCAAGGAACGCCGATGAGCAAGCCGATCCGGGTGCTCGTCGTCGACGACTCGGCCCTCGTGCGCAACATCCTGCGCCGCGGACTCGACGCGGCTGCCGACATCGAAGTGGTTGCCGTCGCGGGCGACCCGTACGTGGCGCGCGACCTGTTGGTGCAACACCGCCCCGACGTCATGACCCTCGACATCGAGATGCCGCGCATGGACGGCGTCACGTTTCTGCGCAAGGTGATGGCGGTGCTGCCCACACCGACGGTGATTGTGAGCTCGCTGGCGCAACAGCACAGCGCAGCAGCCCTGGCCGCCCTCGAAGCGGGTGCCGTCGACGTGGTGGCCAAGCCAAGCCGCGACGTCGCTGGTGGCCTGCACCGCATGCTCGATCAACTCGTTGAACGCGTGCGCATGGCGGCCCACAGCAAGGTGCAGCTGCGGCCCGAGCCCGAGGCTGGTGAGCCCACGCCAACGCCCACGTCGTCGACAGCTCGTGCGCGCGCCGTGGGCGTGAGCACCGACACCGTGATTGGTCTGGGCGCCTCAACGGGTGGTGTGGCAGCGCTGGGGCGAATTCTGCCGATGTTTCCGCCCGATGCACCAGGCATCGTCGTCGTGCAGCACATGCCGCCCGGCTTCACCGCTGGCTTTGCCAAACGCATGCGCGAGCAGTGCGCGATGCGCGTGGCCGAAGCCGTCGACGGCGACCGCGTGCTGCGCGGCCACGTGTTGCTTGCGCCGGGAGGCACCAAACACCTCGAGGTGCGGCGCGTCGGCGGCGAGTACCGCATCGCCCTCATCGAAGGCGATCCAGTCAGCGGCCACTGCCCCTCGGTCGATGTGTTCTTTCGCTCGTTGGCCGTGCACGCCGGTCAAAACGCGGCGGCCTGCCTGCTGACCGGGATGGGCCGTGACGGCGCAGAAGGCCTCAAGGTGCTTCGATCGAGCGGCGGCCGCACCTTTGCCCAGGACGAAGCCACGTCGGCCGTCTGGGGCATGCCAGCGGCGGCCGTGGAGCTGGGGGCGGCCGAGCAGACCGTCGCGCTCAACGACGTGCCCGCGGTGCTGCTCGGGGCCCTGCGGCGCTGACTACTCGCGCGTGAGCTGCTGCTTGCGCTTGTGCTCCTGCTCGAGCTTGATGCGCGCCGCACGTTGCTGCAGCAGCGACTCCTTCGCCGTCGCCAGGCCCTCGTGCTGCGTGGTCATTGCCGCACGGTCGGCGGTGCGGGTCATGCGCGCTTTGGCGTCCTGCTCCGCTCGGCGGCGCTTGACCTGCTTTTGCTGGCTGCGCTGTTTGTGGCGCGACTCCTGGACATGTCGTGCTGGCGTCGCGCGCAGCTCCTGCACCAGTGCGCTGTGGGCGCTCGCGAGCTCGACTTTGCGTCGTTCTTCGGAGCGACGACGCACCTGCTTTGAGGTCTGCTTCTCGTCGCGCTCACTGTGGCGCTGACGCTGACGCTGCTTCACATGCTCTTCCTGGCGGACGCGCCAGGTCTCGCGCACCAGCTCGAGCTTCGCGGTCAGGCCAACCACTTCGGCCGAGTCCACCGGCGAGGTGATGATGGCCGCCTCCAGCGAGCTCTCTTCGGTCTCTTGCGCCTGGTTCAGCTTCGTTGCCTCGAGGGCCGCGTTGAACTCGATCGCGGCGGCATCGAGGGTTTCGGCGTGCACTTCGTCGGCGTCAGCGAGGTCGGCGGCTTCGTTCGCGCGCGCGACTTCGAAGTACGCGGCTTCAGCACCTGGGGCTGGTGCTTCCTCGGGGTCGACACTCCAGTCGGGCGTCTCGTCGGGGTCGACGGCGTCGACAGGCGTTGCTGGCTCGACGGGCTCGGCGGGCGGCACGTCGACGGCGTCGCTGGGCACGGTCTGCGCGCGCGCGAGCGACGGCACCAACAGCCCGGCCGCGGCGAGAGCGGCCGACCGCCACAGCGCTTGTCGTCGTGACATGCCGGTGGCGGCGTCGTCGGGGGAGGCAATCGGGGCATCAGCCTTGGTCGGGTTCATCACTGCTCCTGTGGGCGCGCACTGTATTGCAGGACTGGCGGTGGCATCGAATCGCGTCGGCTGTGCGCTTTTTCTGTATCGAAGACGATCTGCCGCCCGAAACGCCTCGCCTGCTGCGTGCCGCCTGCCTGCGTCGACACATCGCCTACGTTGCCGTTGATGCCGCCACGGTGGATCTCACGCGCCTCTCACCGCTCGTGTCGGGCGACATCGTGTTTCGTCCCGCCACCAGCGAACGCGCGATTGCGGTCGAGCAGCACCTCTATCGCCACGACGTCGGCAGCGTCTTCACCGCCCTCGAGGGGCCGTCGTTTGCCTGCCGTGAGCCCCTGCTGTTGTACGAGCGCAGCGGGCTGCCGATCGCGAAAACGTTGCCGGGTGTGTCTGCCGATCGCGACCACCTGCGCGCCGTCGTCGACGCCCTGGGCGGTCTGCCCGTCGTCGTGAAGTTCCCGGGGCTTTCCGGTGGGCGGGGCGTGTTGCGCGTCGAGAGCCTCGCGGGCTTGTTCTCGCTCATGGACCTCGCCGAGGCCCGTGGCGATGTCCCCGACCTCTGCGCGTTCGTCGCTGACGCCGTGCACTGGCGGCTCGTGGTCGTGGGCGACCGCGTGGTGTCGGCCTACAAAAACGTCAACGACGCCGACGACTTCCGCTCCTCCGCCGACGACGACCCCGCCAACTACCGCGTGCAGCCCACCGCCGAGATGATCGACATCGCCGTGCTCGCCACCCAGCTCAACGGCGTGTCGTTCGCCGGGGTCGACATCCTGCAAGACGCGCGCGGCCAGCTCTTTCTCCTCGAGGCCAACTCGCCCTGCTACTTCGCCACCGCCGAGTTGGCCGTCGGTACCGACGTTTCGGGGGCCATCGTCGACCACCTCGTCGCCGTCGCCCGCCAACGCGCACAGGTACGCACATGAAGGTCTGTGTCGTTGCAGGTACGCACGACGTGCTGCAGCGCTGTGCAGCGGTGTGCGCTGGCGTTGGCGTCGAGCTGTTGGCCATCGACCCGTGGGACTTCGACTTCCGCGCGTCACCGGTGCTCGACGACGGCGACGCGCTGCTGCGCCTCGACCTGACGCCGATGGGCGGGCGTGTTGAGCGCTCGCTGTTTCGCCCGGGCCTGCGCACGCTGCACCGCTCGCCGCTGGGGCCGCTGCAGGTCATCAACGACCCTGCGTTTCATCTGCGCCGTGCCGGGCTGCCCATGCAGCAGCCGTGGCCCGTCACGCACCATGGCACCTCGGTGTTGCTCAACGCGGTGGCGCACCTCGGCGGGTTTCCCGTCGTCGTCAGCGGCCACGGCACGTGCGTGGGCACCGGCGTGCTCGTCGCCTGGAACGACGCCGACCTGCTGGGCATCGTCCGCCACGTCGCCAGCGACGACCGCAGCTGCGTGCTGTTTGCCTATCCGCCCGCGGGCGAGGTGTGGCGCGTCACCGTGCTCGACGACGCGCTCCTCGTTGCGGCCCATGGCCCCTGGGATGGCCACCCCGCCACAGCACCCTGCTTCGACGACGTCGCCTCGTTCACCAGCACCGCACCCGTCACGGTGCAGCACCTCGCGACGAAGGCGGCGATGGCGATGGGGCTGCGCGCGGCCAGCGTCGACGTGCTGGTGCCCGAAGGAAACGATGCACCGCTCGTCGTCGACGTTGGCGCCCTCGATCTCACCGACCTCGTCGACGTTGGCGAAGCCGTTGGCGTCGACGTGATCGCACGCGTGATGCACGCACTGTGCGGCACCGCGCGCTGACGAACTCAGCTGCGCTGCACAAACGTGAGCGGCGGCCGGTTGTTGCGGCCCTTGCCCACCGGGTCGACGCCCGCGAGCTGCAGTGCCGTTGCATACAGGTGACCCGCGTCGGGGATGAAGCCCGTCTGCGTTTGCCCCTGCCGCTGCAAGCCCGTGACGGCGTCAAAGGCGGGGTCGAAGTCGCCGCTCGACGTGATCGGGATGATGTCGAGGGTCTGGTTGCCCACACCACCCGCCTGCGTCGCGGGGCGCACCGAGCCACCAAAGAACGCTGCACTCGACACGTGCCAGTGCTGACACACGTCCTGGTCGAGCACGTCCTGGTAGCGCGCCTCGACGGTGCGGCTGGCGTCGGCGACGATCGTGCTCACGTCGCCCTGAATGCTTCTGCCCATCTCGGAGCACAGCACGATGGTGGTGCGGTCGTACATCGTGGTGCCGTCGCTGGTGCCGGGCATCGCGGTGGCCTTCAACTGCTGGATGAACGCCCGCAGCGGTGACCAGATCTCGTCGCGCACGAGGTTTGCCTGATCGCTGTTGCTGTCGTCGTTGAGCACGCCGCTGCGCGACTTGTGGCTGTCGAACAGGCGCACGTCGCGGCTCTCGAGCCACAGCGCACACGACACCTTCGCGCGCATCAGCTCGTAGGCCATCATCGCCTGCGCGCGGATGTGCGGGCTTTCTTTGCTGCGGGCGGGGTTGCCGTTCACCGACGTCGCGGTGGTGAATTCGTCGCCGTCACGCAGGCCGAAGTGGGCCTTCAGGGCCTCGTCGTCAAACAGCGTGCGCAGATCGAAGTTGCCCTGGCGATCGCTCAAACTGCGGTGGATCTCGAGGGCCGAGGCAAACGCCTTCACGCTCTGACCACTGTCGCGACCGCGCAGGAACTTCTCGTGCAGGCGCTCGCTGTAGTCGCGCACCACGCGTCGACGCACCTGCTTGCTCACGTCGCCCACAGCGGCGAGGCGGGCCTTCAAATCGCGCGGTGTGCGGCCGTAGATGGTGTGCGCGTACGCGGGCCCAAGCTGCTCGGCGTAGCCGTGGCCCTCGGGGAATTGCCCAAGGTCGAGTTCGCCGTCGGCGAGCCAGCGGTGCCACGAGATGTGCGGCAGCAAAAACGACGACCCCTTCGCCTCGGCAAACGCCTGCATCACGCTGCGTTCGTCGTCTTCGCGGCGGTCGGCGAGGTTTCGGTTGTAGTTGCCGTAGTGCAGGTCGAAGCGGCCGCCCGAGTGAAACGTGTTGCCCTTCAACGACGACAACACGAACGCATCGGCCAACAGGTCGGCGCCATCGGCAGCGAGGTAGCCGTGCTTGATGCCGCTGCTCACCTGCACCGCCGGTCGCGTGGCTCCACCGAAGTCGCGCGGGCGATAGCGGTGGTCACTCCACGACGGCGTGGGGTTCAGCGTGTTCGCCGGAATCGACAGCGCCGAGTTGTTGGGCGTGTCGACGGGCGACAACATCGAGTAGCTGTCCCAGCCGCCCTCGACGTACCAGTACACGAGGTAGCGGTCTTCGGTGGGGCCGCCGGCTTGTCCTTCGTCGCCGGCGCGGGCTTTGGCGAAGCCCCAATCGCTGCTCGTGCCAGGCACACCGCGGGTGCGAAACAGGTCGAGCCACTCGGCCACCGACACGGCCGCCGTGGCCGCCGCAGCGTTCTGCAAAAACGAACGACGGTTGAGCGAAGGGCGACGGCTCATGGTGCACCATCCAGAATTCCCGCGAGCGGGGCGACATCGGCAGAAACAGGGGGCGACGACACCGACGACGACAGCAGGATGTGCCGCTGCACGTCTTTCAGGGTGCCGTTGCCTTGAGCAATCACATCGAACAGCTCGCGGTACACGAGGCCTTCGTTGGCTGTGGCGCCCTCGAGGCGCAGCAGGCGACCAAACACCATCAAGAAGTGGGCGTTGGCCATGCGGCGCGCAAACGCTTCCTTCTTCACCGCGACCAGCGAGAACGACTCCATGCCCACGCCAGCAAACGGGTAGCCCTCGACGAGCGCGTTGTCGCTGTCGTTGATGACGCGGCCATCATCAAACACCTCGCGGAACTCGCCGTTGTCGGTCCACTTCTGCCGTTGGTGCATCAGCGGTGTGAGCACGTTGTGGCACGAGAAGCACAGCGACGTGGGGTCGACCGTCGACGTCGCGGTGGCGGTGGCGCGCGCATCGAGGGCGGCCTGCGGCACTTCGAACACGCGGCCCATGAAGCCGGTCATCACGCGCGCGGCGTAGTTGTAGTGGGGCAGGCCAGGCTTGCCGACGATGTAGCCCTTCATGGTCAACACACCGGTGCGCCCATGCTCGGCACCGCGCTCGATGCGGTCGCCGACGTCGTTCACGGTGTAGTCGGCCGTGAGGATTTCCTTGAGCGGGCGGTCGGTGCGCTCGACAAAGCTCCACAAGCGCGTGGGTTCTTCGCCGTCGGGCGTGCCGTCGAACTCGAGAATTTCACGCACGCGGTTTTGGTAGCTGGTGGCGTGCTCGCTCGACGACAACCACGCATCAATCAGGGCGGGGCGATCGACCTCGCCCACATCGAAGCGGCCAAGCTCGTCGTTGGTGGGCGTGCGATCCATCAACACCAGGGCGGCCTGCATCAGCAGCATGCGTTCGCGCACCGTCGCATCCGTCGTCGTGTCGAACGTCGGCGGCCGCGTGAACAAGAAGTCGGGGTGCTGCAACAGCGCTTCACACACCCCAGCCCACGCCTGCTTTTGCGTGCTGCCTTCGAAGTCGTTCATCGCCAACAGCACGTCGTACAGGTCGTCGGTTTCGTCGAGGCTGGCGTCGTCGCTGCGGTTGAACGGGCGCTGCAGAATTCGGCTGCCCAGCGTTTGGATGGTGCGCTTCGCGTTTGCTTCGCCGTCAGCACCGCCGTTGGTGGTGCCGGCCACGGGGCCCTCAACGGTCCACGAATCGACGAACAGGTTGCGGTCACCGCCGTCGCCGCTGTCGTTCACAAACGCCACCGCAATGTCAGCCGGGCCCGCTTCGTCGATGTGGGCCACGGTGCTCACGGTCGTCGTCGTGCCGTTTGCACCTGGCACCGTGATCGACGCGACCGCCGTGCCGTTGATGCGAAACTCCATGATCGGCTGCCCGCCGGTGTTCGGCTGCGGCGACACCGTGGCCACCAGACGGTAGTCGCCCGACGACGGCGCGTTGTACTCGGCGGTGATCGTCGCGTTCGTGCACAACACCACGCGCGTGGCGCCTGCACCGGGCCGACAGCCATCCGGCAAACCAGCAATGGTGAGCGTGGGGTCTTCGGCCTGGTACGTGATCACCGTCGACGCGGGCTCGTCGATGATGGCGCCGTCGAGGTCGAGGCCCACAAACGGGCCGGTGCCGTTTTCGGCGGCGCGGTCGCACACGTCGTCGGCAAGGATGTCGAGGCCCGCCAAAAACTCCGCCGTCGCCTGCCGTGCGGGCACGAACGTCGAGATGTAGTCAGCACCGCCAAACAGGCTGATGTTCTCGCTGAACTTGTCGAGGCCGTCGCGCACCCACTCGTCGTCAAACACCACGTCGATGCGGCCACGCAGCTGCGCGTAGTTCACAAACGCGTTGTCGTAGTCGAGCACGGGCTCACCCGCGTACGGCAGCATCAGCTCGGCGGGGAACTGCTCGTCGAGGGGCACGGCACTCGTGCCATCCACCCGCTGCAGGTCGCAGCTGAAGCGCTCGATCAGGCGCTGTTCTTCGTCAGACCACGCTGTCCCCAGCGGCATGCTCTCGTCGACGATGCGCGTGGTCGCGGTCCCTGGGGTGAGCGAGAAGAAGCCGCCACTGCGCAAGCGCAGAAACGTGCTGTTGCCGTCGTCGCCGCGGGTCATCTTCATCGCGCGGCCGCTGTTGTCGTCGTGACAGGCGACGCAGCCGCCTTCGTCACGCACAAACAGCGGGTGGATGTCGGCGACGTAGCGCGCCTTCATGTCGTCGAGGGTGGGCGCAGCGCCCAGATCAACGCACCCCGACAACCCACCGCCCGGCGTGCTCGCGAGCCGCGGTGTTCGTTCGGAGTCGAGACAGCCAACCTGCAGCCCGAGCAGGGCCACAGCGCCGATCGCGGCAAGCAGTTTCGATGGCTTCGGGGCAGCGATAGGCATGCATGGAGGCTATGGGACGCACCGTCGTTCCATCTCCTCCCGGCGCGATATGTCTCAGATCACACAGACCGTACCGTGACTTGACACGGGGGCTTGCCTGTCACCGCGCTTGACACACGCCGCTGCCACCATGCTGGGGATCAAATCCCGCCGGCGGGATCGAAGTCGGGGTCGAAGCCGCGCAGCGCGCGATCGAGGTGCTCGATCAACACGTTCGCCCCTTCGAGGCCCACGCTCAGGCGAATCAGGCCCGCGGTAATGCCGCGCGCGCGACGTTCGGCTTCGGGCACGATCGCGTGGGTCATCGACGCCGGGTGCTGGATGTACGTGATGGCGCTGCCCAGGCTGACGGCGAGCTCCATCGGCGTGTCTTTGCGCCCGAAGTAGTTCATGACGCGGGCGCCGGCTTCGACACCGCCTTTGACTTCAAAGGCAATCACACCGCCGCCGTTGCGCATCTGTCGACGACCAAGCTCGTATTGCGGGTGCGACGGCAAGCCGGGATAGGCAACGCTTGTGACCTCGGGATGTGTTTCGAGGAACTCGGCAATCAACTGCGCCGACGTCGACTGCTCCTCCTGCCGCACCGCCAGGCTCTGGATGGTCATGCTGTTGAGCCACGAGTCAAACGGCGATGGTGTGGCGCCGAGGTCTTTGTACCAGGGGAACACGTCGGTCTTGAGAAACGGAAACGGCCCAAGCAACGCGCCCGCGATCGAGGTGCTGTGCCCGTTCACGTACTTCGTGAGCGAGTGAATGACGACGTCGGCACCCAGGCGAAACGGCTGCTGCAGCCACGGCGAGCAGAACGTGTTGTCGACCGCGAACAGCACGCCGCGCGGTTGCGTGAGCCGCGAGATGGCCTCGATGTCGGCGAGGCGCAGCGTGGGATTCTCGGGCGACTCGAGCAGCAAGAGGCGGATGTTGGGGTGTGCGTCGAGCGCGGCTTCAACGGCCGCAAGATCGCTCATGTCGACGAAGTGCGACGCCACGCCAAAGCGCGAGAGGTTGCGCAGCAGGCTGTCGGTGCAGCCGTAGACGTTGCCGGCGAGCACCGCGTCGCCTGCTTTCACGGTGCCCATGATCAACGCCGAGATGGCGCCCATGCCCGACGAGAACACCAGCGCCCCAATCGTGGGATCGCGCGCGTCGGCCTTGAGCGCTTTGTCGATCACGTGCTGCGCTTCGAGGCGAAACAGCACGCGCTCGAGGTACTCCGTCGTCGGGTTGCCGAGGCGCGTGTAGATGCGCGCGTAGGGGCGTTCGCCGCCTTTGGCCATGCCGAGGAAGCGGTCGGCGCCATCCTTCACGTTCTTGAACGCAAACGTGCTGCGCTGATGAATGGCCGGCAGCCCCGTGCCCGCAGCGATCGCGCGGAAGCGGCCAGCCTCGAGCTGCGGCTCAGCGTCACGCACCCACTGCTCTTTGCGGTCGATCCACCACGACCACCACGAGAAGCGCTCCTGCGCGGTGGGGTTGACGACACAGGCGGGCGACGTGGTCAGGGAAGTCATGACGGCGACCTAGCAGGTTGCTGAAAAAGTCGGCAGTCGGTTCTCGACGAGAAATGAGGTGTTCGTCGTCGAGAGCTGCGCCAAATATCGGGTGTTCCGGATCTACCTGTCATGCGTGGTGAAGATTCGAAGC
>JBIKRQ010000594.1:0-3142 GCA_044349155.1 Myxococcota bacterium
CGGCGTGTGGATGCAAGGCGCAGCCGGAGCGGGCGACGTGTTCGACGCGCCCAGGCACCGACTCGAGGGCAGTGTGGTGTTCGCCGTGCCGACGCAACTCGACCGACCGGCGCGCGGCCGTGCCCTGCTCCTGCCGCGCTTCGACCAGCTGAAGATTCTTCGACGCGCTGAGCTAGCCTGCACGCCATGATCACGCTGTACGGAACGACCACCTCGCCCTTTGTGCGCCGCGTGCGCGTTGTGTGTCTCGAGAAGGGCGTGCCATGCACGCTCGTGCCCACGCAGACCGACGAGGGCCAGCGCGCGCTGCGCGAGGTGTCGCCGATCTGGAAGGTGCCCGTGGCGACGTTCGCCGACGGCCGCGTGGTCTACGACTCGCGCGTGATCATCGATGAGCTGTTGCGCGACGGATACGGCGGCCTGCGGGCCGCAAGCACCGAGCCGCACGCCCGCGTCGACGACGAAAACGTCATCAACATGATCGACGAAGCGGTGCTGTGCCTCGTCCGCCGCTTCTACCTGCAGAAAGACGGCATCGCCGTCGAGGGGCCGTGGTTCGACAAGGAGCGCGCCCGCGCCGCTGCAATCCTTGCGCACCTCGAGGCGCGCGTGGTTGGCGGGCATCTGTCGCCCAATGTCGAGGGCTTTGGCCGCGTCGAGCTCGCCGTGCTGAGTGCGGTGGACTGGATGGCGTTTCGCAACACGTTCGACCTGACGACGGCGCCAAAGCTGGCGAAGCTCGCCGAGCACTGGCGCGGTCGCGAGAGCGTGGCGACAACGATGCCGGTGGCGTAATTGATCTTCATATTCGAACCCTTGGCGCTTCGCCAAGGGTTTGAATCAGCTCACATTGCGCAGGTCACGCTTGGTGTACGTGCGGCCCTGCCACTCGAGGGTGCCGCGCGTGCCGAACACCACCGCAGCGTGCAGCGCGCTGGTCGCGATGATCAGCGCGCCGATCGGAAACAGCAGCACCGCCATGGGCTCAAAACGCACCATGGTGCGCGCACGCAGCAGGCCCACCAGGGGCAGGGCCGTGGCGATCAACGACGGCAGCACCAGCCACGGCGACGTCGCCAGCCCCACGATCGGCAGCCCCACGATCACGAGCAGCAGCGGCGCCAGCACGGCGAAGACAAGGGCTGCTGCGGCCGCCGCCGACAACACCGCCGAATGCGCAAACTGCGGCAACACCGACTTCTTCACGCCGAAGTAGAGGTCGCGCAGCGATTGGTACGGGCGCAGGCGCACCTGACCCACCGCGCGCATCATGGTGCCCCGACCACCTTCGTCGCGCATCATCATGGCGAGGGCGCGGTCGTCGAGGATGCTGCCGCGGATGCGCGCATGGGTGCCGCGCAAACGATAGGCGTCGGCGCGCACGAGGTTGAAGGCGCCAATGCCCGCCCCCTGCGAACTCTCGGGGTTCGCGGCCCGCGGATCGACGAGACGCAGCTGGTACAGCAGCACAAACAGCGGCAGCACCAACGCTTCGACGAAGCTGCCGGCCTCGAGGCGCGGAAACACCGCGAGGTGATCGAGCCGTTCGTGCTCCATCGCTTTGACGGCGTTGAACACCGCATCGGGCCCGTGGCGCGTGTGGGGCTCGGTGAACAGCAACCAATCACCGCGGCTGCGTCCCTGGCCGATCTCGACGGCGTAGTTCTTGGCGATCCACCCCGGTGGCAGCTTCTTCTGCTCGAGCAGCAGCACGCGTGATGCGCCCACTTCGGCCACGAGTGCTTTGAGCTGGGCGACCGTGTCGTTGGTGCTCATGTCGTCGACAACGACCACTTCCATGTCGACGCCGCGCTGCGACAGCAACGTGCGGATCGTGGTGATCACGGCGGGGCCGTCGTCGCGCGCGGCGATGATCGCCGAGACCTTTGGCGGCGGTCCGTCGTCGGGCTCCGCGGCGGGCAACTCGCGAAACGCGCCGGTGGTGCGAAACACGCGAACCAGCACAAGGCCCCAGCCGAAGCACAGGGCGATTGCGATGAACAACGACAGTCGGAGGGTCAACTCGATCAAGCGGACGTCTGCTCCCAAACCCGAATTCGCGTGTACATTCAAGTCGTTGGCTGAGGCGGTGGGTCAGGCAATTCGGTTCGTCAGTGTTGCCGTGACGGCTCGCGCCCAACATAGGGGCCGTTGTGCGCGTTGTCGCGTTGTGGGCCGCAACGCACGCCGTGATGCAGCAGCGGCTAGTTCGGATTGACGTAGCCAAACACCATGCCGGCGACGCGTTCGGTGCAGCTGTCGTCTTGCGCGTAGAAAACGCCGAGGGCCGGTGTTGAACCGCCATAGACGACGACGCCATTGCTGTCGGGAGCACCGCCGTCCTGGGCGTTGTCAACGTCGGCCTCGAGGTCGGCGCGGGTGCTGCCGATACCGAGGGCGCCATCCTTGCCGAGAAACGGCGGCGACACCGTAATGCTGGTGATGCGCGTGCTCTCGCTGCACGAGAAGGCGCACACACCGGCGATCCGGATGCCCGCCGAGGCCCAGATGCGCACGTACACAGACACGCCGCTGACCTCGATCTCGCCCGTTGCGTCGGGGGCGTTGCCAAGCAGCGCGGTGGCGTCGGCGAACGTGTCGCGGGGAGCAAGACCGCCCAGTTGCTGGTCGCCGCTTTCGAGGGTGAGCGGGAGCGTCCAGATGTTGTTTTGCTGCGGCTTGAACGCGGTGAGTTGGCTGACGAGTCCGTTGATGACGAGGGCCGAAACACCCGCTGGGCCGTAGAAGCGAATCTCGCTGTTCGCCGTGACCGCGACCGACGCCGTGGCTGCCGTCGACGACGGTGCCTGGCCGATCGCTGTATCGATGCCGGTGGCGGTGGCGCCGTCGAGCGTGAGCACGCGGGCGACGATGTCGGTGGCGGCCGCAGCGCCGGTGGTGTCAAGGGTGCCGTCGCCGTCGACGTAGTCGATGCGGACGCCCTGAGCGCAGTAGCTCACGCGAAAGACATTGCCGTCGTTGACGCCCGCGCCAAACGCCGCTTCGACCTGGGCGCGTGTGGTGGTGCCCGAAGTGAGCGTGGTACCGTCGATCGTGACGCCGGTGGCGAACGCCGCGCTCGACGTGGGTGCCGAGGTGCACAGCGGGGCGACCGCACAGTTTTCGCCCTCGCCTTCGCCTT
>JBIKRQ010000201.1:0-11736 GCA_044349155.1 Myxococcota bacterium
GAAGCCCGGCCTCGAGCGCACCGACCGACCGCTGTACCTGCACGGCGGCGAGTACGACGTCGCCTGCATGAAGCGCGACTTCGGCATTGCCCTCGGCGGCGTGTTCGACACGCAACAAGCAGCAAGCCTGCTGGGCTGGCCGAAGACGGGCTACGGCAGCATCGTCGAGCAGGTGTGCGGCGTCGCACTCGGCAAGAAGTGGGCTACGTACGACTGGGCCACACGGCCGCTGCACCCCGAGGCGCTCGAGTACGCGATCGACGACGTCGTCTACCTGCCCACCGCTGCCGAGCACCTCAAGCAAGCCGTCGCCGATGCCGACATCGTCGACGAAGTGAACGTCGCCAACGCCGTCGTGTCGGCCTACGACTGGACCGGCGGCTTCGACCCCGCGGGCTTTTGGAAGTTGCGCGACGTCGAGTCGTTGTCGCCCCACGGCATCAAGGTGTTGGCGCGCGTCTACGCGTGGCGCGATCGGGCCGCCGCCGCCGAACAGCAACCCGCCGGCCGCCTCATCAACAACGAAATCCTGCTGCTGCTGGCGCGTCACCCGCCCACTTCGATGGCCGACCTGAAAAAGGCGCGCGTGAAAACGGCGATCGCCAGTGCCTACGGCGAAGCGCTCCTCTTGGCCGTGGCTGCAGCCGAGACCGATCCCGCCCCTCCCGCCCCCGCGTCGCATCAGCGGCCCGCTCCGTCGATTGTGGCGCGCGAGACGCGGTTGAAAACGTGGCGCCGCGAAGAAGCCGAACGGCGCACCGCCGCCGAGCACCGCCAGGTCCCGCTGCAGCTGGTGTTGCCGGCGCGTGCGCTCGATCACCTCAAGGTCTATGGCGCTGCCGACCTCGACGTGGTCCCACAACTGGGTCGTCGTCGTGCCGAGCGTTACGGTGCGACCTTGCAAGCTTTATGTGAGGTGAAGTGATGTCGATGTCTCCGTCGAGTTCTGCTGGAATTTCCGTGAACCTGCCGCCGGCGAACGAGGCCCTGGTGCGCGAGGAGTTCGCGCCGCACCGTCGCCTGTCGGTGCGCCAAAAGCGCCGCTGGCTCGAGATGCTCACCAACTGGGAAGCAAAGAACAGCTACGCCATCTTCGACGAGGAGGGCAACCACACCCTGCAGGTCAAGGAAGAGGGCAACGGCTTCGTCAACATCCTCAAGCGCTTGTTCCTGCGCACGATGCGTCCGTTCGACGCGACCGTGTACGACAACCCGATCCCGCGCCCGATCCTGAGCCTGCACCGCCCCTTCCGCTTCATCTTTCAGGAGCTGCAGGTGTCGTCGGCCGACGGTCGGCCGCTGGGCAAAATCGTGCGCGAGTGGAGCTGGATTCGCCGCATCTACCGCATCGAAGATGCCAACGGCGTCGAGGTCGCGCGCCTGTTTGGGCCCTTCTTCCGCCCGTGGACCTTTGAGATTCAAGTCCGCGGCGAAGTGCGCGGCATGGTGCAAAAGCGCTGGAGCGGTTCGATCTCGGAACTGTTCACCGACGCCGACAACTTCGCCGTCGAGTTCTCTGAGATCGACGACCCGAAGCTGAAGGCCCTGTGCTTCGCGTCGACGATGCTCATCGACATCGTTCACTTCGAAGACTCCAAGCACAACTAAGCCTGCTGCGTTGAGGTCGAGCAAGAGCGGGCGCTTCGCGGCGCTCGCTCTTTTTTTGACGTCGTCAGCGGGACCAGCCCGCGAACGTGAGCGCGCGCGGGTCGGCCCTTGCGCGCCGCAACGTGCGAGGCATGCTCACGCCATGCGGCTCACGTCGACACGCACCAGAACTGCCCCACGTCAGTCAGCGCCGGAGTCGGCACCAGCGTCGGCAGCTGCGCCAGAACACAACACTGCTGCGGCCCCAGGCAGGCCCGTCGTGACCATGGCGTCGTTGCGGGCCATCGGCGTCACAGCTGCAGACCGTCGGCTCGTCGACACGGTGCTCTCTTTGGGCATTGCGCAGGTCAACCGCGCGCAACCTGCACTGGTGCAGCTCTTTGAGAGCGAGCGGTTCTCAACCCTCGATGCCAGTGCCCAGGTGCGGCGCGTTCGCGACACCCTCGACAAGAACCGCCCCGACGTCATCGCCCAGGACACCCGCGACGACCTGCCAAGGCGCCGCGCGGCTCGCGTGGTCGGCGACGAGATCGTGCCGGTGTTCAACTTCCATGTGCGGCACCACAGCAAAGTGCCAGCGCGCAAGGTCACCCTGCGCTGCCACGGCCACGACATCGCGGTGTTCATGCCTGTCGATGGGCGTTTCGGCGCACGCGGCGAGTTGAAGAACCACACGATCAAAGACGTCGCCAAAGCCCTGGCGATGCTGTCGCCGCGGTCGGCGTCGTGTGTGACGAGCGTGGTGTTGTCGCCGTTGCCGAACCCTGCCGATGCGGCGTGGGGAAAGCAGTACGGCATCGACGACTTCCGCAGCTACATGAAGTGCGGCGCCAACGGCGAGATCACCATCTTCCCCACCGACACCGACAACGTCGGCACCCTCGCGGTGAGCATGATGCACGAGCTGGGGCATCAGTGGTCGTTGGCCGCGTGGGGCGAAGGCAACTCACCAGAGTGGAAAGCCTGGAAGGCGGCGGGGAAAGCCGACGGCATCAACGTCTCGAACTACGCGACCGTCCACCACGACGAAGACCTCGCGGAAACGAGCGCGTTGTACGAGAGCACGCGCCACGATCCGGTGCGCAGTGCGCACTACCGCAACCTGTTTCCCAACCGCTTCGCCATCCTCGACACCGTGCTCGCCGACGACGTGCAGGTTGGTCCATGACGTACCCAACACACCCCGGCACGGTCACGTTTGTCGATCTCGACACCGGTGCTGTGCGTGTCGAGGAAGCGGCCACTGTCGACGAACACATCGCCTTCGCCGAGGTTGGTGACGACGTGTTCGCACCGGTGGTGAAGGTCACGAACCAGCGGCGCGGCAGCAAGCTCGAGCTCACGCTGTATGGCGCCGACGGCGCGGTGCTTCAGCGCGTCTACGGCGGCTGAAGACACGACGGACGTCGACGCGTCAGCGCTGCTCGACGTCGTCAGAGTGCTTCGCAAGCCGTCGCACACGCTTTGCACGCGTCCATGCACGCCTTGCATTCGACGTGATGTGCGGCGTGGCCCTCGCACGCTTTTTCGCACGCGCGACAGAACTGGGCACATGCCGCCGCGAGCGCCTTGATGTGCTTGGGGTCGGCGTTGTGGAAGGTGGCGACGTCGGCCATCGCTTCGCTGACGGCGAGCATGTTCATCACCGCGCGCTGACACACCGCCATGCCCGCCATGCCCATGGCGAGGTGCTCGGTGCACGCGGCCAGGCAGGCGCGCCCAGCCTGCTGGCACTCCGCGGTCGAGGCGGCGATCGCGGCGAGCGCTGGTGACGACGACGATGCCGGCGGTGGCACGTCTTTCGCCGCGACGTTGTGGCCGGCGTGCGCATCCTTCTTGCCGTCGGCGCGCGCGGCCTGCGCCACCACCACAGCACCAGCAAGACCAGCAAGAACCTGACGACGATCGAGGGACTGAATGTTCATGGGGGCAATCTCCACGACCACCATGCCACGAACGCCACCGTCGCTGCGCGGTCAGCGCTTGAGCTTTGACAGCATGGTGGGCAGCACCTCGCCGATGCCCTCAACGACGAACTGCACCGCGAGGGCCGCGAGAATCAAGCCCATCACGCGCGTGAGCACGTTGAGACCGGTGGTGCCCAGCCGCCGCTCGACGAGAATGGCCGAGCGCAGAATCAGCCACACCGCCAACGACGTCAGCGTAATCGCCACCGCCACCACGAGTTGAAACAGCGGGCGGCCCGCGGCGTTGCTCACACACACCATCGTCGTCGCGATGGCCCCTGGCCCCGCTAGCATCGGGATGGTGAGGGGGATGATGGCGATGTCGTCTTTGGCCGCACCCTCTTGTTCTTCTTCGGCCGTCTGGCGCACCGACGATGTTTGCGCGCGCATCATGTCGAGGGCCAACAAGAACAGCAGCACGCCGCCAGCAATGCGAAACGCGCCGAGCGTGATGCCAAAGGTGGAGAAGATGAGGTTGCCGGCGACGGCGAACGTTGTGAGCGTGATGGCCGTGGCGAGTGCCGCCTTGCGCGCCGTGGCCCGCTTCTTGTGCACGTCGTCGCCAGCGGTCATCGCCAAAAACGACGGCACGACGGCGAGCGGATCGACGACGAAGAAGATCGCCGACGTGGTGACTGCTGCGAAGGTGAACAGATCGTTCCAGTTCAACGCGGTGCCTCTGCGTCAATCTCGGCCGCGCGCCCCGACAACTTGAGGATCGCGGCGCGCACCTGCGCGATCAGCGTGGGCAACTCCACGCCCGCGGTTGGAATCGGCGGCCCAAACCGCACCACCAACGTCTGGTCGGTCCGCACGCGAAACTGGTCGGGCGGCAGGATGTCCTGGGCGCCGTCGATGTAGGCCGGGATGATTGGCACACCAAGGTCACTGGCGAGGTGAAAGCCGCCGCGCTTGAAGGGGGCGAGCATCTTGTCGCGCGCGCGCGTGCCCTCGGGCGAAATCCACACCGTCACGCCCTTGTTGAGCATGACCTTGGCCTTCTGCAGCTGCGCAATCGCCTGCGAGCGGTTTTTGCGGTTGATGGGGATAAAGCCCGACGCCACCAACGCCTGCCCCCACACCGGCAGCCACGTGAGCTCCTGCTTCAGCACCATCCGCAGCGACGTGGGCACCGCCCCCATCAAGGCCGGGATGTCGAGCAGCGAGCCGTGGTTCGACATCACGATGAACGGCTGGCCTGGCGCAAAATGCTCGCGCCCCTCGACCCACAAATCGGCGTTGCCCGACTGCAAGATGCGGCGCCAATAGCCGTCGATCAGCCGATCGGCGCAGGCCACCGTGCCCTTGCCCACGACGAGGTTGAGCAAGAAGCGGGTCGAAATGTCGAGCGTGTAAAACACCGTCTTGAGCACCGGCAGGCGTGTCCAAAACGGGGTGCCGCGCGGCCGCACGAGGGGCAGCAACAGCTGACGGTCACCCGCTGCTGCTGCCTGCTCCGTCGACGATGCCGTGGAATTCTCAACCATTGGCGTGCCTCAGCGTCGATGAGTCTGTTGTTGTGGCACCCGCGTCAAGGGCCCTGACCTCGGTCGCCTACGACGACGAACCAGACGACGGCGCAGCCGATGGCAGCACCAACGCGGGCACGCGCACCGCAAACGTGGTGCCGGTGGGCGGCGCTGTCGACGTCCTCGCGAGTTCCAGTGTGCCGCGCATCGCCTCGAGCATCTTGCGCGCCACGGGCAAGCCCAGGCCGGTGCCACGCACCTTGGTGGTGAAAAATGGCTCAAACACGGTGCCGCGGTGGGCCGCGGAAATGCCCGGTCCGTCGTCGACGACATCGATGGCGCCCGGACTCACCTTGAGGGTCACGTGTTGGGCACCGGCCTGCCACGCGTTTTGCACAAGGTTCAACAACACCTGCGTCAACAGCGCGGTGTCGGCGATTGCCGCTCCTTTGCCCTCGACGGTGGCGAGGCGCGATTCTCCCGAAGCCCCCGCGTCTTTCACCACGCTGTCGGCGATCGCGAACAGATCGACCGGCTGAAACTGCGCCGTCATCGGCCGCGCGAAGTTGAGCAGGTCGCCCACCAACACGCCGAGTCGACCGATCTGCTGCTGCACACGCGAGAGCGCATGGCGGCGGTCGTCGTCGACGGGGAGCGTGCCGGCAATCACCTGCACCGTGCCCGAAATGCCCGCCAGCGGATTGCGGATTTCGTGGGCCACCGACGCCGCCATCGTGCCCAATTGCGCGAGATGCTCAGCCTGTTTGGCGCGCGCCTCGGTGGCCAGGGTTTCAGTGAGATCCTCGAGGTGGATGAGCGCTTCGGCCAGCGGGTGCTTCAGCGGAATGATGGCCACGCGCAACGTGTGCGGCTGCCCACCCAACTGCACATCAACACGCGGCACCACGATTTCGCGCTCGGTGGCCACAGCCCGCGACAAATGATGCTCCAGGCGCGCCTGCTCGACGACGGCCGGATGCAGCGCCTCGGTGATCGGCCGCCCCTCAAGGGCCTGCCCAGGAAACAGCTCGTTCCACGGCGATGTCGACGTGACCACGCGACGCTCGGCATCGACCAACAACACCGTCGTGGGCAGGTGCGAAATCAGCAGATCGCGCAACCCCTCTTGCCCCTGCTTCTCCCGCGCATCGAGGTAGGTGCCCAGCATGATGGCGAGCTCGATGTCGGCGATGCGGCGCAACGAGCGTGATGTGGCCACGTCGTCGATGTGGTCGTTGGCGATGTCGTGCAGGTCGCTCATCAACCGGTTCATCGCCGTGAACATGTATTGCGACGGCAAGCCCACACGCACGTGCACGCTGCCGATGCGCTGGCGCAAGGCGTAGTAGGCGTCGTCCCATGGACCGCTCAAGAGCTGATCGATCCACCTCGCCAAACTGCCCTTGAGCCGCTCGACCTGGGCGGCGTCTTTGAACACGGCGAGGGCATCGGGGAAGTCCTGCACGATGCCGTAGAAGCGATCGACGATCGGGCGCACCAGCGGCATCACAAACGGATGCAGCGCCCGCAGCCGTTGCTCGTCGTCGGCGGTGAATCCCACATAGCGCTTGAGCTCATCGAAGCGGTCGTCAGACATGGGGCGGAGCTTAGCAGTCTTGCGGTCGCCAGCGAGGTCACTTTGCGGGTACCCGTGCCACAGGCGTCGGACTATGCTGTTGCCCATGGCGTTTCGCATCCTGGTCTGTGACGACGAAGAACTCATCCGCTGGTCGCTGTCGCACCACCTCAAGTCCGAGGGCTACGTCGTCACCACGGCGAACGATGGCCAGGAAGCACTCGACGCGATCGCCGCGCATCCGCCCGATGCGTTGATCGTCGACTTGAAGATGCCCAACGTCGACGGCATGACGGTGTTGCGTCGGCTGCGCGAGCAGGGCCAAACGTTCCCCGTCATTGTCATCACCGCCCACGGTGCCGTCGACTCCGCCATCGAAGCCACGCGCCTTGGTGCTGCTGGCTATCTGTCGAAGCCGTTTGATTTGCGCGAAGTGGTGCTGGTCCTCGAGCGTGTCCTCGAGCGTGACCGCCTCGAAACCGAAGTGCGCTGGCTGCGCGACCGCACGCGCAACGGCTACGAGCGGTTGATCGGCGAAGCGCCCGCGATGCGCACGGTGTTTTCTACCCTCGAGCGCCTCGAGCACGTTGATGCGCCCACCGTCCTCGTCACCGGCGAAAGCGGCACGGGCAAAGACCTCGTCGCGCAGGCCATCCATGCGCGCGGTCCACGTCGCACGCATCCGTTCATGGCCGTCGACTGTGCGGCGATGACCGAAACGCTCATCGAGAGTGAGCTGTTTGGTCACGAAAAAGGCAGCTTCACGGATGCAAAAACCACCAAGCGTGGCTTGTTCGAAGTGGCCGCTGGTGGCGTGCTGTTTCTCGACGAGATTGGTGAACTCACCATTGGCACGCAGGCGAAGTTGTTGCGCGCGCTCGAGAACCGCCGCTTCAAGCGCGTGGGCGGTGTGTCCGACTTGCAGCTCGACGCGGCGGTGATTGCCGCCACCAACCGCGACCTGCGCAAAGAAGTGAAAGCGGGCCGCTTCCGCGAAGACCTCTACTTCCGCCTCGCCGTCGTGCCGATCGAAATTCCGCCGCTGCGTCAACGGCCGCAAGACATCGAAGCCATCGCGCTCGCCATCGTTGAGTCCACCGCGCGCAGCCTCGGTCGACGCATCGCTGGCGTGTCGGGGGCGGCGATCGAAGCGCTGCGCACGTGGCCGTGGCCCGGCAATGTGCGTGAGCTGAGAAACGTGATCGAGCGCGTCGTCATCCTCAAGGGCGACACCGACGTCATCGAGCTCGACGAACTGCCCATCGAAATCCGCAGCGGTCGTCCTGCGGGCACCTCGTCGGGCTGTCCGTTTGAGCTGCCCGCCGAAGGGGTCGACCTCGCCGCCGTCGAGCGTGGCCTCGTCGAGCAGGCGCTGGCGCGCACCAACGGCAACCAAACCCACGCCGCGAAGTTGCTCGGCATCAGCCGCTTCGCCCTGCGCCACCGCATGGACAAGCACGCGAGCACGTCAGATTCATCGTCGTCGTCGTCGTCGTCGTCATCGTCTAACGCGTAGCGCTTAGAACAGCATCAACGTGAACCCGCGGCCGAAGACGCGCAGCGGGATGTGCACGTGAGCAATCACGTCGAGGGCCGCCAGGCCCACCAGCACGAGCCACAGGCCCGCCAGCGTGGTCGATACGCGCTGCCACACCAGCCGCGCTGTGGGCGGCACACGCGCCAACACCGACGACAAGGCACCCAACGACACCAGCAGTGGTGTGGTCAGCCCCACCAGCGCCAACATCACCACAGCCCCCCACATCGGCGACGATGTGAGTGCGGCGAGTCCCAACGCCCACAGCGCAATCATGCACGGCAACAGGCCGAGCCCCAGGCCCAGCAGAAACGGCCGCAGCGGGTGCTGTGTCGACAGCAGCGGGCGCAGCAACGTCACGAGTTTCGTCGTGAGCGACGGCGGCGCACCAATCTGCACCACGGAAGCCGCCGGCTTTCGCAGCTGCACACCGCTCGCGTGCAGCAACGCCCACGCCCCCATGCCAATCGCCAACACAGCACCCGCCGACGTCGACACCGCCTCGAGTCCAGCGCCGACAGCGCCGGCGATCGCACCAACCACGGCGTAGGTGACCGCACGCCCTGACTGGTACAGCAGCATGCGTCCGACACCGCCGAGGGCACTGCCGCCGCGTGCGGTGCCGGGCACATCAAGCCCGAGCAGCAGCGGTCCGCACATGCCCACGCAGTGCACGCTCATCCACAGCACACCAACGCCGATGAGCTGGGCGACGGCCTCGGGGCCGCTGAGCGCGCCGGCACCACTCACTTCTGCGGCCCCATCAAGCGCACCTCGACAGGCACCCGGCCGCCACCCGCGGTGTCGACGACGAGCACGTGCACCACGCGACCATCGACAGGCGTGCTTGCGGGCACGCGAATCATCAGCGGCAGGTCGGCGCGGTCTTGTGCCGCCAGGCGCATGTGGTCCATCGGCGAGATGACCTTGAGGCCAACAATGCCGTGGTCGTTGTCGGGCTCGAGGTGCACCACCGCGTCCGCCGTTGCGCGGTTTTGCACGTGAAAGAGCAGCGTGTTCTGCGTGTACGACACACCACCGTCGTCGACGACGCTGTAGGTGGTGCCGAGGGGACGCGTCACGCGGGCCGAGATGGAACCACGCGTCACCGCGAAGGTCACCGCCACGCTCGCGAGGATCGTTCCAACGAGCAGGTAGCCGATGATGCGCGGACGCAGTCGCTTGCGCGGTGCGGCCTCCGTAAACCCACGCTCAGAGTCGTAGCGCACGAGGCCGATGGGCTTGTGCAACTTCGTCATCACGTCGTCGCAGGCGTCGACACACGCCGCACAGGCGATGCACTCCATCTGCAAACCGTTGCGAATGTCGATGCCCGTCGGGCACACCTGCACGCAGCGGCGGCAGTCAACGCAATCGCCCACGGGCGTGCCGTTGTCGTCGACGCTGCCGGGCTTGCCGCGGGGTTCACCACGCTTCTTGTCGTAGCCCACGGTGACCGAGTCCTGGTCGTGCATCGCCGACTGCAGGCGGCCATAGGGGCAGATGATCAGGCAGGTCTGCTCGCGGAACCACGCAAAGTTGAAGCAGGTCACGCCAGTGGCGAAGGCCGCGACCAGAAACACGGGCCAGTTCTCGAGCGGTGAGTCCATCACCATCTGCGCCACGCGCGGAATCGACACGAAGTAGCTCAAGAAAATGTGGGCGATCACAAACGACGACACGAACCACAGCGACCACTTCAGCAGCTTCTTCGCCGCCTTCTGCATCGTCCACGGCGCGAGATCGAACGCCATGCGCTTGGCGCCGTTGCCCTCGATGATGCGCTCGATGCGGCGGTACACGCCCTCGAGGTACACCGTCTGCGGGCAGGCCCAGCCACACCACACGCGCCCTTGCAGGGCGGTGCTGAACACGAGGGTCCAGGCAATGCTCATGAGCAGGAAGAACAAAAACGGCAGGTCGCCGGTGCCGAACACGTGGCCAAACAAATAGAAGTGGCGCGTGGGCAGATCGAACTGCACCGCCGGATGACCACCGACGTCGATCCACGGCAACGACACAAACAGCCCGATCAACCCCCAGCGCACAAACGGCTTGAGGCGTTGGATGCGTCCGTCGCTGTCGGCGGGCTGCACCTTCTGACGACGCCCCTCGTCGTCGAGAATCGCAAGACGGTCGAGAGTGGGAGCATTGGGGCGAGCCATGGAAGTCCTTGGGCAAGACGGCGATGAGGTCGAAGTGCAGATGTGGAAGGTGAGTTCAGCGACGTCGGAACGAACGTGAACAACGACGAAAGCGGCAACAACCTGAGCGAAACGAACAGCAAACGAGGCGACACACGACAAGAGCCAGGACGAGCGCCAAACGGTGCAAACGTGTTGCGGCGCCCCGAAACAAGAAGGCCCGGCCGAAGCCGGGCCAACGTTTCGTCCTACAGACTCGTGGGGATTTCACCCTGCGGCGCTTTGCCAGCGACGTTCGTGCCCTTCAGGGTCAGCACGAACACCACGGCATCCTTCACCTTCTCGGCACCAAGTGCTGGCTTCCAGGCGGGCATGCCCTTGTCGAGGACACCGTTGTTCACGAGGTCCAACAACTCCGTCGGCTTGTTGGGGTGCACCCACACGGCATCGGTGAGGTTCGGGCCGACGAGGCCTTCACCCTTGGCACCGTGACACGCCAGGCAACTTGCGTTGTACACAGCGCGGCCGCGCTCCACGGCCGCTGCGTCTTTCGTCAACGCCGCGAGAGCCGCATCGTCGACGACAGGCGCTGCTGCTGCCGCCTTCACCTCAGCCGCGTCGCGCACCGCCAGCTCTGCCGCCAACGCCTGACGCGGCAACGTGCCGATCGCGAACGTGTGGTAGTAGCCCCAGTACCCGAAGGCGAACACGATGGTTCCCCACAAGGTCATCAGCCACCACCGCGGCAGGTGATTGTCGTGCTCTTCGATGCCGTCGTAGGTGTGGCCGATCTCTTTGGAACTCATGACAGACTCCCTTCGCCGCGGCCGTCGTCGTTCTGCAAGGGCAGACTCACGCGCGGGTCATCGTTTTTGACGCGCCATCCGAAGAACGCAGCTCCGACGAACGTCACCAGGAACAAGAACATCGACAGCAGCGGCAACTCGAGCAGTTCGCTGTTTTCGTAGAATGACTTCCACATCACAGACTCCTCAGTGGATGCTTGGCGCAACGGTTGTCGTCGTCGATGGACG
The DNA here is from genome assembly GCA_044349155.1 of Myxococcota bacterium. Classification (GTDB taxonomy): domain Bacteria; phylum Myxococcota; class UBA727; order UBA727; family VGSZ01; genus VGSZ01. The sequence goes on from JBIKRQ010000201.1 coordinate 11,336, forward strand.
CGACAGCGAGCGCAGGTAGGCGATGAGTGCGACCATTTCGCTGTCGGCCTTCATCGGCACGCCAGCAGCAGCAAGCTCAGAAGCAATCGCTTCGCCCTGCTCCTTCACCGAGGCCGCCACGTCGAGGTTGGCCGCGTACGGCACCGCGAGCGTGCGCTGCGCATCGACATGGGAAGCAATGGTGGCCACATCGATGCTGGCATCGGCGAGGAACGCGTACTTCGGCATGTTCGAGCCCTGCGATGTCGAGGTCGGGTCGATCAGGTGACGCGCATGCCAGTCGGCGGGGTACTTCGGACCAACACGATGAAGGTCAGGACCCGAGCGCTTGCTGCCCCAGAGGAAGGGGTGGTCGTAGATGAACTCGCCCGACGTCGACGGATCGCCGTAGCGCAGCTTCT
>JBIKRQ010000596.1:0-3126 GCA_044349155.1 Myxococcota bacterium
TTTCGTGGGAGAAGCGCAGCGCGTCGATCTCCGATGGCTCGGGCAAGGCCGTCTTCAAGCAAGACGACATCGAGATCCCCACGTTCTGGTCGCAAACCGCCACCAACATCGTCGCCAACAAGTACTTCCGCGGCACCATCGGCACGCCCGAGCGCGAGTCGTCGGTGCGTCAGCTCATCCTGCGCGTCACCGACACGCTCACGAGCTGGGGCCGTCGTCGTCGCTACTTCGCCTCTGAGGCCGACGCCGTCACCTTCCACGCCGAGCTCACGCACCTGCTCGTGACCCAAAAGGTCGCGTTCAATTCGCCCGTGTGGTTCAACGTCGGTGTTGAAGGGAAGCCGCAGTGCTCGGCCTGCTTCATCAACTCCGTCGACGACACCATGGAGTCCATCCTCGGCCTCGCCAAGACCGAAGGCATGCTCTTCAAGTTCGGCAGCGGTGCCGGCAGCAACCTGTCGCCGATCCGCTCGAGCAAAGAACTCCTCGCCGGCGGCGGTACGGCCTCGGGCCCCGTCAGCTTCATGCGCGGCTTCGATGCCTTCGCGGGCGTCATCAAGTCGGGCGGCAAAACCCGTCGCGCGGCCAAGATGGTCATCCTCAACGTCGACCACCCCGACGTCCTCGACTTCATCGACTGCAAGATGCACGAGGAGAAGAAGGCCTGGGCGCTCATCGAGCAGGGCTACGACGGCGGCTTCAACGTCCCCGGCGGCGCGTATGATTCGGTGTTCTTCCAGAACGCCAACCACTCCGTGCGCGTCAACGACACGTTCATGAAGGCGCTGTCCGACAAGCGCACGTTCTTCACGCGCGCTGTGCGCGACGGCAAGCCCGTCGACGAGATGCAGGCCGGCCAGGTGTGGACGAAGATCGCCGAGGCCGCGTGGCTCTGTGGCGACCCGGGTCTGCAGTTCGACACGACGATCAACGATTGGCACACGTGCAAGGCGACCGCGCCGATCAACGCGAGCAACCCCTGCTCCGAGTACATGTTCCTCGACGACTCGGCGTGTAACCTCGCCAGCTTCAACCTCATGCGCTTCCGTCAGCAAGACGGCAGCTTCGACGTCGAGGGCTTCCGTCACGCGGTGGCGCTGCTCATCCTCGCGATGGAAATCATCGTCGACGACGCCAGCTACCCGTCCGAGAAGATCGAGAAGAACTCCCACGACTACCGCCCCCTCGGCCTCGGCTACGCCAACCTTGGCGCGCTGCTGATGGCCTCGGGCCTGCCGTACGACAGCGACGGTGGTCGCGCGGCGGCGGGTGCCATCACGGCCCTGCTCGGCGGCGAGAGCTACGCGGCGTCGGCGGAAATCGCCAAGGCCAAGGGCCCCTTCCAGGGCTACGCGAAGAACCGCGAGAGCATGATGGGCGTGATGCGCAAGCACGAACGCGCAGCCTTCGACGTCGACGCGGCCTACGTGCCCGACGGCTTCAAGCCCGTGCTCGATGCGGCGCGGTCGTCGTGGACGTCGGCGGTGCAGATCGGCGACCAGCACGGTTTCCGCAACGCACAAACGACGGTGTTGGCCCCCACGGGCACCATCGGCTTCATGATGGACTGCGACACCACGGGTATTGAGCCCGACATCGCGCTCATCAAGTACAAGAAGCTCGTTGGCGGCGGTCTGATGAAGATCGTCAATCACACCGTGCCGTTGTCCCTCGACGTCCTCGGCTACAGCGAGCACGAAAAGACCGCGATCCTCAAGCACCTCGAGGAGCAAGAGACCATCGAAGGCGCGCCGTACCTCAAGCCCGAGCACGTCGCCGTCTACGATTGCGCCTTCAAGCCGCTCAACGGTGAGCGCAGCATCGCGCCGATGGGTCACGTGAAGATGATGGCGGCGGCCCAGCCGTTCCTCTCGGGGGCCATCAGCAAAACCGTGAACATGCCCGAGTCCTCGACGGTCGAAGACATCGAGCGCATCTACTTCGACGCCTGGAAGATGGGCCTCAAGGCCATCGCCATCTACCGCGACAACTGCAAGCGCAGCCAGCCGCTGTCGTCGAGCAAGGCGCAGTCCGACAAAGACGGCAAGCGTCAGGACGTGGTCACGGGGCCGCAGCTGCCGTCGTCGTCGGTGACGGGTATCGCTGACCCCACCCCCGCGGTCGACTTCGACAGCATGGTGGCGTTGCTGCGCAGCGAGCCGGGCAAGTTGTTCGAGCTCAAGCAGGCGCTGGGTGGTTTCCGCAAGAAGCTCCCCGACGAGCGCGCCGCGATCACGCACAAGTTCTCGATCGCGGGCCACGAAGGCTACGTGACCGTTGGCTTGTTCGAAGACGGCCAGCCGGGCGAGTTGTTCTGCACGATGTCGAAGGAGGGCTCGACGATCTCGGGCTTGATGGATGCCTTCGCCACGTCGACGTCGTTGGCGCTGCAGTACGGCGTGCCCCTCAAGGTGCTCGTCGACAAGTTCAGCCACATGCGCTTCGAGCCCTCGGGCTTCACGGGCAACCAGCAGATCCCGATCGCCAAGAGCCTGTGCGACTACATCTTCCGCTGGTTGGGCCTGAAGTTCCTGCCCGCCGAAGACAAGCCGTTCGACCCCTCGGCACACCAGCCCGACATGTTCGGTGCGCCGAAGAACGACTCCACGCCTCCCACGCCGGTGATCGAGCCGAAGGCGTTGGCGGCAGCGGTGGCGCCCATCGTCGTCACCTCGGTGCGGCCGATGGAGCGTGCTGAGAAGCGCATCTTCCAAAGCCAGGCCGACGCCCCGTCGTGCAGCAGCTGCGGCAGCATCATGATTCGTGCGGGTGCCTGCTATAAGTGCGAAAACTGCGGCAACACGTCGGGTTGCGGCTGAGCCGTCCACGTCGACGACGCTGTGATTGAAACGGGCCCGCAGGGGCCCGTTTTGTTTGCGCGTCGTTCGCGTGCGTTTCACAAACTTCGACGCGTTGTGACTTGCCGCTGACGCCGACTGTCGGCACGATGACAGATGTCCGGATGGTTCAGCCAAGGAGCCTGCTTGACCAATGTGAAGCGCGCTGCCCTCGTCGGTGGTGCCGAGTCCCAGGGCTCGAAGTGGACCACCGCGACGTTGAAGGCGCCCTGGTTCGACGACGAATCCATCGCGGCCTTGCAAGAGCCTGCTGTCGACAACGATCTGC
>JBIKRQ010000597.1:0-3118 GCA_044349155.1 Myxococcota bacterium
GCGCGAGAGTGGTGTGGGCGATCTCGAGGTCAAAGACGACCCGGCGATGATCGCGACCATCAAAACCTGGTTGTCATTTTTCCCCACCAGCTGCGACCACGACGTGCCACGCCACGCCACCACCGACAGCCGCAAGCGTCGCCTCGACGACGTCACGAGCCTTGTGCCCGACAACCCGCGCGCGCCGATGGACATGCATGGCCTCATCGACAGGCTGCGCGATCAAGATGGTCCGCTGCTCGAGCTGAAGCCGAAGTGGGGCCAGGCGATCATCACCGCCTTCATTCGCCTCGACGGACGACCTGTTGGCGTGGTCGCCAGCAACAGCAAGTACCTCGGCGGCGTGCTCACCAACGATCCCGCCGACAAGGCCGCAAAGTTCATCGAAACCTGCGACGCCTTCGGTGTGCCGCTGTTGTTTCTGCAAGACGTGCCGGGCTTCATGGTGGGCGTGAACACCGAGAAGGAAGGCATCATTCGGCACGGTGCGAAGATGTTGTTCGCTGTCGCGCGCGCCACGGTGCCCAAGCTCACCGTCGTCGTCAGAAAGGGCTACGGCGCTGGCTACTACGTGATGTGCGGCAAGGGCTATCAGCCCGACCTGATCGTCGCCTGGCCCAACGCAGAAATCTCGGTGATGGGGCCCGAGGGTGCGGTCAACATCGCGTTTCGCAAACAGATCGAAGCGAGCGACACGCCCGACCAAACACGCGCCGCCCTCGTCGAGCAGTTCCGCGAGCAGATCAATCCATACATCCCGGCAGCGCGCGGTTTCATCGACGACGTGATCGACCCACGCGATACGCGCCGCGTGCTGATCGAAGCCCTCGACACGGCTGTGCGCAAGCGGCCAACCATAATTCCTCGTCGTCACGCGATCATGCCGGTCTGAATTCGACCGTTTGCGGTCGAATTCATATTGATATTCATGGGGTTGGCGGCACGCCAACTCCATGAATTGAGCCTCGAAGAGAAGCCGCTTTGGGGTTTGTCGCCGAGGCGAGTCTCTTGAGGGGTGGGCGGGGAAACCTCCCCGCCGATCAACCCGCGAAACCACTGGAGGCCGTCATGGCGTTTGAAGACAAAGTGATCATCAGCTGTGCGCTCACCGGCGTGTTCGCCGACCGCAAGCAGTGCCCGGCGATTCCGTACACGCCCAAGGAGCTCGGCGAAGAAGCCGAACGCGCCTGGAACGCGGGTGCTGCCGTCGCCCACATCCACGGCCGCACCGACGACGGCAAACCCACCTGGGACCTCGACACGTTCAAGCGCATCCGTGACGAAGTACGCAGCCGCTGCCCCATCATCTTGAACTTCTCGACGGGCACGGTCGACGACGACATCACGCCCCAGGCGAACATCATCCGCGAGTGCCGTCCGGAAATCGCCGCCCTCAACATGGGCACGATGAACTACGCAAAGTACTCGGCGAACCGCCACGACTTCGTCTTCGACCTCGTGTTCCCCAACACCTTCGGCAAGATCATCCGCTTCCTCGACGTGATGAACGAGTGTGGCGTGAAGCCCGAGCTCGAGTGCTTCGACGCGGGCCACACCAATTCGATCTGGCCGCTGTACGACATGGGCAAGCTCAAGAAGCCCACGCAGTTCGAGTTCGTCACGGGCGTGCTCGGCGGTCTGCCGACGACGATCGAAGCGCTGCAGCTGCAAAAGCAGACCATCCCCGAAGGCAGCACCTGGGGTGTGATCGGCATTGGTCGTGTGCAGTGGCGATTGTGCGCGTCGGCCCTCGTGCTCGGCGGCAACATCCGCGTCGGCCTCGAAGACAACTTCTACATGCCCAACGGCGAGATGGCCTCGGGCAACGGCCCCCTCGTCGAGAAGGCCGCTGAGCTCACGCGCTTGACGGGGCGTGAAGTCGCGAGCGTGACCGAAGCGCGGGCCTTGCTGTCGTTGCCTGCGGTGTAGTCAGCGTTCCAGCGGCGAGCACCACGGCACGTCAGCAAGCGCACCAGCAAGCACCTGCGGGTCGGGCAGCGGAATCGGCTTTTTGCAGCGCACGTCGTCGAGCAGCGTGAAGCCGTCCACCGCCCGCCACGTGGCCTCGAGGGCCTGCCCCGCCTGCAGCCGCGCGGCGTCGTCACGACGGTACCGACACGTGCCACGGGCATCGCGAAAACGGCCCAGGGCCTCGCGTGTGCGTGCACCAATCGCGATGTAGCGCTCGCGACCGTTGGCAGCGCCGTCGACGTTGAAGCCGTCGGGCGAAAGCGCCACCGTGGCCCCTGGTGCAACGACGTCGTCGGTCTTTTGCTCGTTGGGAAACAGCACCAACGCTTCGCCATTGGCGTCAAGGTTCAGCACCCGCACCACCATCGGCTCTGTCGTTTCGTTCGTGACGTACAGCTGCGTGAAGTCGCCCGGGCACAAGCTGCCGCCGGGCCGCGTCTCGACGTGCAACGACAACCCCGACGTCGGGGGCGGGGTGGTCACCTTCGCCGGCGACGGCGGCGCCAGGGCAGCAGGAATCGAAATCGACGGCGACGCGCGCACCAATCCCTTCTTGTCGATGGCGGTGAACACAACGTCGACCACCGGCATCTGACGTCGAGGATCGACCCGATCGATGAGGCTGCCGCGCACCGCAAACTCAACGCCGCGCGGCAAGCGGCCATCCCAATGCTCGGGCGTGGCAATGACGTCGATGCGCAACGCCGTGAGTGCTGCACGGACGCGCCCGAGCAGCCAGTCGGCCCGCAGACCGCCGGGCACACCACCGTCGTCGATGCGATCGAGCACCACGAGTGCCGTGCGACGACGAGGTCCCTGCGGCAGCAACGTGGGCTCGAGCCTGTCGGTCGGAAACAGCTGCGTGAGGATCGTGCGCAGCTCAGCGTCGAGGTCGGGGGCCATCATCGTGCGCCACGCCTCGAGGTCGGGGCTGCGCACGATCGCCATCGCACACACGTTGCCGCTGCCTTCTCCGGTGGCCCACGGCTTCACCGAACGTTGGAGCGCATCACACACCCCAACGTCGGCGAGCCGACACAAGCGCTGCACCAATGCTCGTTGCGCCTGCCCCATCACCACGTCGCGTGAGGTGCCGCGCGGAGCGGACGCCACATGAAACTCGACGGTCACAGGATGCCCACGCTCG
>JBIKRQ010000598.1:0-3115 GCA_044349155.1 Myxococcota bacterium
TCGTCCTCGTCGACCTGATGAAGGGTGAGAACCGCACGCCGGAATTCGCTGCGAAGAACGCGAACACGAAAGTGCCCGTGCTCGAAGACGGCGACTTCTGCTTGAACGAGTCGTACGCGATCATGCTGTACCTCGCCGACGTGCATGGCGCCTCGTCGCTGTACCCCGCAGCCCCGAAGGCCCGCGCCGACGTGAACCGTTGGCTGTTTTGGTGCTCGTCGGAATTCGGCGCGCCGGTGCAGACGCTCAACTTCGAAAACATGCTCAAGGGCCTGTTCGGCATGGGCCCCGCCGACCCCACGCGCGTCGCCGAAGCAGGTGCCTCGGTGAAGCGTCTGGCGGGCATCCTCGATGCGCAGCTCGCTGGTCGCACGTGGGTGTGCGGTGACACGTTCACCCTCGCCGACATCGCCCTCGCCTGCACGCTGCAGACGACGGTGCCAGCGCAGTTGCCTGTGCTCGAATTCGCGTCGCTGCAGGCGTGGTTCAAGCGCGTGCAAGAACGCGCGTCGTGGGCCGCCACACAGCCCGGCTGAGCGCTGTTGCGGTGTTTGACGTCGAGACCCGGTCTGCTGGCCGGGTCTTTTGTTTTTTGCATGCCGGTGCTGGCAGGCTGCGCGCATGACGAACGCTGCTGTCTTGCCGCCCCTCGCCACCCTCGTCAGCGGGCATGGTCCGCCGCTGGTAGCGGTGCACGGCAGCGGCACGACGGGGCAAACGTTTCAGCGCCTGCGTGCAGCAGCCGAAGCACACTTCACCGTCGTTGCGCCCGACTTGTACGGCTGTGGCGCATCACCAGCAGCGCCAGCGAACTACACGCTGCAGACCGAAGCCGACGCGTTGCTCGCGCTCTTGTCGACGTTCAATGAGCCAGTGCGGGTGTTTGCGCATTCGTTCGGCGGCCTCGTCGCGATGGAAGCGATGCAGAAAGCGCCCGAGAAGTTCGCCGCGCTGTGCGCCTACGAGCCCGTGATCGTGGTGCTCGCCGCAGCCCACGGCAGCGACCAGGCGAAAGCAGAAACCGCGGCCATCGCCGAGATCATGAAGCTCTCGCTCGACGACGGCGGCCGCCAATGGGTCCGCGCCTTTGTCGATTGGTGGAACGGCGCGGGCTTTTTCGATCGCCTGCCCGAAGCGTACAAGCCCGGCTACGACGCCACGTCGACGTCGTCGTTTCGCCAGGCGAGTGGTGTTGCCACCTCCACCATCACCACCGAGCGCCTGGCGAACATCACCGTGCCTACGTTGCTGCTCACGGGCGTGACGTCGCCAACGGCCGCTCGCGAGAGTGCAGCACTTGCCGCCGCCGCCCTGCCCCACGGCAGCGTTGAAGCGATTGCGGGTGCGGGGCACATGGGCCCGGTCACGCACAGCGCCGCGGTGAACGAACGCGTGTTGCGCTTCTTCGCCGAGCGCTGAGCTGGTGCTTGCGGCCGCCGAACCGGATGATATGAACATGTTCAATGAACACGTTCACCACCTCCAGAGCTGATCAGAAAGCCGCGACGCGCGCAGCGATTCTGGAGGCTGCCCGCACCGAGTTCGAAGCCGTTGGCTTTGACGCAGCGACGATACGCGGCATTGCAGCCCGAGCTGGCGTAGCGGTCGGCACCGTGATGGCGCAGGGCGACAAGCGTGAGCTTCTGCACGCTGCGCTTTTTGAAAGTCTCGAGCAGGTCCTCGCGGCAGCGATCGCCGCACTGACAAACACACCAGCGAACGACGCCGCAGCGGTCGACGCCGCCCTCGACGCGTTTGCTGGCGTTGTCCTTGGTCACTACCAGGCGCGAGCGTCGCTTTCGCGAGCCATGCTCAAAGAGTCCCTCTTTGCCGAAGGCCCGTGGGCGAATCGGTTCTCGGCGCAGGCCGCGCGCAGTCATGCTGCCATCGCTGGCTACCTGGAGCGAGCAGCAGTGGCCGGCGCCACCGACGACGTCAGCGCCACCATCGCAGCAGGCGCCTGGATGTCGTTCTTCTACTTCGCCCTCATCGGCTGGGTGCAGGGCCACGTGCACGACCCGCGGGCGTTCACGCGCGCCATGACGGCGCAGCACCTCAAGTTGCCACCGCACGCACCACGCCACGACAGCGTGAAGGAGACCCCATGAAGACCGCGATGTTTCAGTCACCAGAAGCGCGCTTGACCATGCAGCGCTACCACCATCTGTTCCGCGATCGGATCGTCGAGCGTGGAGGCGTCGTCGAGCCGCGTACCATTGCCACTTCGTACGGCGACACGAACCTGCTCGTTGGCGGAGCCGTCGATGCGCCACCGCTGGTGTTGATCCACGGCGCGATGGCCACTTCGGCGCATGTGCTCTCGGAGCTTGTGCCGCTGCTCGCCGCGTTTCGCGTGTATGCACTCGACGTTGTTGGGCAGTCGCCGATGAGCGCAGACGCTCGCCTGCCGGTCAACGACGACACGTACGGACGCTGGCTTGTCGAGGTGCTCGATGGTCTCAAGGTGGCACAGGCCCACGTCGTGGGCGTGAGCTTTGGCGGCTTCGTCGCCCAGCGCCTTGCCTGCCATGCCCCCGAGCGCATCGCGAAACTCGCGTTGCTGGTGCCCGCGGGCATGGTGACAGGCTCGACGTGGCAAGGGATCACGCGGATGGGCTGGCCGATGATGCGCTTCATGCGCAAGCCAACAGACGACAACCTTGACCGCTTTGTCGAAAACCTCCTGTCGACGACAGACGACCGCCTGTGGCGCGAAACCATTGGCGCTGCTTTTGTTGCAGCACGAATGGACAACATGCGGGTCCCGGCCCTGACAAAGCCGGCTGAACTCGCTTCGTTTCGTGCGCCAACCCTGGTCGTCGCGGCCGAGCACGACGTCTCGTTTCCCGGTGAGAGGGTGCTACGCCGCGCACCAGAGCTCTTTCGCGGCCCATTGGAGACCGAACTGCTCAAGGGCGCCCAGCACAGTCCTCCGACGACAGACGCCTTTCGCGCCTGGATGAGCGCGCGACTGCAAACCTTTCTGCAGGCCTGATCCCGATGTCTCCATGATCTGCGATCATGGAGACATCGGGATGTGTTCTCTCGGGGGCTGATGCAGCCCCCGCCCCACGAAGCGTGGGGCCCCACCCCAACTGCGCTCCGCGATTCATCC
>JBIKRQ010000599.1:0-3100 GCA_044349155.1 Myxococcota bacterium
TTCTTGATGCCGCCGCTGGCCATCAGCTTCACGGCCTCGGTGAGCGTGGCGACGTGGCCGTCGTGGAAGTACGGCGCGCTCTTGCTGACGTTGCGCAGCGACGGCACCTTGAACGCCGCCCAGTCGGCCTCGGCCTTGGTGACCGACATGCGACCCACGTCGACGTCGGCTTCGGGCTTCTTGTTCGTGCCGATGCCCGCGTTGAAGTACACGCCGGTGGGGGCGGTGTAGCTCGACGAGAAAAACGGCGGCGTGTGGCAGGCGATGCAGCCCGCTTCGCCCGTGAAGAGTTCGCGGCCGCGGGTTTGCGCGTCGTTGAGCGCTGCCTTGTCGCCGGCGACGAAGCGGTCGTAGGCGGTGGCGTCGCACACGAGACTGCGCTCGTAGGCCGACAGGGCCTTGGCGATGTTGGCAGCCGTAGCGCCTTCACCCGGGAACACGGCGTCGAACTGGGTTTTGTAGCCGGGGATGGCGGCGAGTTCGGCGGCCTTCTTCTCGAGGTTGTCTTTGCCAAGACCCATGTTGCCGCCGCCCAAAGCACCGATGGCCTGCGCTTCGAGGGTGGGCGCGCGGCCGTCCCAGTAATGGGCCGTGAGGTAGCCGACGTTCCAGATGACGGGGCTGTGGCGCGTAAGCTTCTTCTCGCCGGGGCCGATGGCGATGGCGTCGTGGCCACCGTTGCCGTCTTCATTTTGGTGGCACGAGTAGCAGGACCGCGTGCCGTCGACGCTGAGGCGCTTGTCGAAGAAGAGCTGGTGGCCGAGCTCGATCTTCGCACCGCTCTGCGCGTTGTCGGCGGGGATGACCATGTCACCCAGCGGCGACTTCGGCGGTGCAGCTGCTGGGGGCGGCGGCGGCGTTGGCTCGGGGACCGCGACGGGCGGCGGCGTGGGGGCTGCGGGTTCGGCGGGCTTGTCGCAAGCAGCAAGCGCGAACGCGAACGCGGCGACAAAAACGGTGGACCTCTTCATGGCGACTCCTGGAGAACGTGATGAACGGGGAGGTTGCCCGGCCCGCTCTGCAAGAAGCGTGGACGGCTCGCGTTGAGCACATCCTTGACGCTGCGTGCTGGCACGGGTCGGCGACGAAGTAAACGCTCAGGCCGACGACGCTGACGACGCTGACGACGACGATGCCGCCTCGGGCACTGGTCGCAGGGCGTTGAGGATGAGCGACGTGAACAGCTCGACGTCGCGCTCGGTGCGCGGTGCCGCAGGCTCGCCAAGAAGCCCCGCCAGTGGCGCCTGTGCCTGCAAATACGCCGGTGCGCCCATGAGGAAGAGCAGCACACTCCACGGCACTGGACGGATGACGCCGTCGCGCACCAGGGCGGCCATCACCGGCGTGAGGCCGATGACCATCGGCTGGATGTAGCGCTCGACGATGTAGTCGAGGCGCGGTGACGCTTGTGTGGCCTCGCGGCTGAGCAGCTTGTGCAACACCGGGTTCGCGCGCCCGATCGCGAAGCGGATGACAGCTGTCAGACGATCGAGTTCGGTGGGGTGCGCAGCGCCCAACACCTCCATCAAGTGCTGGTGCATGTCGGCACCGAGCGCGTTGTCGACGACGGCGCGCCAAAAGAGTTCCTTGTTGCCGTAGCGATCGTTGATGAAGTTGTGACTGACCGACAAACGCTGCGCGAGCTCACGCACCGTGGTCGCGTCAAAACCCAGCTCGGCAAATGTGGCCATGCCCGTCGCGAGGATCTCGGCTTCTGTGGGTGTTGCGGCCTCGGCCGCGGGGCGCCCGGGCTTTCGTCGCGGTGCCTTTGTCGTCGTCGTTGCAGTGCTGCCCATGTGCCCCCCGGTCGAACGTCCGCGTGCAGTCAAGCACATCGGCACACGCCTCGCGATCGATTTGACGGTGCAGGTGACGGTGGCTACACCCATTATCGGACAACTGTCAGATTATGCGAGGCACCCATGTCACGTTCGCTCGATGAACGCCTCCTCGACGACACCGCCGTCCTCGTTGCCTGCCACCCGCCGCACGCGGAACTCTTGCCCGCCTTCGAAGCGGCCGTGCTGGCGCACATCGATGGCCGCACACCCAACAGCGCTGTGGCCACCGCGGTCGGCATCCGCAGCGAGGACCTGCGCATTGCGCTGGTGAACCTGCTGGCACGTGGGTGGGTCGAAGCACCGCCAGTGCGCCCTGCCCTGAGCCTCGGCCTGCGGCCAACACCAGCGTCGACGTCGACGTTGACCACGCCGCCGCGCACGCCTGCGCCGGAGCCGAAGCACGACGACCGTCATGGTGCAGCAGCCCTGCACGCCATGGCGCTGCGCGAACTGCGTGCGGGCAACCTGAAGAACGCGCGCGCCTTCGCTGAGCAGGCGTTGAGCATCGCCCCCGGCGTCGGCACGCACAGAGACGTCATCGCCAACTGGGACGGCTTCGTCGGCAAGCACCTCGGAGCAACACTCGCCGCACCGCAACGGCTGCAGGCGATCGCTGCCTGGATCAAGACCACACCTGCGAGTGCCATTGGCCTTCGAGCAGCGTCACACGCTTGTCACGAAGCCGGTGACGTCGTCGTCGCTGCCGCCTACGCCCGCACGGCACTTTCACTGGGCGGGGCTGACGACACCTTCACCACGTGGGCCCGCGGCGTGGAAGGCGAGGCACGTCGCGCCGAACGTCGACAACGGATCCGATCGTTCTTTACGCTCACGCCTGCGGTGAAGACGCCGAAGAAGCACCAAAGCTGACATCTGTCAGACGAGCGCGATGATGCATGTGCCCACGTTGCCACCAGGTTCGCGGCAGCCCTCATGGGTGCAAACAGCGCGGCTCATCCACGACGCTGAAGCATTCCTGCGACGCGGTGTCGAGCGCTTCGGTGATCCGTTCACCGCTCGCATTCGTGGCGGCAACGTCGTGTTCACCGGTCGCCCCGAATTGGTGCGCACCGTGTTTTCGGCACCGAGCGACGTCGTGGCGCCGTATGCCCCCGCGCACATCGCTTCGGTCCTTGGGCCGCACGCACTCATCTTGTTGACGGGCAGCAACCACAAACACGAGCGAGCGCTGTTGGCGCCGCTGTTTCATGGCGCGCACGTCGAGACGTGGTCGAGCACGATTGTCGAGGTCACGCGAC
>JBIKRQ010000202.1:0-11628 GCA_044349155.1 Myxococcota bacterium
ACCGGGCCGTTTCCCGCTCTCCTTGTCGGCCTGGTCTGCTCAGACATCGACATCGACGTCGACGTCGTCTTCCTCGTCGAGCAGCGCGCCCAAACGATCGAGTCGCTCCTCCCAGCGTGCACGCCGCGACGCGAGCCACTGCTCGGCCACACGCAAGCCCTGTGGCTCCAACGTGCAGGTGCGCACGCGCCCGAGCTTCTCGCTGCGAATAAGCCCGCTGTGCTCAAGCACCTGCAGGTGCTGAACGATGGCCGCCAGGGTGAGGCCGTGGGGCTGCGCGAGCTCGCTCGTCGTCGCCGGGCCAAGCGCCAACCGGTCCAACATCGCGCGCCGCGTGGCATCGCCCAGCGCACGAAACACAGCATCGACCGGCACCGGAGCACCCATGCGCACCTCCTGCCCCAGCATGCGTCGACGCCTGAAAACAATCAAGCTTTCACTTAAGTATCAGCAAATGACGACGTCACGGACGCAGATCTGCTGACGCCTGTCGAATGCCTGTCGATCGCCACGGGGCTCGTTCGTCGTGTGAGCAGTCGTGTTCGCAAACGACCCGGAGCAAGCCACCATGGACCCGATGCGCGCCACCACTTCCCCTGCTGATGTCGCGACGGTCTGGCGCGCCGAAGCACCTCGCGTGTTGGGCGCGTTGGTGCGCTTCGTCGGCGACGTCGACACCGCAGAAGACCTTGCCCAGGAAGCGCTGCTGCGAGCGTTGTCGAGTTGGCCCGCGCACGGCGTGCCCGAGCGCCCCGGTGCGTGGTTGACGACGACCGCCAAGCGCATCGCCATCGATCGCGCGCGTCATCGCCAGATGGCCAACCGCCACCACGCCGCACGAACCACCGACGTCGAACCACCGGCCATCAACGACGAAGCCCTCGACGTCGACGTCAAAGACGACGTGCTGCGCATGATGTTCGTCGCCTGCCATCCGGTCCTGCCGCGCGAATCGCGCGTGGCGCTGACGTTGCGGTGGGTGGCGGGGTTGTCGACGGCCGAGGTCGCCCGCGCCTTCTTGAGCAACGAGCCCGCCGTGGCCCAACGCCTGGTGCGCGCCCGCCGCACGCTCAGCGAAGCACGGGTGCCGTTCGTCGTGCCAAACGTCGTCGAGCGACGCGCGCGCCTGGGCTCACTGCTCGAGGTGCTCTACCTCGTGTTCAACGAAGGCTACGCCGCGAGTACCGGCGACGATCGCGTGCGTTGCGGCTTGTGCGACGAAGCACTGCGACTCGCGCGTCGATTGGCGGCCCTCCTCGACGACGACAGCGGTGATGTCGTCGACACGCACAGCGGCCAGAACCACGACGCTGAAGCCGATGTCGACATCGACGAACTGCACGGTGTGATCGCCTTGTTCGAGCTACAGGCCTCACGGTTTGCCGCGCGCACCGCCCACGACGGCACGCCGATTCCCCTCGACGAACAAGACCGCACCCTGTGGGACACCACACGCATGCAGCGGGGCTTCACGGCGTTGTTGCGGGCCGAGCACGAGGCCGCTCGTCGACAACGCGCCCTGGGCCCCTACGCGCTGCAGGCGGCCATCGCGGCGTGTCATGCGCGCGCCGATACGTTCGCCGCCACCGACTGGCAGCAGATCGTCGCCTTGTACGACGCCCTCGTCGAGGTCACGGGCTCACCCGTGGTGGCCCTCAACCGGGCCGTCGCTGTGAGCTACGCCGACGGCGTGAACGAGGCCCTCGCCCTCGTCGACAGCCTCGCCGACGAGCCAGCCTTACAGCACTACGCGCTGTTGCCCGCGGTGCGCGCCGACCTGTTGCAGCGCCTCGGTCACGTCGACGACGCGGCCGCAGCGTTCACCATGGCCGCCACGTTGTCGACCAACGTCGTGGAGTGCCGGCACTTCGAGCGTCGCGCCGCTCAGTGTCGTGCGATGACGCGGTTCGGCCCGCCGGCCTGAACGGTCTGCGAGATCTGCGAGATCTGCGCAGCGCCTGTCGATCACCGCACCACTCGTTCGTCGTGTTGCGAACCTCGAAGGGAAAACCGGCTTTGCGGTTTTGTCGCCCGCCAATCAACACGAAGTCACCGTCCCCGGCTCATCAGTCACCCCAGGAGAAGCACATGAAGTTCATGGTCATGCACAAGCACGGCAAAAACGTTGAGCGCGGCGATCCGGTCCCCCCGGCCCTGTTTGAGCGCATGGGCGCGCTCATCGGCGGTGCCGTGCAAAGCGGCATTCTCGTCGACGGCGACGGCCTGAACAAAACGAAGACGCGGTCGCGCGTGAGCTGTGTTGCTGGCGTGTGCACCGTCGAGCACGGGCCGTTTACCTCTGGCCACAACGAGCTGCCCGCGGCCTTCACCAAGGTGCAGGTCGGCTCGCGCGACGAGGCGATCGCCATCGCCACCGAGATTGCCAAAGCCTGCGGCGACGACATCGACCTCGAGGTGGGCAAGCTCACCGAAGAGTGGGACATCACCGGTGCTGCACCGCCCGAAGGGGCCCCCGAGCGCTACTTGATCCAGCAGAAGGCCACGTCGTCGACGGAGCACGGCCACGTCAAAGACCTCTCCGCTGTGCACGAGCGCCTGAAGGCCGCGGGCACGCTCCTCGGTGCCGCAGCGCTTACGCCGTCGTCGCAGGCGCGGCGGCTGCAGTTTCAGGGCAAGAAGCGCACGATCGTCGACGGCCCGTTCGCCGAGTCGAAGGAGCTGATCGGCGGCTACGCCATCCTCGAGATGCCATCGCTCGAGGCCATCACGGCCTACGCCACCGACTACGCCGACATCCTGCTGCTCGCGGCCGACACCCTCGAGATCGACATCCGCCCCGTCGCCTGACGACGCGGGCAACGAAACAGCCTCGGCGAGAACTCCGCACACGTCGGTTTCTCGTCGAGGCTGACAGCTGTCAGATTTCAGCGTGCAAGCGACAGCTCAGCCCGCGGGCTCGAACGTCACGGTGCCATCGCTGTGCGCGGGGGCGCGCGGTGCTGGCGGGGCCGACAACTTCGGCGCAAACGCCCCAGGCCCCAGCTTCAAGGCGATGCCCGTGGCCACCAGCACCACGAGTGCCGACGCGATCGTGAACGTGCGCCCAAAGCCGCGCAGGCGCACGTCGTCACGGCTCTGCTTGAGCACCGAGGTGCAGCCGCCCACCAACATCACCAGGCTCACACCGATCAAAAACGGCGTGGCGTGGTGCAAGGGCAACGTGAGCAGCGAGCCCACATAGGCCAGCACGCCGGCCCCCGCACGCAACACGCCCGCCGCCACCGGCGACCACGCCGCCATCGTCTGCGACCACGACGTCGTGCGCGAGCGATAGCCCGGACGCGGACGTGGCACGATGTCGGCAGCGTCGTCGACGTCGTCAATGTTGTCGTCGTGCTGGCCGGGCTGGTCGGCGGGTTGGTCGGTGGTCGACATCGTTCAAGCCGCCGGGGTGGCAAACGGGTGCTGACGAGGACGAGCGCAGGCCTTGTCGGTGCACACCTGCACCTCGACGGTGCCTTCGACGACACCGGTGCCGCCCTTGACCTTCGCCTTCATCGGCACGTCGCCCTCGAGGATCACACTGGTGCCCAAAGCGCCCAGGTCCTTCTTCACGCCCGCGGGAATCTCGATGCTGCCATCGAGCGCCCAGCCGTTGGTGGGCTTGACGCTCATGCCCACGGGCTTGCTGACTTCTTCGCCCGGGCCGTAGGCGTGAAAGCCCGGCTTGATCTTGAGGTTCACGGTCACCGTCGACGTTGCGGCGTCGAACGACGGCACGATCTCAAACGCGCTTGCCCAATCAGGGGCGACGTCGGGCGGCGGCGGGGGCTTGCCCACCATGCCGGTGTCGGTGACGGGCTTGGGCTTGCCGAAGCCGTCGTCGGGCGGAGCACTGCACGCCACCGTCGCCATCACCATTGCCGCC
Organism: Myxococcota bacterium; assembly: GCA_044349155.1. Lineage (GTDB taxonomy): Bacteria > Myxococcota > UBA727 > UBA727 > VGSZ01 > VGSZ01. Next base: position 3,890 of record JBIKRQ010000202.1, read on the forward strand.
AACACACCCAAGCACGCGCGCATCATCGTTCACCTCGCCAAAGCTGTGCTGGTGCTAGCACACGGCATCGGCCTTGGCGGCCCTCAACGAAAGAGGCCCCTTCGCAGGGGCCTCGCGGTTGCTGACAGCTGTCCGATTTCACGTTCAGCGTGGACGACCGCTGCTCTTGCTCTTGCCGCTGCTCTTGGCCGGCGCAGGCTTCTTCGACGACGAGGACGAAGACGAAGACGACGGAGCGGGCGAGGCCGACGGCTGGCGCGGCGAAGACGGAGCGGGCGACGCAGAAGGCTGGCGCGGCTGCGAGGGCTGGCGTGGCGAAGACGGCGCAACGGTCGGGTTGCGTTCACGGGTCGGACGCGACGGGCTCACCGTGCGGTTACGGTCGACGCTCGGCTGGCTGCGGTCGACGCTCGGCTGGCGGTCGACGCCTGGCTGGCCGCGGTCGGTCGGCTGGCTGCGGTCGATGGTCGAGTCGCGGCTCGGCGTGCCAGCGCGCAGGTCGGGCGCGTCCTCGCGAACGGTCGGCACGCGCGGCGCCCGCGTCGAATCACGCAGCACGCCAGGCTCGTCGAGGTACGTGCGGGTCGGCGGGGTTTCACGCACACCACGGTAGCCACCCGTCGAACCATCGCGCGGAATCACCGGCGTGGGGGTGTTGCTGCTGCCGTTGTCATCGTCGTCGATGAGACCGCCGCGCGTCGGATTGGTGGGGCGCATTGGATCGGTCGGGCGCGTCGGGCGCGTCGGGACGACGTCGTCACCGCGGCCAGGCTGGGTCGTGACGTCATCGCGTCCACCGCGCACCGGGTTGGTCGGCGACGTCGGCGTCGTCGGCGTCGGGTACGTGGGCGAGCTGTCGCGGCCAGGCACGGCCACATCGCGCGGCGCCACACGAACGTCGTCGTCACGCAGGTCGCGGGGACCACGTGGCTCGGTCACCACGGGGGTGCGGCCGTTGCCGCGGTCGTCGTCGCGGCCGCTGCCACCACGACCATCGTTGCCACCGCGACCATCGCCACCGCGGTTGTCGTCGTCGCGATCGCGGCCCACGCCGTTGCTGCCGCGGCCATCGTTGCCACCGCGACCATCGTTACCGCGACCATCGTTGCCGCCACGGCCATCGTTGCCGTCACGGTCGTCGCGATCGCGGCCCACGACGGCGCCATTGCCAGGGCGCCCGTTGTTGTTGTCGTCGCGATCGCGGCCCGTGCCGTTGCTGCCACGGCCGTCGTTGCCACCGCGACCACCGCGGTTGTCGTCGTCACGATCGCGGCCCACGACGGTGCCACGGGGCGGACGGGTCACGGCATTGTCGCGTTCGGCTTCGCGGATGGGGCGATGGATCACGCGGGTGTCGCGGCTGACCTCGTTGTAGTCGGGACCGCGGTACACGGGGCGGCCGTACACGACGGTGGTGCCACGCTGCGGGTACGTCGACGAGTAGCAGCTGCGGTAGCCCGAGCCGGTCACGATGACGCCACCGATGTACGTGGCGCCGAAGTTGCCGTTGCTCACAAAGACCCACGACGTGTCGTACACGGAGTAGCCGCCGCCGTAGATCGAACCGGGAGGCATGGCCGCCCAACCGATGTAGCTGCCGCCGGTGCGCCAGGTGACCCACGCCGGCGCCCACGTCGTGCCAGGCACCCACAGCCAGCCCTGGTTGGTGTCGTAAAACCAGCGGCCGTAGTGGCCGGTGGCCCAGCCGAAAGCGTGGTGGTCGACCCAGGTCCAGCCCCACTCGGTGTGTTCCCAGTGACCATGGGTGTAGGGGCGGAAGTTGCGGCCCACGACGGCCACCGAGGGGCGCCACACGTTGCCGTAGCCGGGGTAGCTCACCCAGGTGCCGTACGTCGCCAGCGGGGCGTAAAAGTCGCCAGCCTGGGTGATCCCGGCATCGGCCTCGTAGTTGGGCGCGTCGGCATAGCCATCGGCGTAGCCCTGGGCGTAGGCGTCGTCGGGGTCGGCTTGCGCGACGACCGGCGCCTGCTGCTGCGGGGCGGGTTGGGGAGCAGGCTGCGGAGCGGGGCGCTGCACGCGGCGAGCAGGGTCGTCGTCACGGTCGTCGATCACGTACACCGTGCGGGTGGCGCAACCGCTCATCAGAATCGAAGCCAACAGACCGGGGACAACGAAGGACGTGGGGTTCATGGTTCAGCTCCTGCTGGCACTGACGGACGCCTGGGCTGGGTATTCATCAGCGGCCGGTGTCGGAAACATGCCATCGCTTCCAGCGCGGGGCTCGGTGTTTCGCGCCGCGTGGCAGCGCGACATCGTCGGCACCATCGACGGCGCACTGTGACGCGACGCATCCCGCATCGACCAACGGCGTTTCTTGGTCCATGAGCAGATCCATGTCTGCGTTCATCGATGAAGCCCTGCTCTATGCAAAAGCCGGCGACGGCGGAAATGGTGCGGTCGCCTGGCGCCGCGAGGCCCACGTGGCCAAAGGCGGCCCCGCTGGCGGCGATGGTGGCGACGGCGGCGACGTCGTGATCATCGGCGACGACGGCATCGGCTCGCTGCTCGACTTCAAGTACCAGCCCCGCCTCGTCGCCAAAAACGGCGAAGGTGGTCGCGGCAAGAAACAAGCGGGCCACTTCGGGCCCGAAGTGGTGGCGCGCGTGCCCCTGGGCACCCAGGTCTTCGACGCCGACACCGAAGAGCTGTTGTGCGACATCGTCGAGCACGGCCAACGTTTCGTGGTGTGTCGTGGTGGCAGCGGCGGCTTCGGCAATGCCCGCTTCGCGACCCCGTCACGGCAGGCCCCCGAGTTCGCCAACCCCGGCACCCTCGGCGAAGAAAAGAACCTGCGGCTCGAGCTCAAGCTCATGGCCGATGTCGGTTTGCTGGGCTTCCCCAACGCGGGCAAGTCCACGTTCGTGGCGCGCGTGAGTGCGGCCCGGCCGAAGATCGCCGACTACCCCTTCACCACGTTGGTGCCGCAGCTCGGCGTCGTGCGCGTGCCCGGCACGAGCAAGGCCGAGGGCCAAAGCTTCGTCATCGCCGACATCCCCGGCCTCATCGAGGGTGCTGCCGAGGGTGCGGGCCTTGGCTTTCAGTTCCTCAAGCACCTTGAGCGCGTGCGCGTGCTGCTGCACCTCGTGGAAGTGCCCCTCGAAGTGGCGCAGGCCGCAAACACGGGCTCAAAGGTGGAAGCCGAAGAATTCCCCAACCAGATCCGCGGCCCGATCGACCTCGTCGAGCGCTACGACGTGCTGCGCGCCGAGCTCGACCGCTTCTCCGACGAGCTGGCCGAGCGCCCCGAGATTGTCGCACTCAACAAGTGTGACCTGTTCGACGGCGACGTGAAGAGCCACCCGCAGGTGAAGGCCCTGGCCAAGCACCTGAAGAAAAAGGGCGTGCCGCTGCTGCTGTTGTCGGGTGCCGCTGGTACCGGCGTCGACAGCGTGTTGCTCGCGTTGTGGGAACAGGTCCGCAAGGAACAGGGCCCCAAAGACGACGACACGTTCGACCCGACGCAGAAGATCTGACAGCTGTCAGATAAACGGTGAGGTGTGGCGATGGCGAAACGTGGAGAGCCAGCGACCGCGGCAGCCGTCAGCGACGACGTCGACATCAGCGACGACGTCCGCGCCGCCGCCTCGAAGCGCAACCGCCGCCTGGCCACCATTTTGGTGACTGTTGCGGGCGTGTTGTTGGTGGCGTTCGTCGCCTCCGTGGCAGGCATCGCGCGCACCCATGCCGTCGACCGCGATCTCTATCAGCGCTGGCACATCGTCGCCGGTGAGCGCGATTGCTGCTTCCTCGCCCACCCAGACTGCGAGGAGGGCGCGGCGGTCCTCCTCGAGTTGCGCGAGCGCTTGCGGGCGCGCGAGCACGAGTCCCACGTCGTGGCCGACCTGTTCGCCCGCATGCTGGGCCTGGCCGACATCGAGCTGACGTCGGGACCGGGCCTGCCGCAGGTCGAGGCTGAGTTCGCGCAGTGCCCCCGCCTGCAAGGGGCTCGCTGACGACGCGTGTGCCTTCGTGGCCCATACCTGACAGCTGTCAGGCGACAGCACCAGCGAACGTGGCGTGCGGTTCTTTGATCACCAGCACCGGACGCTGCGCGTGCTGCACGATGCGCTCGGCGACCGAACCCATGAACGCGTGCTTCAGGCCCGTGCGCCCGTGGGTACCGACAGCGATGGCGTCGACGTTGATGCGGTCGGCGTAGGCCATGATCGCCTCGACGGGGCTGCCCGTCAGCACCGTGGTATCGAACGTGACGTCGGGAAAACGCTGGCGCAGGTTCGCGGCTTCGTTGTCGAGCTGCTCGGTGGCGGCCAGCATCATCGCGTCGATCGCAGCCAGGGCGGCGCCACTGCCGACGTCGCCGGGCACCGGCATGATGGTGGGCGTGACGACGTGGGCGAGCACCACACGGGCGCGATCGTCGTCGACAGCGCAGGCCCGAGCCACGCGCGCGGCCGCATCAGCAGCACTGTTGGAGCAGGCTTCGAAGTCGTGGGCGACAAGCCAATGGCGGTACATGAAAGCTCCGGTGCAAAGGTTCACCAGAGTCAACGCAAGGGTGGGGCCAACCGCACGCCGCCAGCCAACCCCGCTCGGATGCGACGACAGCGGTGGTGTGCGACGACGAACCGGTCGAACCGGGCACGCGCGCACGCCCCACTGAGCGCCTGCGCACACCTGATCGGCAGCGCACATCAACGCAGGAGCGACTGCAGGGCCTCGTAGGTCTCAGAACCCGAGCGCGCCGCGCACAGCGCTTCACGGGCGATAGAGGCCGCACGATCGGGGTCTTGCGCACGGGCACCGCGGGCTTTCTGCAGCCCCTGGTCGGCGATGCTTTGCAGCTTCTGCAGTTCGCCCTCGATGCGACCATCGGCCGGCAACACGCGCGCCGCCTTGAACAACTCGCGCGCGGCACCACAGTGGTCGCCGGCCATGAGCTTCTCGGTGCCGCTCAAATACAGCGCGTCGGCGTAGGGCTTTTGCACCGTGCGAAACGTCGGCGACGTGGCCGAAGCCCCCAGCGAGCCCAGCAGGCGAAACGCCTCGTCGAGCGGACCGCGAGCCGCACCACCATCGAAGCGCTTCAAGGCTGACGTGCCCTCCGCAAGCGTGCGCTCGAAGCGTTCGACGTCGCCAGCGTAGCCAAGGTAGCCGGCGTGGCTCGCAATCTGACGGGCGTCAGACAAACGCCCCTCGGCGAACGCGGCGCGTGCTGGACCAAGGGCCGGGTCGTTGGGCGCGCCGGCTTTGGCGGCCTGCACACGGGCGAGCAGCGCCTGGCCACCAGCGTCGTTGGGGAAGCGCTTCACGTGGGCCTCGGCGCGCGCGAGGGCCTCGTCGATGCGGCCTTGATCGAGCAGGTTCTCGACGGCGCGCAGCGACCGCACCAACGCGCGGCTGGCCAGACTCTGGTGCAAACGATCGCGGTCTTTGGCGAACACGCTGGTGTCGGCGATGCGGGCCAAAGCAGCAAGGGCCTCGTCGTCACGGTCTTCGTCGCCCATGCGAAGGGCGAGCTGCAGCGCATCGCGCGACGACGTTTCGGTGATCACCATCCGCTCGAGCGACACCGCTTCGCCGTTGTCGGGCGCAAGGCCCAACACGGTGGTGACGCGTGCGCGCGCCCCGTCGACATCGCCCTCTTGCAGCAGCTTTTTGCCCTCGCCAAGGAGCATCGCGATCTGCAGGCGAATCTGCGCTGGTGCTGCGTCGGACAGCGCCGAGCGGTACACAAACGTGGCGCCACCAACGGCGACCAGCAGCGCCACACAAGCCACAATCACCCACGCTGCTCGACGACGAACCGTTGCGCGTCGCGCTTCGACCTTCTCGCGCTCGATGGCCAGCGCGGCCTCGCGGGCGTGACGCGTCAACGTGCCGGTGCGATCGGGCTGCTGGGCAGGTGAAGCCGCCGCCGACATCGACTGCTCGGCGGTGATCACCGGCAACGGCGCAGGCTCGGGCTCGGGCTTTTTCTGCGGCACCGCATCGGCGCGCAAAAAGCGCAGCTCGGTTTTGCCCAACGAGATGATGTCGCCATGGCGCAACGGCGTACGCCCCTCGACGACGAGCCCGTTTTTCAACAGCCCCGAACGGCTGCCCAGGTCAGACAGCGTGAAGCCGTCGTCGTCGTAGCCGATCTCGGCGTGCCGCAGCGACACCGTGGGGTCGAACAACTGCAGGTCGGCATCGCGACTGCGGCCCAGCAACGACGGGTACACCGAGATGGGAAGCGCCGACTTCGCCGTCACGGCCTCGCCAGCGACAAACAGCAGCTGCAACGTGCCACCCAACCGCGGCTTGCGCGCCTTGGGCTCTTTGATCTCGGTGACCTCGACCTTGACGTTGACGCGCGTGTCGTTGGGCGACGGCTTGCGCTTCAAGGCCCGCACGAAGCTCTTGTCGGCGTCGGGAATGTCTTCGTCGATGATCTGCCCACGGGGTGCGGCGGCATCGCGCGGCGACAACGACTGGCGCTGCTGCTGCTGCTGCTCCGAACGCGGCTGGCGAGCGACGACGTCAGACGGATCGAGCAACGACGGCAGCTTCTCTTCACGGCTGCTCAAACGCGGACGCGCCACCGACGCTTCGTCGTCGACCTCGACATAGTCCTGGTGCGGACTCACGAGGGCTGCCCCCGGCGTGGTGCCGAGGTCTTCGTCGTCGTGTTCAGCACCTCCGCCACGCTCACGGCGGCGGTCGGCGGCGCGGCGGCCATTGGTCATGGGGGCAACCTAGCAGGCTGCAGCGAACGAGAAGACAGGCGCCCCGTCAGATTTTTCGCGAGCGACACAGATCCGGCGGCCCTCCCCCAATCCCATGCAGCCCTGGAGGTCATTCATGTCGTTTTCGTCGCTTCGCCTGCTGCCCGCCTGTCTCGCCGCTGCCACCGCTGCGGTCCTTCCCGCCTGCATCATCATCGACTCCGACTTCGATCGCGGCTACGGCTACGACGACGACGGCTCATGGGTGTGCATCGAAGCCTGCGCCGACGACGACGACGGCGACGGCCTGACCAACGAACAAGAGGGCCAGTGCGGCACCGACCCCGACATGCCCGACACCGACGGCGACGGCGTCATCGACAGCCGCGACGACGAAGACGGCGACGGTGCGGACAACGGCGACGAATGCGAAGCCGGCACCGACCCGCTCGACGACAACAGCACCCCCTGCGACAGCGGCTGCGAGCCAACGGGCGAAGGTGAAGGCGAAGGCGAGGGCGAAGGCGAAGGCGAAGGCGAAGGTGAAGGCGAAGGCGAAACGCCAGTCGACACCGACGGCGACGGCCTGAGCGACGACGAAGAAGAAACCCGCGGCACCGACCCGAACGACACCGACAGCGACGACGACGGCCAGTGCGACAGCGCCGAAGTGGGCTGCGGCTCAAGCCCCCTCGACCCCTTCTTCGTCTGCCGCTGAGCGGCGGCCGAAGCGGCCGGCGACGACGTCGAACAACGAACACGCGCGACGCGGCCGGACGCGCCAGCTCGCACAACGCTGGCCGAAGGCGCCCCCGACGACGAGTACGCTCACCGTTGGCCGGAGGGGCGCCTGGCCGATGCACTTTGAACCAGGAGGCGCCCGGCTCTCCGACGACGCCGCCGTGCGTGCCGCCGACGCTCAAAGTGCACGGGGGGCAACGCACAGACCCCGCCCGAGCGCGGGGGGTGTCGGGGGCGCCGCGCGAGCGCCCCTGACTCCCGCCGAAGGCGTTGCCCACAGCGAGAAAGCACGGCGCGACGACCAACGCGTGA
>JBIKRQ010000013.1:0-38241 GCA_044349155.1 Myxococcota bacterium
TCCGAGGTGACCTGCGGCGCCGGGCCTTCCGCTTCGCGCACCTCGTGGGCGATGCGTTCGTCGAACATCTCCTCGAGGACGGGGTTTTCGACCAGCTCCTGGGCCACCGCGTCTTTGAGCTCGAGGTGGTTCAAGGTCAAAAGCTTGATCGCCATCTTCAGCTGCGGGGTCATGACCACGCCGAGCTGCAGTTTGGGTACGAGCTTGAGCTCCATGGGTCCTCTTCTCACCACCGCGGCCAGAAGCGCCGGGGTGCACACACGTCGCTGTCGACGATCACGAAACGCAAAAACAACGTCGGGGGTGAAGCCCAGACGGAGCGCAGGCTACGCTGGCACGCGGCTGGCAACAAACGTGGGGCACGTTTGTCTGCAAAAACCGTCCTCCTGGGTTGTTGCACCGTGTTCGTGACCCATCGCGAAACGGTGTGGGCTGCGTGGTGGAGCACGCACCTCGTCACACAGCCGCGACACACGTGTCCGGTTGGTGCGTCAGAGATCTGACGCGATCAATGTGACGGCCCGCATGGCAAAGCCGCGCTGTTGTTGGCACACTGGACGCAGTACCGGTCGAAAGAAGAGGAACCCGATGCGTATTCCAGCCTTGTTCGCCGCCGCCTTGTTGCCCATGTCTGTCGGTTGTTTGCAGGAAGTCGACTACGTCGACGACACAAACGCCACCGACCTCTTCGGCTCTGACTACTCGCGCTCGGACTACGCCGACATCACGAGCCAGATCAAAGACGCCACCATCTCTGGCCAGTACGGCCCCAACGAGACCTTCGCCGACGGCACCCCGGCCACGCAGCTGTCGGGCTACACCGACGGCACGTCGTCGAACGTCACCGTCATCAGCGAGCGCTCAAACGGCACGATGGGCATGCTCATCGTCACCACCTGGGACTCGAGCCTGCTGACCATTCCGGCCGGCACGTACACGAGCAGCAGCATGTCGTACGACTCGCCCGTGAGCGTCACCGTCTGCGCCACCGAGTTCGACGCCCCCGCCGACGACGCCATCGTGGTGATCGCCGACGACCCGTCGACCAACGAGCGCACCGTCACCGTCGAAGCCGTCGTCAACGGCGACTACGGCCTCGACAACCGTGAGAACCCGGCCCTCGGCGACTTCTCGATCAGCCGCTGAGTCCGACTTCTTCGTTCGACCCACGACCGGGCCCCGCCGGGTCGTTTCTTTTTGAGCCGCCGCGCGCCGTGAGCACGTGATCGCCAGCAAGGACTGACGCCCACGCCACCCCGTATGGTCCAGGTGCTCAAGCCGTCGTGGTGACAGTCACCAGCAACGTGCGCGAGCGGCAGGACTGGTGCGCATGCGTCGTGTGGTGTTCGGTGCGTTGGTGTGCTCGGTGGTGGGGTTGTCGTCGTCGGCAGCGGCGGCGACGAAGCTGGTGATCATGCCGCCGACGTCGGCCGCCGGCCTTGGCGCCAGGACGGAACACGTGGTAGCCGATGCCGTGGCGGCGGCGGCCTCACGTGCGGGCCACGACGTGGTGACCAACGATCAACTGCAGGCCCTGCTGGGTCTTGAGGCGAACAAGCAGCTCGCTGGGTGTGCGGCCACGTCGTGCGCCGCCGAGCTGGGCGATGCGTTGGGTGCCGATGCCGTGGTGACGGTGTCGCTCGCGAGCGTTGGTCAGAGCGTGATCGTCACCATCAAACGCGCCGACGTCCACGGCGGTGCTGGCAGCGTGGTCGACCGTCGCGTGAAACGAAAGGGTGCCATCGACGCCGTGCTCGATGCTGTTCCTGCCCTCGTCACCGAAGCCTTGAGCACCCTGCCCGCCGCAACGCCCGCGACGGCGACACCTTCAACGACAACCACGCCAGCACCGACAGCGCCAACGACAGCGCCAACGGTGGCGACGCTGCCGGCGAAGACGCTGGCCCCTGCTCGCGTTGATGAAGCGATCGCCACGCCGAAAGGACTGGCGTTCGTCGATGACGGCCACGGTCGCTTCATCGCGTTTCACGCCGACGATCCAACGGGCAAGCCGCTGTATGCGGGTACTGCAACAGCGATGCACCAGGTGCACGACGGTGGCAGCAGCAGCAGCGATGGCGAGGGCGGCTTCTCGCAAACATTTTGGGATCCGCGGTTTGCCGGCGGTGGGGCTGGACGCTCGTTTGACGTCGTCGCGGGCAAGCACACGCTGGCGTGCGGCGACAAGACGATCGAGTTGTCCAAAACGAAGGTCGCGCCAAAGGCGAAGTTCTTTGCGGCACCGTGGCGTCGACGAGCCTTGCTGCTCGGGCGCGACGATCGCCTGCGCTACGTCGTTGTTGAAGGTGCACGCACCGACGAGCCCACCGACCTGCACGTGTACCTCGGCAAGAAGGGCAAGCTCGTCGCCCTCGATGTGGAGATCGAGCAGGATCCAACCTTCGGCAGCGGCGGCATCATCGCAGTCGGTGAAGGTGTGACCATCAAGCTTGGACCCAACGGCGGCAGTGTCGTCGAAGGTGCGACCACAACGGCGCTCACCAGCCTCGACCTGTGGGACAACGCCCGCCTGCTGTACCGCGAGGTGCAACCCTGGGGTGCGCTCGACCTTGGTACGCCCTGCGACGGACACCTGTAGCGCGTCTGGCGCGTCAGATCGGCCCCTCTCAGGTTTGCTGCACGCGAGCCGATGCCTGGCAAGCAGAGGTGTGCGATGCGGCTTGGCGAACGTTTGCAGGCGCTGGTGGACCGACAGCTACCGCCAACGATGTTGGCCGCTGATGCTGACACGCTGCGGCGTGCGCGGCTGGTCGTGATGTTTGCGTGGGCGCTGGTCGCGTTTGCGCCGGTGTTCGTGCTCAGCGACGTCCGCCATGGTCGCTACCAAAACGCTTTCGTCATTTTGTCGGCGGTGCCGTTGGGCATTTTGGCACCGTGGGTTTTCCGGCGGGTGCCATCGCTGACGGTGATGGGTCACTACATCGCCTGCGTGTTTGGTGCGGTGCTGATGGCGCGCACCTTCATGACCGGTGGCATCACGGCGTTTGCGCCGTTTTGGATGTCGTCGTTGCCGGTGATTGCTGCACTGCTCGCGGGGCGGAAGCACGCGGTGGCCTGGCTGGTCATCGATGTGGTGTTCTTTGTGGGCTTGAAGGTGCTCACCGACGGCGGCTACCAGTGGGCCGACCCGTGGACGGTGCAGGAGCGTCAGAAAGAGGTGGTGATCGCCACATCGTTGCTGGCGGTGCTGATGCTCTCGCTGTCGTCGTTGTTCGAGGCCGCGAAAGAACGCATGCGCCTTGAGCTTTCGCGACGCGAAACCGAGATCCGCCAGATGCTCGACATCATGGGCCAGGGCTTCATCACCTGTGACCTCGACGGCGCCATCAAGGGTCCGTGGTCGGCGGCGTTCACGACGTGGTTTGGAACACCCGAGCGAGGCACGAGCCTCACCGAGGTGATCGCTCGCTTCGACCCGCGTGCGGCCGCCTGGCTCGGCTTGTCGTTTGATGCGTTGGCCGCCGACATGCTGCCCGCCGACGTGGTGCTCGACCAGTTCCCGACCCAGCTGCAATCGGGCCGCACGCACTTCAGTCTGCATGTGAAGTTGCTCACCGGCAAAGACGACAAGCCGCGCGCCGTGATCCTCGTGTTCACCGACATCACCGCGTCGCTCGAGCACGAAGCCACCGCGCGCGAACAGCGCGAAGTGCTCACGGTCATGGAAAAGGCGATGAACGACCGCGCCGGTTTGCAGATGTTTGTGCGCGAAGGCGACCGCCTCGTCGCAGAGATCGTCGCTGACGGCGGCATGCGCGACCTGCACACGTTGAAGGGCAACGCCGGCTTGTTTGGTGCCACCACTGTTTCTGTGGTGTGCCACGACGTCGAAACCGAGTCGCTCGAGGCTGGCCTTGGGACAGCACCGGCAGAGGCACGTCAACGGGTACAAGCAGCATGGTTGGCGTTTCGTGAGCGCATCGCCGTCCTCGCCAACACCCGCGACGACGTGGTTGAGGTCCCCATCGAGCAACTGCGTCGTCTGCAAGGTGCGCTGCGCGACGGCGTGTCGATGCTTGATCTCGCCTCCAGTGTTGAGCAGCTGTTGTGGGAGCCGGTGGCGGCACCACTGCAACGTCTCGGTCGGCAGGCGCGCGCGTTGGCGGTGCGGTTGGGTCGTGAAGATCCCGAGATCGTCGTCGACGACGAAGGCATCCGCCTGCCCAGCGAACACTGGGCGCCGGTGTGGTCGATCATGTCGCATCTGGTGCGCAATGCGGTTGACCACGGCCTTGAGCCTGGGGCTGAACGTGCGGCGCGCGGCGTGTCTCCACGAGCACGCTTGCGCTTCGAAGTGCGACAGCAGGCAGACCGACTGGCGATCTCTGTCGAGGACGACGGCCGCGGCGTCTCCTGGGAGGCCGTGCGTGAGCGCGCGCTGCAACTCGGACTTCCGGCCACCACGCGCGCAGACCTCGAAGCTGCTTTGCTGTCGGATGGTTTCTCGACGGCAAAGACGGTGTCGGACATCTCGGGACGTGGCGTTGGCCTGGGTGCCGTCGCCGCGATGTGTCGTGCCTATGGCGGGACACTGACGATCACCTCGGAGCCCGGGCGAGGCGCGCGCTTTACAATGGTCTTCGACTTGAACCTGGACACATCAGTCACGACGGTGAACGCAGCGGCGGAATGAGCCTCGAACAGAAACCCGCTTTGGGGTTTGTCGCCGAGGCGAGTCTCTTGAGGGGCGGGCGGGGAAACCTCCCCGCCGATGAAATGAGCCTCGCTTTGGGGTTGTCGCCGAGGCGAGTCCCTTGATTGTCGCCGAGGCGAACCTCTTGAGGGCCGATCACATGATGGGGAGGGCGGCGTGGGGCGACTTGAGGTCGACGTAGGAGCAGCAGCATTCACCTGTGCCGACGATCGTGGTCGCTATCGCTTGTACTTTCCGCGGCCATGGATCGCTGTGCAGCGGGTTGAAGGCCATTGCTCGACGGTGATGGCCACGCAGAGCACCGAGTGGATTGGGGCACAAGCGCGCCTTGGCCAGCTCGACGTGTACAACGACTTCGAGGAAATGAAGTCGTTCACCAGCGAAGGGCGCCAACACACCATCGATTGGACCGGCGCGAATCCAACGCTGGTCTCGACGGTGCATGTCCTTGTGGGTTCGCCCCTGGTGTCGATGGCGACGACCGTGGCTGGCCTCGTGCTGCGCACGCGACTGCGCGGCTACCACAGCCGCAGCACCTTCGAGGCGGCACTGATGCGAAGCCTCGGAACAACGACGGTGTTGGTCACCTCATGAGCGTTCCCGAACTCAAGGCGGCAGGCCTGAACTCGCTGTGCACGGTGATGGCCCGGTTGGCGCCGCCCGGCGCTTTCGATGCCTGGCTGCGCACGCTCCCCGCGTCGACGGCGGAGCTGTTCACACGCTCGCGCTACGCACAGGAGTGGGTACCGCTCGAGCACGCCCATCTGTTGTACGTCTCGGCCCTCGCCGACTTGTTCGGTGGCGATACGAACAAGATCTTCGAGGCCGGCCGCCTGCAACTGCGCAACGATCTCACCGGCATCTACCGGGTGTTTCTGCGCGTGGCTTCGCCGGCTTTTGTCGCCGAGCGCACCGCGGCGATCTACGCCGTGTACTACCGCAGCTGCGGCACGCTGAGTGTTGTCGATCGCGGCGAGCACTTCGTCGACGTCAAGCTCGAGCACCGTCCGTTTCCTTCGGATGCGTTCTTTCATGGCCTGCGCGGCGCGATCTTCGGCGCCCTGGAACTCACAGGCATCAACGATCTGCGCGTTGAGATCGTGGATGCGCCAGCGGCAGACACGCGGCTGTACCGCGCAACGTGGCGTTAGGCTGACACCTCAAGCAGCAACGCACGACGTGATCGTGCTTCTGCTGTGAATGACGGCGAACGCGTAACGTTCATCGCGCATGCACAACGCACTCGACCAGATTCAGCTTCGCTGCGGTGGCCTCACGCTCGCGGGCTTCTCCATCTCAGGCCTCGCGACGTATCTGCAGGTGCCCGAGCTCGACGTGTGCTTCGACATGGGTGAGTGCCCGTTGTCGGCGGTGCCGTTGCGGCACGTGTTGCTCACGCATGCCCACGGCGACCACGCGCGCTGCGTGCTTCGTCACAGCGCGCTGCGGCGCATGCTCGGGCTTGCGGGCGACGCTTCCTACTTCATGCCCGCCGACATCGCCGCGAACTTTGTCGTGGATCACCGCGGCGTGCCAAGCCTTGGCTACACGATTCTCGAACGCCGCAAGAAGCTGTTGGACCACTATGCAGCCCTGGCTGGTGCGGAGATCGCAGCACTGCGTCGGACTGGTGTCCAGGTCAGTGTCGACGTGGATGTCCCAGCGATCACGTTCATCGGCGATTGCGTGGCGCACAGCCTGCACAAGCCCGAGGTGTGGCAGGCCCCCGTGCTCGTGATTGAAGCCACCTACGTCGACCCCGACGATCGCGAAATGGCCGCAAGCAAAGGGCACACGCACATCGACGAGATCGGCGCGCTGCTGTCGACGATGGATCCTGCAACGCTGCCCGCGCACATCGTGCTCAAGCACTTCTCGATGAAGGTGTCGCGCAACGATGTCGACGTCGCCGTCGCGCGCGCGATCCCCGAAGCGTTGCGCTCGCGCGTGCAGCTGCTGTTGTCGTGATCACGCCAGCAGGTACTCGCGCAGCAACTCGCGAGCACGATGAAGCCGGCTCTTCACCGCACCGATGGGCTCACCCAAACGCTCGGCGATCTCGCTGATGCCGAGCTCTTCGATGTCTCGCAGCACCACCACTTTGCGGTAGTGCGGCGGGAGTGACTCCAGAGCGGCGACCACCGACAGGCGCGTGGTGACGTCGTCGGCCGCCATGAAGCAAGTGGCGCGCGTGTAGTCCCACAGGTCGTGACGCAGCAGCCGGCTGCCGAGGCGATGGCACTCATGGCGCACCACCTGCAGCAGCCAGCCAGAAAACGCGCGCAGCGCACGCACCGTCGACAACCGGCGCGCCAACACCACCATCGAGTCTTGCACCGCGTCGTCGACGACCTCGAAGATGCAGTGGCGAAGCGCGTAGCGCCGAATCAGCGGCTGGCTGGTGTGCAGCAACTGGTTCAACGCCGCTGGCTCGCCGCGGTAGGCGGCCAACAGCACCGGGTCGATGCCGTCGACGTCAACCGCTTCGGGTGGCAGGGGCAACGCCGTGTCGCTCATGCCTTGTTCATCGCATCAAGCTTGCGACCTGCAAGTGCGCACGCCGGGCAGAAGCCAACCACCCCCGTGAGCGCGAACAGCGACGCCGACACGGCCGCCACGATGCTCAGCGGGGCCGGCAACAGCACCAGTGCGGCGCCAGCAGCGGCGAGGCTGCCAACGGTGCGGATCACGCGCTCGGTCGGGGGAACGTTCTTCACGAAAAATGCAGACATCGCGGACTCCTCGAGCGCCAAACACAGCGCTCACCATGAAGAGGGGCGATGGAGGCAGATCGGTTCGCGACCGCGCAAAAAAAAGTTCGAGGCTCACTCTGTTCGGCGGGGACCGCTCAGGAACGCGGTGTGCGCAAGGCGGCGCTGCCGGGTGCCGCGGGCTGCAACGACCCGATGGCAGTGGCCAGCGGCGTGCTCAGCTTCTGCACGGCTTCGTCGACCAGGCGGCGCACCGGGTGGATCTTGACGTCGCCAGCACGTTGCACGGCGGACGCAGCCGACGCGTCGGGCGAGACCCCGTGCGCAGCACCCACCACCGCGCCAACCAGGGCGATCACACCGCGCAGGCCGTCTTCGACAGCGAGGTCGTAGTCGGCGTGCACGGTGTAGGCATCGGCACTCCCCGGCGCGTTGGCTGTGGCGGTGAGCGTGTGGAGCGTGAGCGACTGCAGCGCATCACCGTTGCGCTCGATGCGCACACCGTCGCCCGAGAACGAGCGCACCGTCGCCGACGCCAACTGCGGTGCATTGTCGACGATCGTCGTGTGCAGCGACACGCTCAGGCGTGCATCAGCGGCGATGGCCAACGCGATGCCCTTGCCCAGATCGTGGTGCATGGCCCGTGGTGCGGTGAGCTCAACCGACAGCGCCACACCGTCGATCGGCAGACCCGCGAGCAGCGAGGTGTCTTTGGTCGCGTGCGCGCTCGCCGCGTTCGTCGACGAGCCGCCCAGGATGCCCGCGATGGTGCCCATCAGCAGCTCGACGTGGCCTTTGGTGCGCGGATCGAAATTCGCGACCTTCAACGCTGCAGGCAACAGCGGCAGCAACATCGCGTTGACGCGATCGGTGGCCACCTTTGAGTACAGCGCATCGGGCCCGAAGCCCGCCGCGTCGACGTGAAACTGGCCGTCGGCGAAGCTGAACGAGAAGGCCTTGAGGTCGGCGTCGGGCTTCCAGTCGAGGCTGAGGTGCACCGCAGGCGAGGCATGCAACTGCAGTCCGCGATCGCTCACGTCGACAGAGAACGTGGTGCCTTTGGGCAGCGTGAGCTGGCCCCCCGCGATGGGCAGGTGGACATCTTTGGTCAGCGTCGTCGATGCCGAAGCCGACGTGACCGCGTGCAGCAGCTCGGCTTCGCTCAAGCCAACGGCTTTGGTCACACCCTCGAGGTGCAGCTCCGGGGTTTTGGCCTGCTGCAACACGCGCACTTGCGTGACGCTCATGGGTGTGGCCGTCGACGTCGACGTGGACGACATGCCCGCAACCACGCCGCCCAGCAGCGAGGCGCCGATGACGGCCACCATCGCCCCGCGACCAAGGCGACGCACCAGGTTGCTGGCACCTTCGGCGATCGAAGCGAGGCCAGCGAACGCGGCCGCTGCCCCACGGCTTTGACCGCGCGACGGCGCAGCTGTGTCGGCAGCAGCGCGTGCCGCATCGAAGCGATCGACGTTGGCCCGCGGCGCTTCAGCAGGCGTCGTCGTTGTGGGCGTGGCGATCGTCGTCGACGCAGCCACCGCGGCGGAGGCCGAACGCGACGTACCAGGAGAAACAGCGGTACGGGGAACGATGGGCACACCAGCCTCCAGCTCGAAGACGCATTCGGGCGCTCCGCGCCCGAATAGTAGTTATTCTTCAAACACTTGGCGAAGCGCCAAGTGTTTGAAGAAGTAGCAGGCGAGGTGCGGCACAGCATCCGCGCGTTGGCGTTTGCCTCAGGCGCGCAACACGCTCTCGAGCGCTGCCTTCGCGTCGGTTTTCTCGTCGCGGTACTTCACGATGATGGCCGCGTTGAGCTGCAAGCCGCGCGCAGCACCCCACGACGACGACACCGGCCGCGAACCCGCCACCACCACCGCACCTGCGGGAATCTCGAGCGGCGCTTCGTCGGTGCCGATGAGTTCGCGCTCGTGGACAAGGTCGAACACCTTCGTGCTGCGCGTGAGCACCACACCAGCGCCCAGCACCGCACGACGACGGATGATGGTGCCCTCGTAGATGCCCGTGTTGCCGCCGAGCAGCACGTCGTCTTCGACGATCACCGGCAACGCGCCCACGGGCTCGAGCACACCACCGATTTGGGCGGCCGCCGAAATGTGCACGCGCTTGCCGACCTGCGCGCAGCTGCCCACGAGCGCGTGACTGTCGACCAGCGTGCCCTCGTCGACGAACGCGCCCACGTTGATGTAGGCGGGTGGCATCACCGTCACACCTGCACCGACATGTGCGCCGCGACGCACACTGCTGCCGCCCGGCACGATGCGCACGCGCTCCGACGGTGAGAAGCCGCGCACGGGGTAGGTGTCTTTGTCGATGAACGGCAGGCTCGCATCACCGAGCTGCACCAGGCGACCCAGACGAAAGCCCAGCAAGATTGCTTGTTTGACGACGGGGTTCACCACCCACTGACCGTTCGCGGTGGGCGACGCTGCGCGCACATGCCCGCCCTCGAGCAGCTGCAAGAAGTGCCGAAACGCGGTGCGCGCGGTGTGCTTCACGTCGTCGGCAGCGAGCTCGTCGGCCGAGAGCGACAACAGCGGCTGCAGCGCTTCAAGGGCTGCAGGGACGGCGTCGCTGGTGATGGCATCGGTGGCGTCGGTCATGGCTTCTCCAGCAGGCGCACACACATGCGCTCGTAGGCATCAGCGGCAGCGACGAGGTCGTCGATGGCCACCTGTTCGTGGGAGGTGTGGGCGTCGAGGATCGAGCCCGGTCCAAACAACATGGGCTTGCCCGCGCGCGACGACAGCACCGGCAACAAGTGCGGCACGTCGGAGCCGAAGGCCACCACGCAGGTGCGTTCGCCCTCGACGGTGTGCAACTCGAGCGGTGCCGCTTTGGTGAGCACCGACAACGCGGTGGTGTCGGCGAGCAGGCTTTTGACCTGCGCGAGCACGTCGTCGGGGTGCGCGGTGGGGCGCATCATGATGCGGGCACTGGCGTCAGCCGCAATCACGTTGGGCGCCACACCACCGGCCATCAAGCCCACGTTGAGCGTGGTCTCGCCAAACGAGGTGGTGGGCCACGGCGCGTGCTGCAAACGGTGCAGATCGTCGACGAGCTGGTGGGTCGCGGAGTGCCCTGCCGCGGGGTACGCCGAGTGCGCGGCTTTGCCCTTCACGGTGAGTTCAAACGCGAGCACGCCCTTCATCGCCGAGCACAGCAGGCCGTCGGTGGGCTCGCCGTCGATGAAGTACTTCACGGCGGGCGCAAAGCCCGAAGCCGCTGCCTGCTTCGCGCCATCGGAGCTGGTTTCTTCGCCGACAACAAACAGCAGGCCAACGTTTTCGCCCACCGCTGTCGACGTGGTGAGCAGGCGCTGCCACGCCACGATCATGCTGGCGGCAATGCCCTTGGCATCGATGACGCCACGGCCCACGAGGCGCGCCACACCGTCGGCACCCACGACTTTTGTCGGCGGGAAAAACGGCGGCACGGTGTCGATGTGCGTGGTGAGCAGCAGGTCGATGGGGCGGTTTTTGTCGGCGACCGCAAGCAGGTTGTCGCGGCCAACAGTACCGCCCACGTTCTCGCGCGTGACATGCGCGCCCAGCTTGGTGAGAACGCTCGCCAGGTGGTCGACGACGTCGGCCTCGCGCTCGGTCACCGACGGGATGCTGCACAGGGCAATGGTGAGGTCGACGACGTCGTGCATGGAAGCGGGCATAGCAGGCCCACTCTGATTGCAAAGAGATGCTGGCAGATCAGCGCTCGTCGTCGTCGTCCACGGGACCGGGCACGCGGCCCTCGACGGCGTTTCGGCCAAAGGTGAGTTCGTTGTCGGCGGCGGCTTCTTCGTTTTCGCGTTGCCAGTCGCGCTCGCGCACCGGGGCCTGCGCAAACAGCTCCCAGTGCATCTCGGCGAGGCTGAGCAGGTCGACCCCCGGCGGCGACACCTGGATGTCGAGCTGCGCGCCGACGAGGTCGAAGTCGCGGTTCAGCATGCTGGCCGCATCGAGCCCATGGCGGACGAGTGCTGCTTCGACGGCATCAACGTCGACACCAGCACCGCGCGCGACGTCGTGCACATTGCCGAAGCGCTTGCGTCCACGTCGGTCGAGCCCGAGGTGGTAGGCGCAAAACAGGCTGAAGGGAGAAAGGCCGTCGTCGTCGTTCATGCGGGAGCGACGTTGCCGCAGACAACGCCGAACGAGAAGCGCCCTATTCGCCTTCGATGGCGTGCGCGAGGGCGACCGCTCCTGCCGTCGTCGCCATGGTGGCGATCGTGACCGTCGACAGCCCGATGACGGCGATCGCGGGTCCATCGCCTTGCTTCGTTGGCCCCCACAACGCCGCAACACCACCGAACAGTGCCGCGATGCCCACGACACTGCCAACTGCGGCGCCTGCTGTTGGCAGCCCGATGTTCAAGGCGCTTCGGCGTGGCTGCAGCGTGCGCGCGCCGGCGGCGAAGCCTGCTGGTAACACGATTGGCAGCGTCGCTGTCGCCAGCGAAAGCCGCCAGTCGACGCTCGACGCTGGGCCAGATGCAGACACGGCAGCCGTCAAGCCCAGCGCTGCGCCAAGGCCTGCTGCGCCCACCGTCAGCGCGTCGCCTGCGAGCCCCCAGCCCTCCTCGACAAGCTCCGTCTCTGCTGCCTGCGGAGGCGACGCCGTCGCAGGCACCTCCGCCTGCGCGGCACCGGCCATGAACACAACAGCGATGAGAGCAATCGACGCACGAGACACAAGCACCTCCGAGAGTTCGAACTTGTGAAGCGCGACGACACCGCCGCCGTGCACGCACACACGTGCAGCGGTCACAGCGCGTCCAGCGAGGCGTTTCGGAGTAGCTTCAGCACCATGCGCGTGTTGCTGCTGCTGGTGCTGTGGGTGCTCCCCGGTTGCTTTTTGACCTTGCCAACACCGGCGGGTTTTGTTGGTCGACCGTGCTCGGGCGACAACGACTGCGACGAGGCTGCACCGCTGTGTGTCAACGAGCGGTGCGCCACTGCTGAGGGCGAAGGCGAAGGCGAAGGCGAGGGCGAAGGCGAAGGCGAGGGCGAGGGCGAGGGCGAGGGCGAGGGAGAAGAATGCGCCTGCTCGATCGACCAGGTGTGTCTCTTGTCATCGTGCGTGGCGCGGGTGCTGCCGACGTTCCGCGAGGCACCACCTGCGGTGCCCGTGCCCGCCGCACCATTGATCGTCGACGAGAACGGGCGCC
Source organism: Myxococcota bacterium (assembly GCA_044349155.1). Classification (GTDB taxonomy): domain Bacteria; phylum Myxococcota; class UBA727; order UBA727; family VGSZ01; genus VGSZ01. The sequence continues at coordinate 12,575 of JBIKRQ010000013.1, forward strand.
AGATCAGCGTCAATGCGGCACTGGGCGTCCCCGCTGGCGACAATGTGATCGTCGTGGAGCGCGACGACGCGGTCTACGTTTCGCTGCTCGCACTGCAGGTCACAGGCGAACTGCGCATTGCTGACTGCACCGGCGCAAAACCCATCGCGCTCGTCGTCGAGCAAGACGCCGCCATCGATGGTGTTGTCTCGATCTCGCCGGGGTGCGGCGTCGTCGGTGCACCTGCCAACCTCGACAACGGCGCCAGCGGAACGACCGGTGGCAGCTTCGGCAGCCTTGGGCATCGTGCCCGGCCGCAGCATCTGCATGGCCATCCACACCTCGTCACGCTCACAGGTGGGATGCGCGGCTCAAACGACACCGACGCGGGCGGCGAAGGTGGCAGTGGCCTTGCGCTCGTGGTGCAGGGGACGCTTGCGCTTGGTCCGCTCGCGGTGCTTGAGGCCGCCGGTCAGCGTGGTGTCGAGCCGCGGTCGAACCAGCGCAGCGGCAGCGGCAGTGGCGGCGCCATCCTCGTCGACGCGCGACGTATCACTGGCGCGCTCACCGTCGAGGTCACCGGTGGTGATTCGGGGACGGGCGACGGCGGAGCGGGTGCCGTGCTCGACAACGGCGGCGAGGGCGGTTTCGGTCGTGTCGCTGTCCACGTTGTTGATGGCGCGGTGCCATCTGTTGCCGGCGCTCCGGCGGCCGTGATCGCCACCGGGCGAGCGTCGACGACGACAGACCGCGTGCGGTGGCTGCCCGTGCAGCGTGCAGTGCGCCTGACGGGATCGTTCACCCCGCCCAGCCAACCACTGGCCGAGACCTTCGAAGTACGACTTGCCAGCCCGGTCGTGGTGGCGGCCCGCAGGGCTCACGTCGTCGTGGGCGTTGGTGCCAATGTCCACCTCCACACCCTTGGCTCTGAGTACTTCTTCCAGTCGTTTGCGGCGATCGGCACCGTCGCTGCCGTGGGCATCGTCGACGTCTCTCCAATCAGTGTCGACGTCAACGGCAACGTGCAGGTCTTCGGCGCGACCCTCGCTGACCTGCCGCCGGTCCGCGATGCGCAACCGCTGTCGACCGAGCGGAACCGCGCGGTGTTGGCAGCTGGCACGCTGACCTACGGCGGCGACCTGCTGGAGTTCGATGACGACATCGTTGCTGCCGCTGAGGTTGACGACGGTACCGTCGCGGTGGTGTTGGCGTCTGGGCGAGTGCTCATCGTGCGCGTCGACGCTCCCACCTCTCCGTTGAGCACCACTGATGTGCCAGCGGCAACGGCGATCGCAGCGTCGAACTCGTTTGTCGTTGTCGGCACGCCTGCGAGTGAAGCCTGCGGCAACGAAAACGTCGGCGCCGCCCTCGTGTGCTCCGCCAATGACCTCACCGACTGCGCGCTGCTGTGCCCCGACCTCGTCGACATTCCATTTGCCCACGCCGGCGACCTTGTTGAGGCGCTGCAGTTCGGTCGGCGGGTGGCTGTTGTCGGCGACACCGTGGCCGTCGCCGACACCCGTTCGGTGACGGTGTGGCGTCACACCGACAACGGATTCGAACTGGTCGCCAGCGAACGCCCGACGGATGGCTTCTCGCAAGTGGTCGACGCCGTGGCGCTCACCGACCTGCCTGCGCCGAGGCTGACGTGGACCGCGCGTTCGCTCGTCGTCTCGGGCGACTTCTGCGATTTCGAGTCGCCGTGCGAACAGCCCAGGTTCTGTCAAACCAATGGTCAGCCGTCGGGGACGTGCGCGCAGACCTTCGGTGACCTCGTCAACACGGTGGTGCCCTGATGCTTGCGCTCATTGTTGCCCTCTCGCTCAGCACGGTGGCGCCCCCCACTGTCGACGACGCGCGCGTGCTCACGTCGATCGTCGCCACCACGTTTGCCGACAACACCGCCACCGACGTCGTCACCCGCGAAGATCTTCGGCGCGCGATGGACCTCGAGGCCGAAAAGCAGCAGCTCGGCTGTGAGGCGCAATCGTGCCTTGCCGAAGTGGCAGCAGCGATGGGCGCGCGGCTCGTCGTGTTTGGCTCGCTGTCGGTGTTTGACGGCGCCTATGCGCTCGAGCTGTCAACGTTTGACGCCGAGACCGCCACGTCGCTGGGCCGCAACGTCATTCAGGCAGAAAGCCTGCGCGCGCTCTCGACGGCGCTTGAGCAGAAGGCGGCCCGGATGCGCGATGACGCGATTGCCAAAGTCGCGCCTGCCAACAAGGTCCGCGTCCTCGTGCTCGACATCAGCCTCGGGGCTGTTTCGCAAGCAGAACCGCCGCCGGCACCACCAAAGCAGGTGTCGATGCTGACGTGGGCGGGGGTTGGCAGTGGCGCGGTCGGCCTTGCCGGCCTCATCGTGGGCGGGATTGCTGACGCCACGGCGGTCTCCACGCAGCAGCGTGCCGATGCCGTCGACGACAGCGGCGCGCTCACGTTGTCTGCTGGCGAGGCGGCCCAGGCCTACGCCACCGTCGACACCGCTCGTAACGTGGCCCTCGCGGGCTACATCGGCGGCGGCGTGCTCACGGCGGTGGCCGTGGCGTTGTTGGTGCTGGGCGCGACGGGCGAGTAGGCGCCTTGTCATCTGCGTCGGCCGTGACAACGTCGTGGGGTGCATGTCTATCTGATGCGTCACGGCGAAGCGGCCGATGCGTGGCGCGATGCTGAACGGCCCCTGACCCAACATGGTCGCGCCCAGGCGACGTCGACAGCGCAGGCGTTGTTGCGTTTGGGTGCTGCCCCATTGGCCATCTGGCACAGCCCCTACAAGCGGGCCACCGAGACGGCGGCGATTGTCGCTTCGATCTTGCAGCGCGACCTCGTCGTCGACGATCGCTTCACGCCCGACGCCGATCCCGTGATCGCCGCTCGCGCCTTGCTGGCCGAGCGCAGCGGTGTGTTGGTGGTGGCGCATCTGCCCATCTTGCCGTCGCTGGTTGCCGTGTTGTGCGGCGGCCCGTGTTCGTTCACCACCGCAGGTGTTGCCCAGCTCGACGTCGTCGGCGGGGCTGCTGCGTTGGTTGGTGTGTATTCCGCGTCCACCCTGGAGTTGTTGCGATGAAGCGCGTGTCGAAGTTGAAGCTGTTCGTGATCGCTGTTGCGCTCGTCGTCGCTGCTGTTGGCTGTGAGGCGCCGTCCACGACGTCGACGTTGCCGCCGACCATCGGTGAGAAGATCCCAGCGAACCACGGTGCGGCGACGTCGCCGGGTGCCGAGCAGTTGGGTGCGGCCCCCGAGGGCATGGCGAATCCGCATGGCAGCCACGGCGGTGCTGGCACGCCCAGCGCCATCAGCCAGCTCGCAAAGACGGCGGCGATCGTCAAAGTCGACGACGTCGTGATCACCAAAGCCGACCTCGATCGCGCGATGGCGCAGGCCGCCGCACTCGCGGGCATTCCGCCCGAGATGCTCGATGGCGAGATGAAGACGGCGTTTGAGCAGCCTGCCTACGAGAAGCTCATCGAGCGCAACCTGCTCGCGAAGGAAGCGCGTGCGCGCAAGATGTGGCCGAGCGACGCCGAGGTGAAAGCCAAGCGCGAAGAGATGCTCAAGAGCCTGCCGGCGGGCAAGACGTTGCAAGACGTGTTGGGTGCCATCGGTGCCGACGAGAAGAGCTTCGACGAAGACCTGCGCATCGACGTGGCGCTCGCGAGCTTGCTCAAGTCCCTCGAGAGCGAGGTCAAGCCCATCGACGATGCCGCGCTCGCGAAGATCTACGAAGAGAACAAGAAGGTCTTCGTCGTGCCCGACACCGCGTCGGCCGCACACATCCTCATCAAGGTGGATCGCGCTGCTGGCTCCGACGTTGTGGCGGAAAAGAAGAAGGCTGCTGAAGCGATCATGAAGGAAGTGGTGGGCAAAGACGACGCCACCTTCGCCCGCGTGGCCGCAGAAAAGTCCGACGACGCCAGTGGCAAGGCCCGCGGCGGCGACCTCGGCACGTTCAAGAAGGGCGACCTGTTCCCCGAGTTCGAGGCGATGGCCTTCAAGCTCAAGGAGGGCGAGATCGGCGGCCCGGTGCAGACCGAGCGCGGCTTTCACATCATCCGCGGTGGTGGTGCTGAGAAGGGCCGCGAGCTGCCCAGCGCCGAGGCGAAGAAGATCATCACCGAGCGTGAGCGCGTCAAAGGCTTCCTCGCGGCAGTCGATGCGCTGGTGTCGCGTCTGCGCACGGGTGCAAAGATCGAGCGCCTCGTCGAGCCGGCACCATCGCCACTCGTCGATCCGAACGAGAGCGGATCGCGCGTGCCGGCCTGGAAGGCCAGCGGCAAGAACGCGGTGCCGGGCATGGCCAATCCGCACGGCGCACCGGGTGCGAGCCACTGATTGGATTGGTGGGGAAGTCGACCAACGTCACTGTCGCGCCGCCGTTTCGCCATCTGTTTGTCACACCACTTGCGAGCTTCAGCATGAGCACCACATCCGCCACGTCCCGCACGTTCGTGTGCAAAGACATCCAGATCAAAAATGAGCTCGGCGTCGTCGTCGTCACGTGGGCCGATGGGCACGTCAGCACGATCCCCGTCGAGCGCCTGCGCGGCTACTGCCCGTGTGCGGTCTGCCAGGGGCACGGCGCTGCCGGCGTGACCTGGGTGCCCAACACCTGCAAAGCCATCTTCGACGCCGAGCTCGTCGGCCGCTACGCGGTGCACTTCAAGTTCGCCGACGCCCACGACACGGGCATCTTTCGCTGGGACGCGCTGCGCAAGCTCGACCCGGCTGAAGCCGATCGCTGGGGAATCCCTGAGGTCAGCCTGAAGGGGTGAGCCCCGGGCGCGCGGCGGGAGGGACACGTCGCGCGCGAAAATCGCGCCAAGTATTGTTCGAAGCGGATACATCGCGACCATGGCGTGGAGCGCTCCGAACCGATGAACCACCTGGATGTTGAGCAGTGGCGTCGGCTTGTCGAAGGTGGGCCGCTGCTCGCCTGGCGCGCCGGCACCGATGGCGTCCGGTGCGACTTCAACCGCGCCTGGCACAACAGCACCGGGCTGACGCTGCCTGAGCTCGAGCACGACGGCTGGTGGCAAGCCGTCCACGACGACGACCGCGCGGGACTTCGGGCCGCGTTGCAGGCCGACCCACGTGCGCCGTTCGAGCACCGCTATCGCCTGCGTGCGGCGGCTGGTGGTTGGCACACCGTGCACGACGCGGGGGCGCCGGTCGTCGACGAGCAGGGCCTCTGGGCGGGCACGGTCGGCGGCGCGGTGGTGATCGATGCGTTGGACGCCGATGCCTTCTTCGAGATGTCGCTCGATCACCTGGCGATCTCGTCGCTGGGTGGTGAGGTGCGTCGTTTGAACTCGGCGTGGACGCGTACGCTTGGCTACTCGCGCGCTGAGTTGCTCGCGCTGCCAGCCAACAGTCTGGTGCACCCCGACGACATCGACGTCACGAGCCGTGCGCGCGAAGAACTGCTCCGCCACGGCAAGAGTCTCTCGGGCACGGTGAACCGCTACCGCTGCAAAGATGGCAGCTATCGCTTTTTGGAGTGGCACTCCGTCGCCGACGTCGAGCGTGGCCTCGTGTACGCCTCGGCGCGCGACATCACCGAACAGCGGCAGGCGCAGCAGCAACTCGAGCAGTTGCACCGGCAGCTCGTCGTCAGCGACCGCATGGCGTCCATTGGCACGCTGGCCGGCGGCGTGGCCCACGAGATCAACAATCCCCTCGCGGCGGTGGTCGGCAACGTCGACCTGATCGTCGAGGAGCTGTCGCGTGGCACCCCGGTGTCGGCCGAGACGCTGGCCATGGCCCGCGATGTTCAACGTGGCGCAGCCCGGATCGCAGCGATCGTCGACAGCCTCAAAACGTTTTCGCGTGGCGATACCGAACAGCGCGTTGTCCTCGACGTCCACGAGGTGCTCGAGCTCGCCGTGTCGATGACGAACAGCGAGTTGCGACACCACACGCGACTCATCAAGCGCTACAGCGACGTGCCATACGTCTGTGTCGACCGTTCACGCCTCGCGCAGGTCTTCATCCATCTGCTCGTCAATGCGGCACAGGCCATCACACCACACACCGCGAACAACGCGATCGAACTCGTCACCGCAGTCGACGGCCACACCGTCGTCATCGACGTGATCGACCACGGCGCGGGCATGACCGCCGACACCGTCGAACGCGCCTTCGACCCGTTTTTCACCACGCGCGATGTGGGCGTGGGCAGCGGGCTTGGCTTGTCGGTGTGCCGCAACATCGTCAGCGGTCTGAGCGGCAGCATCCAACTCAAGAGCCACGTCGGCCGTGGCACCCGCGTGCGCGTCGTGCTGCCTGCCACCACGCGCGCCAGTGAGCCTCTTGCAGCACCTGTTGCGCCCGCCACCGTTGTGCGGCCGCCACTGCGCCGGGCACGCGTACTCGTCGTCGACGATGAACCCGCAGTGGGCGCGGTGCTGGTGCGCGTGCTGCGCGACCACGATGTCGTCGCCGTCACGTCGGTCGCTGAGGCCGTGGCGGCCATCGAGGCCACGCCGCACTTCGACCTCGTGCTGTCGGATGTGATGATGCCCGAGCAATCGGGCGTCGACTTCTTCGCCATTCTGCAAGAGCGCTTCGCTGCGCTTGCCGATCGCGTGGTGTTCATGAGCGGTGGCGCCTTCACGACGTCGGCGCAGGGCTTTCTCGACGGCCGTCGTCGTCTCGACAAGCCGTTTGATGCCCGCCAGGTGCGAGAACTGGTGGCCAGCGCCATCGCCGACCACCAGCCGTGACCTCTCATCCCGAATGACCATTGAACCAGGTCATTCGTGCGGCGAGAGGACCTTCAGATCAGTTGTCGGCCAACACGATCAAGCGATCGCCAGGCTCGAGCGTGAACGACGTCGACTTCTTCGGCGCCACCACCACGCCGTAGGCCTTCGCGGCATCACCAGCGAGCGCTGCGCGCTTGATGCCCACGGCCACTTCACCGGCCTGCGCTGCGGCTGCCGTCAACGTCGCGAACGTCACCGACGCACCGGCCTTCACGTACTGCTCGATCGGCTTGAGATACAGCTCGCTGCCTGCCGACGAGAAGAGTTCGCGGAACACCGCACTCAACTCCTTCTGTTCTGAAATCTGCGCGAGCATGAGGCTGACGAGGCGGTCGCTGACAATGAAGTCGTCGGCGTTGGTGACCTCGGCAAGGCGGCGGTTGTTGATGTCGAGCATCTCGCTCACGATCGGCACGCGCTTGTTGGACTTGTCGCCGATGTCGCGCAGATGCAGCAGCGTAATCAACGTGCGCGCATCGGCCTTGGCCACTTCAAGCTCGTCGGCGTAGCAGAGCACGATCACGTGATCGAAGCTGGTGACGTCGACGCGGTCGAGCACGCGACGGTCGGTGGTGTCGGCCTGCTCGAACGTCAACGTCATGCGCTGCAACTTCGCGCAATCCGCAGCGAGTGCAGCCTGCGCATTCTCCGACGACGCCACGACGTGCATCGCTGAGCCCTTCGGCACGTAGCTGTCGATCTCGTTGATCACGCTGGTGCCGCGCCAGTTCCACCCCAGCACCAGGGTGCGCTCGGGCTTCGGTGCTGCACCACGCGTCAACTGCACCTGCGCGAGTTCGGGCTTCGGCACCGACGTCGACACGCGGATCGACGCATCGTCTTCGGCGATCACGATCAAGCGTTCGTCGGCACCAATCAGCGTGTCGGCGGGCGGGTTCAAACGCGGCGGGCCGTTTTTGGGCTGCACACCGATGACGACGGAGTCTTCGTACTGCAGCGTCGCATCAGCGAAACGCTTGCCCACCACCTCGGGCTGCTTCTTGAAGTAGATCTCGACGCCACCGAAATCGAGCAGCTCGGTGTAGACCACCGACAAGCCCGACTGCCGACACGTCTGCGCCATGATGCGCGCAATCAAGTCGCCCACGAGCACGAGTTCCACTTCGTCTTTGCCCACCATCTCGGCGACTTCGACGTTGCGCGGATCGCGGACCTCGGCGACGAGGTGGTACTTGCCTGGCTGGCGCTGGGGGTTGTTGGTCACGGCCAGCAGCGTCTTGATGACGTCGATGTCGGGGTCGTCGTTCTTGCTGCCGTCGGGCATGTCGGGGGCGAGCACGATGATCGAGCGCGCGGTGTCGATCGAGGCGATCGCCAGGTCATGCAACTCGATGGGCGAACCCGTGCGACAGATGATGCGGGTGGATTTGAAGTCGCTGACCTTGTCGCGAATGGCGTCTTCCATCTCGACCTTGTCCTTCTGGCCAAGGACGACGATGGCGGGGCTCGCGCTGCTTTCGTTGGCCTGAATCAACTCGCTCAAGATCGGAAAGATCTGCTCGGACCAGCCGAGGATCACGGTGTGGCCTTCTTCGACCACGCGCGAGCGACCCTTGCGCAGGTCGTCGATCTTCGCCTCGAGGCCAGCGCCCAACACGCCGATCAACGTCGACAAGATGAAAACGCCCACGAGCGTCACGCACAGCATGATGATGCGAAAGCCCCAGCCTTCATCGCCACCCATCGTGCCTGAGTCGAGGGTGCGCATCAGCGACGCCCATGCCGCTTCAGCAAACGACAGGCTCTCCTGACCAGGCTGGCTGGCCCCGGTGACGACGATGATGATGGAGAAGAAGCCAATGGCGGCGATCGACGCCATCGCCAACCAGAAGATCAGCGCGATGGTGCCGCGCGACAGCGTGTTGTCGAAGGCGTAGCGCAAGCGCTCAGACAGCGTAAATCGGTTCGTGCTCACAAGGCTCCTCACAGCTGCCCTCGTCGTCGAGGGGCGCGGGAGCGTTGTCACGCCTCAGCAGCGCAAGCAAGGCGACACCACAAAGTGATCTGGCGGGGAAGTTTCCCCGCCCACCCCTCAAGAGACTCGCCTCGGCGACAAAACCGCAAAGCCGGTTTTCTCTTCGAGGCTCGATGTGTCGCCTTGCTGTGACCGTCGTCGCGTCAGCCGGCCTGACCGATCGCGCGCATCGCCCCATCGAAGCCGACCGCAAAGAACAGATCGTTGTAGATAAACAACACCGCGATATCGGCCGCTTCGAGTGCCTCGAGCACGTCGTCAGCGATGCCCGGCTCGAGCCGCGGCTCGAAGGCGAACTGGTAGCCGAAGTTGTGGTGCTCTGGCCGCGACGTCTGCGACCACGCTGACGTCAACACGATGTCTTGCGCGATCAAGCCGCTGATGGTCGTGGTGCCCCAGCGCGTCGTCGACGCCGTGAAGCCAGCGCCGATGCCCGTGGGTGGCGGGGCGCGGAAGAAGTTCACGTCGACGCTGATCTCGCCGTCGCCACTGCTCACCTGCCACGACGCGGCCACATCGTTGACCGGCACGTCACCGTCCAGCGTGCACGTCGTGAGGCTCACCTGCTCGTCGTTGCGCTCGCCCACGCCGTACTCAAGGGTGTCGTCGTTGAAGCCGTAAAACGGGACCGGCGCGTCGTACGTCATCGTCAGCGACGGCCCGAGTTCGGGGAGCGTGCGAAACGGCGGCAGCGAAATCGCCTGGGGTCCAAAGCCTTCGATCAACACGGTCAACACCCGGCCGTCGCGGCGAAACGCATGCGCCATCTGTGCACGGCCATCGACGTCCCGCACGTCGTAGGCGCTGCCGGGGAGTTCGGCAAAGACGCCGTCGACGTCGACAATGCTGCCTGCTTCGGCGAACTGCGCGTCGAGCTGAGCGAACAACGGCGCAACGAGGCCAGCTTCGTCGAGCACGCGGCCCGACGAGCCAAAGCGCAGCCGCGACTTCGCACGGTGCACCGCGAAGATGTCTGAGCCTTCGCCTTCGAGCGCACAGAACGGCTGCGACGACGGCAGCGCGACCATCGGCACATTCGCGTTGGTGCTCGGCTGCGGGAAGTTGCGCACCTGTTTGACGACGAGCCCGTCGGCGGGGACGAACACGCCGCCGTCGACCTTCTTGAACTCGATGTCGAGCACGAACGTGGCATCGGCAGGCAAGCCCTGGCGCGCCGCCCAGACCTCAGCAACGTCGGCGAGGTGCTGGCCAAGGTTTTTGTAGTCGCCGTCTCCGCTGGTGCTGTCGTGCTCCATGACAAACGCGCCTTGCGGCACCAGCGACGACGACGCCAACAGCGTCACAGACGAGAAGCCCTCGCCCACGTCGACGCGTGTGCGTTCCGGCGTGGCACCGCCATCGGGGTTCGTCACCGACAACGCACCCAGCTGCGTCACCAACTCCACCGACGAGCCAAACGGGTTGTAGCGAACGACAGCCACGCCGTTGGCGGCCTCGATGTCGTCGTCGAACGACGGGTGCACCAACACGCCCATGCGCACGTCGGCTTCGTCGATGCCGCGACGGTGGCGCTCGAGCACGGCGTTGTCGTTGTAGAAGCTCGCGTACACGCGGCTGATGGCGCGCAATGCACCCTTCTCTTCGGGCTCAGCTGCGTTGCATGCCGAGGGGCCCACGTTGTCGTCGTCGAGGTCATCGGCGAGGCAGCCCGAGAACGAGTCGTACAAGCCAGCACCCGTGAACGCTTCGCCGTCTTCGGCATTCGTCGAGCTGCGGAAGCGCAGCTTCTGCGTCGGCGAGAAGCGCTCGGCCAACGTCGACAAGACCGTCGTCGCCGTCGCTTCGGGCAAACGCTGCGCCTTCAGCGCCGTGCGCAGTGTGGCCATCTGTGCGGCCACGATGCCGGCGTTGATGGGCGTGCCCAGCCCCGTGAATGCCGTCGTGATGGCGCTGCTGACGGCGGGCTGCGCCACAAACGCGTTGTACACGTCGAAGGTGAGGGCCGATGCCGCTTGCGCGTTGTCGGCAATCGCGTCGCGCAACACGCTGTAGTTCGCCGCTTTGCCACCAACGATGTTGCGGTCGGCAGGCTCAAGCGTGTCGACGTCGACGACGAGTTCGCCCGCAACAGCCGGTGGTGTGATCTCAAGCGGTGGTACCTCGCGCGCTTGCAGCAAACGCGCACGCTCGGCGTCAGGCAGTGCGGCGCCGTCGAACACTTCTGCAGCACAGCCCGAGGAGAAGCGCGTGCGCGTCTGCACCAACACCTGGCCACCGACGAGGGCTTGCACTTCGGCCTGCTGCTCGGGGTCGAGGATCGCGGCAAATGGAATCGAGTACTGCGCAGCGAGGATCGCCACATGCGACGCGGGGGTCGACGCCGTCAGCGACAACACGCCGGCCACAAATGGAATCTCGGCGGGCACACCATCGGTGAGCAGCACGTCGTCGGCGGTGAGCGTGCCGGCGTTGTACGCGGCGGTGATCTCGTCGCCCGGCACGAACACGAGGCGACCGGCGGCCCACCCTTCGGCGTAGCAGGCACCATCACCGTTGCCGAAGCGCGCGGCGTCGCCGATCGGAAAGCCCGCCGCGGCGAACGCCTCAGCGTCGACGGTGGCGCAGGTGTTCTGCTCAAACGTGGGCACGTAGAAGAAGCGTGTGCCCACGGGGGCGTCGATGCTGTCCTTCACGAGGTTCAACATCTGGATCGCTTGCGTGGGGTGCCACGGCACGTTGCGCACGAGCTGGATGCCCACCTCGTGGATGCTCTTGTCGGCGGGCAACAGCACCGTCACGAGGATGGCCTGCTGACCAGCTTCGCGCAGCGCGAGATCGTTGAAGGCGTTGACGTCGAGGCCGACAAACGGGTCGAGGTGCCTGACAGCGAACGGACCATGGAAGGGTTCTTCGTTCGTGTTCTGGAAGTAGACCTTCGACGGGTCTTTCACGATCACAACGCCCTTGCCGAAGCGGGGCTGGCTGCTGCCAAAGCTGTCGTCGACGTGCACGAACGGGTCGTCGATGGTGGCGATGGTGTTCTTCCACGCCTCCGATGGCGTGACGGTCACAGGCTCAACCTCGACGGGCCAGGTGAACGTGCCGGTTTTGCACTCGCCTTCGCCTTCGCCTTCGCCCTCACCTTCGCCTTCGCCTTCGCCTTCTCCCTCACCTTCTCCTTCGCCCTCACCTTCAGCAGGGCCCGGGCAGGCTGTGGAACACACGACAGACATGAGAAGTGCAGGCAGCAGAATTCGTTGCATGCCACCGGACTTGCAAACGCAATGCCGCTCGTACAGCCGGGTTGCCTTGCGGCGTTGACGTCGTGGAACGCGACACCTGCTACCTCGAGGCAGCAGTCAGGCGACCGTACCAGAGCCACGGACTGCATCGATACGCGCAGCGTGGAGCATTCATGAATTTGCACCTGATCACCGAACTCAGGCGTTGTTGGCGTCGACGAGGTCAGCGGCTTTGATCGCCGAACGCACCGCGCCCAGAAAATCCTCGATGTCGCCCGTCATCAACTTCGTGATGTTGTGCACCGTGTGGCCCACGCGGTGATCGGTCACGCGGTCTTGCGGGAAGTTGTACGTCCGAATTTTGTCGCTGCGATCGCCGCTTTTCACCTGGGCTTTGCGGTCGGCGGCAACAGCGTCGTTTTGCTGCTGCACCTTCAGGTCGTACAGCTTGCTGGCAACGAGCTTCAGCGCGATCTGTCGGTTCTTTTGCTGACTGCGCTCCTGCATGCACACCACCACAATCCCTGATGGTTTGTGCGTGAGGCGGACAGCGCTCTCGGTTTTGTTCACGTGCTGACCACCAGCACCGCCCGCGCGCATGGTCTGCCACTCGCAGTCGTCGGGCCGGATGTCGACGTCGACCTCGTCCATCTCGGGCAACACCGCCACCGTGCACGCACTCGTGTGGATGCGCCCCTGCGTTTCGGTGGCCGGCACACGCTGCACGCGGTGCACGCCCGCTTCGAAGCGCAGCTTGCTGTAGACCTGATCCCCGCTCACCGACGCTGTGACTTCCTTGAAGCCGCCGTGCGTGCCCTCCGACGCCGACATGAGCTCGACCTTCCAACCCATCAACGCCGCGTGCCGCGAGTACATCGCGAACAAATCACCAGCGAAGATCGCGGCTTCATCGCCACCCGTGCCCGCGCGGATTTCGAGGATGACGTCGCGATCGTCGAGGGGATCGCGCGGCAACAGCAGCTCGCGCAACTTCGCATCGAGGGCGGCAATCGAAGGCTCCAGGCGCGCAATCTCTTCGCGGGCCAGCGCACGCATCTCGAGGTCGGCGTCGTGCAAGAGGTCGCGGTTGTCGGCGAGCTCGTACTGCTGCTCGCCCAACGTGCGCCACAACGTGACGAGGGGTTCGAGCCGCGCGCGCTCCTTCGTCAGCTCCAACATCGTCTTCGGCGTCAAATCGGGCGCCATCAAGCGCTCGGTGAGCTCGGCGAAGTGGCGTTCGGCATCAGCAAGTGAAGCAAGCATGACAGGAGTCCCGGGCGTTGAGCCTCGAAGAGAAAACCGGCTTTGCGGTTTTGTCGCCGAGGCGAGTCTCTTGAGGGGTGGGCGGGGAAACTTCCCCGCCGATGAAATTGAGCCTCGAAGAGAAAACCGGCTTTGCGGTTTTGTCGCCGAGGCGAGTCTCTTGAGGGGTGGGCGGGCACACCTCCCCGCCGATCAAAAACGACGACGACGACGCATGCAGAAACGACGACGCCCGCGACCTGCTGCACAAGCAACAGGCGCGCGGGCGCGAAGTCGTGTCGCTAGCGACCGAAGTACAGGTCCATCTTCGCGCTCGTCGCGTACGGCAGCAGCGCTGTGCGGCCACCGGTGTACAGCAGCGTGTTCACGGCACTGCCATCGCCGCCCAACGACGTGAGCTGCGCGTCGACGCGGGGCGTGAGCGACGCATCGGTGGTGGCCGCCCACTGCGGGTTGCTCTCGGGGTTGAAGCGCTGTGCTGGCGGCGAACCAGCAGGCACCGCACCACCCACCACGAGCACTTCGAGTCCGTTCACCATCGCCGCGCTGTGGCCCCACAGCGGTGCCAACATGTCGGTGCCGGCGGTGCAGGGCGTGCCCTCAACGCTCTTTTGGCAGATGAGCACGGTGGCCACACCGGCCACACCGTCGTCGAGCACGCCGCCAGGAGCGGTGGTTTGGCCGCCCGTGATGATGAACTGGCGATCGTTGTACCGGGTCATCTGGTGACGAACGAGGCCGGTGGGCAGCGGGCCCGCGTACACGTTCGACAGCAGCGTGTTGTTGACCTGCAGGAACTCGAGCGAGTTCACCGTGCCGTTGGCGTTCAAGCCACCAGCGACGACGATGACGCCCGCACCGGCCGCCGGAAAGCCAATGGCCGTGTGCATCGCGCGCGGCGTGGTGAGCAGGCCGGTGGCGAGATCGGTGCGGGGCTTGAAGCCGTTGTTGATGTCGAGCAGCTCGACGGTGTTGGTGAACGCCGTCGTCGACGTCCCGGCCGCACCACGTGTGGTGCACCCGTCGACCGCGGTGCCGGTGCAGCCACCGATCAACACCAACATGCCCACGTCTTCGAGCAACGTGGCGGTGTGGTGGGCGCGTGCGTCACGCAGTTCGATGTTCGTGTAGGGCGCTTCAACCTGGGCGGCATTCACAATCACGCCGCTCTTGATCGACGACGTGGCGCTGTTGATGGTCGACAACCCACCCGCGAGCACCACGCGCCCATCGCTGAGCGCGGTGGCGGTGTGGTAGGCGCGGGGCAGCGGCAATTCGGGGAGCGCTGTGGTCACGCCCGTGGCGGGGTCGAAGAGTTCTGCGCTGCGCAGCAGGGTCTCTGAGCCATCGGCATTGAACACCGCGCCACCAACAATGAGCACCTTGTTGACGACGGGGAGCCACGTGGCCGTGTGGCCATGGCGGCCCGCAACGGTCTCGCCCGACTGCAGGGCTGCACACGTGCCATCAGCGCTCTTGGGCCCACCAAAGCTGTCGACACGGCCCAGCGTAAACAACGCCGTCACGTCTTGCGTGCTCTCGGTGATCGCCAGCGGCATGCTGCGCGCGATCGAGTACGGCGGATCGGTGGGGGCGGTGGGATTCGCCGTCAACGAGATGTCGTTCAAGAAGCTGGCGAGGGTGAACACCACGTTGTCGCCGAGGCCGACGGCAATGCCCGCCGTGCTGCCCACTGGAAACGAGATGGCGTCTTCTGGTGACGCACCTGCACTCTTCACCAGGTACGAGGCCACACCCGACGTGGCGCGGCCCTCCTGGCCGCAGGGCTCGACGACGGTGAAATCAACACCAACCAGTTTGCTGCAGCCTGCCGACGACAACGCCGCCGCCATCAAGACCACCGAAGAAACGCGACGAACAACGCGCATGACAACCACCTGAAAACGAAAAGAACGAAGAAGGCGAAGACGACGTCGTTGTCGTCGTCAGGGGGCGGCCGCGGCGGGGAAGGTCACTGAGACCTGGCCACCCGACGCTGGGCGCGGATCGGGGATGACGCCCGTGCCAAACAGCACGCCGCCCGTCACGCCGACCACGACGACAGCGCCCACGGCGATCGCCGTTGGCATGAACCACGGCTGCGCAAAGATCGGCGCGTCTTCGGGCACGACCACGGCTTCTGGTGCGTCGTTGGAGTAGCGATCTTTGTCGCCGTCGAGGGTCTTTCGGCTGCCGGTTTTGGATTCGGCAACGCTGCGGTCGTCGGCGGCTTCGTCGTCGTCGACACCCACCACGTCGCGGCCAATGGCAGGCATGTCGCGGCTGGCCTTCACCTGGAACTTCAGGTTCACCTCGGCGAGCGTCACGCCAGCACCCGCACGAGCACCTTCGATGAGCGCTTCGGCAGGGTCGGCGTCGGCGAGGGTGGGCGCTTCTTCTGCGGCGAGCTCTTCGACGCGGGCGCGGGCTTTGAGCGATTCGATGCCGATGTCGAGCAGGTCGCCCTGCAACTTCATCTGCGTCAACGTGGCCACCTTGCCCGACGCCGCGTCGACGTAGAGCAGCTGCACCACGACGCGACCGCTGGCCTTGCTGACCACGCCCACCACGCCGCCTTTGACGTTGGCCGCGCGCGCCGCCTCGGCGACCACCGCGGCCGACGGGGCCGAGAAACGGTTCTGGGCGAGGTCGTCGCCGGGGCCGCTTTGCGAGGGGTCAAAAAAGCCGGGGCTCACGCTGGCTTCTGCACCCGCGGCGACGGTGACGATGGCGCCCCAGGGGGCAAGACCTTCGCGCAGTACGCGCACGACGTGGGCACCCGGGTAGAGGCCCTTGAGCCTGGCCGGGGCCTGGGCGACGGGACGGCCGTCGATCACGACCTGAGCACCGGTGGCGGTGGCGTCGACGAGGACGGCAGCCTTGTCGCCCTTGAGCAGGCGGTCACGCACCTTGCGGTGGGTGGTGATGAACAAGCCGGGGTACTGCTTGGGGTTCAGTTCGAACTCGGGGGCGTAGCCGACAACGACCTCGAGGCAGCGGGTGACCTCGGCATCGTTGGCCTGCCGCGCAGCGACTTCCGCCAGACCCACCCAGCTCTCGACGAGGGGCATGGGGCTGTCGAGGACGGGGGCTGCACTTTCGTACGAGGCGATCGCCTTTTCGAACGCCGTCTTGGCCTTGCCGAGCTGCATCTTGCCCAGCAGTGCTTTGGCCTTCGCGAGGGTTTGTTCACCCTCGGTGCGTGCGGCTTCGGCGGCCGCGATGTCGACGGTGCTGCCACCGCTCACGCCGCGCAGGGCGAGGCCGGTGAATTCGACGCTGGCCGATTCGTTCATGGCCTTGATCAGTTCGCCCGTGAGCTGATCGGCGAGGGTTTTGCCGGCATCAGCGAGGGGAACCACGGCGAGCACGCCCACCTTGCGGTCGCGCACGCGGGCGGGGCCCACCGACGTGGCGGGGCCATCGGTACGCTGTGGGGCGAGGATTTCCTCTTCGCTCACTTCTTTGACGGGCGTTTTGGGCTTGACCGCCTCGACGGGCTTTTTCACATCGCGGGCGTCGACGTCAGCATCGGGAGCGCGCGCATCGGCCGCGCCCGCGTCGTTGTCCTCTTCGTCGTCTTCGTCGTCTTCGGCACCGGCGACGGAGCGGCTTTGGGCCAAAACTGGCGCAGGCAGCGCCGTGGCGAGGCCAAACAGCACCCCGGCAAACACAACAACACGACGCATCACGATCCTCCGAGACTGCCCACGACGCCGACGCGCGATCACATCGACCACGTTCCCCCACATGTCTGCCAGAGCCCCCACACCGGCACAACATCCTGAGTGCAGTCCAGATCGGCCGTGGGGCTGAAAATGGCGGTGGGCTGGTGTCGTCGGCATAGAGTCCGCCTTGTGAGTGGCGCGACGACACCTGAACCAGATCTGCTGATCGGCCGCGTCGTCGCTGGTCGCTACGAAGTCGTCTCCAAGTTGAACGAGGGCGGCGTCGGGGCGGTCTACCTGGCGATGCAGCGGCCCCTCGACCGGCCCGTGGCCCTCAAGGTGCTCCTCAAGAAGTTCGCCGACGACACCACCGCGATCCGCCGCTTCGAAAAAGAAGCTGCTGCGGTGGCGCGCCTGGCCCACGCCCACATCATCACGCTGTACGACTTCGGCACCACCGACGACGGCGACCTGTACATCGCGATGGAGCTGTTGCGCGGGCAGAGTTTGCGCGAGCTCCTCGACGCTGCGGGCTACATCCCGTGGGAGCGCTCGCTGCACATCGTGCAAGGCGTGACGCGCGCGCTGATTGCGGCCCACACGCAGAAGATCGTGCACCGCGATCTCAAGCCCGAAAACATCATGCTCGTCGAGAGCAACGGCGACCTCGACTTCGCCAAGGTCCTCGACTTCGGCCTCGCCCGCAGCATCAGCGGGACCGGGGGCCCGCAGATCACGCGCTACGACGTCATCGCTGGCACGCCGGCGTACATGAGCCCCGAACGCGCCAACGGCATTTCCGACGACCCGCGCAGCGATCTGTACGCGCTGGGGGCGTTGTGGTTCGAGCTGCTCGTCGGTGAGCCGCCGTTTGTGGGCGAAACCTCGATCAAGGTGATCCTGCGCCACGTGCACGAAACGCCGCGCGCGCCGTCGACGGCGAACCCGCAGAACCCGATCCCGCCGTTTGTCGACGACCTCATTTTGGAGCTGCTGCAAAAACAGCCCGAACAGCGGCCGTCGTCGGCGAAAGACCTGCTCGAGCGCCTCGACAAACTCGCGCGGCCTGCGGGCTGGCACGTGGGCGCGCCGGCCGAGCTTGGTCGACGTGGTCACCACGACGAGGCGCTGCGCGACTTCGCGGCGATGGCGTCCGATCCCACCCTCGATCTGCGCTTCGCCGTTGAGCGCGGGGCCGTGGATCAACCCGAACCCGTGGCCCTCGTGCGGCGCAAGTCGTCGGCGGCGATGTCGTCGTTGTCGTCGTTGCAGGCGGTGCCATCAACGCTGCCCACAGCCGCGTCGTCTACCGCGTCGAGTGCTGGCGAGCCGCTGTTGCTCACGCGCAAAAAGACCGTGCCGTCGATGGTGGGCATTGGTGCTCCCGCTGCTCCCGTGGCCGTGGCCGATGCACCACCGTCGTCGCAGGCGGCCGTCACCGTCGAGCGCGCGCAGCATCCGCCGCGGCCGCCGAAGATCGAGTCGATCGCCCAGGTGGCGGGCTGGCTGTCGACGGCGCGCACGGCGCGGGCGGTGGCCGAGCTGTGCACGGCGTTTTTGGCGAGCCGCTTCGACCGCGCCATCGTCGTCGATCTGCGTGAGAATCCCGTCATTTTGGCCACCCACGACCTCGACCCGCCCACACCCGCCAGCTTGCGCGAGGTGCTGTTGGGCAGCGTGGTGCTTGAACTCGCGGGGCGTCGCGAGGCCTACTACGGGCCCTCGATGACGACGACAGACTGGCTGCGCTGGTGCGGCATTCTCGGCGGTGGCGTGCCCGGTGCCATGTTTGTGGGCGGCCTTGGTCGCGAGGGCACGCCGGCGTTCTTGTTCTACGCCGACCACCGCGACACCGTGTTGCGCCCGTCGGTGAAAGACACGGTGGTGTTGTTGCGCGAAGCAGCCGCGGCGCTGTCGGCAATTGCCTGAACGCGCGTGATCTTTGGTGGTTCGCTTGTCGGGGCGGTGGCGGGTGACGATGCTGCAGACAAGTTTGGCAAGCGTGCTCGTGAAAGGTGGTCAGCATGTCGTTGGTGCGTGACGTGGTGATGTCGGCGAGTGTTGCCGTGGGCAACGCAGCAAGCCGCGAGCGCGACCGTGACCTCGAGACCGTGCACGAAGACGGGCGGCCCAAGGCCCTCGGCGAACGGGCGCGCCAACGCTGGAACGCGATCGCCAAAGAAGGTTTCGGCAAGCTGGTGGTGTCGCAAACAGCGCACCTCGGCGCCAAAGAGCTCGCCAAGCGGCTCACCAACGAAACCGCCAAGCGCGTGTTCAAAGAGATTGGCAAGCGCCCGATCGTGGCGGCTGGCACGGCGTTGTTCGCCTTCGACGTCGCCCGTGACGGCGTGCGCCTGGCGCGTGGCGACATCGACGGTGCTGAGTTCGCCGAGCGTGTCGGCGGCAACGGCGTCGGCCTCGTGGGCGCTGCCGGCGGTGCCTACCTCGGCTCGATGCTGGGCACGTTCGCCATGCCTGTGGTCGGCACGATGGTGGGCAGCGTGATTGGTGGTGTCATCGGTGGCATCGGTGGCGACACCTACGGGCGCGCCAAGGTGAGCAGCTTGCTTGGCACCGACGTCGACGACGAAGAAGATGAAGACGACGACGACAACGAAGACTTCGACGACGAATGACGCGGCTTCACCTTTCGCTTCTTCTGGTTCTGCTGGGGCACGCCACGGCGTGTGACGATGGGTTCAAGCCGTCGTTGAGCAATTTCGCTTTTGATGGTCAGGCGCGCGATTCGCCCACGGTGTTGTTGCTGTCGACCGACTTTCACGACGGTGACGGCGACCTCGGCCAGGGCACGCTCGAGACCTTCATCGATTCGCGACCAACCAACGCGGGCAACCTGGCGCTGCCAACGTTGTTTGCCCAAAGCGGGCTCGACCTCAGTGCCACCGACGGCGATCTGCAGTTTGTCCTCGAGGTGAACCTCGGCGAGTCGAGCCCTGCCTCGGGCTCCACGTTCAAGTTGGGCGTGCGCGCCACCGACGCGGCGGGCAACTCGTCGCCCACCAGCGAGATCACGCTCCAGCTCACGTACTGAGCGTCGTGCCAGGCACAACCGCTGCCGCCACTTGACCGATGCGGCCAAAAATCGTCGTTCTTTCGGGCGGTTGCGGCAAGGTGTCACGTTTGAGTTGTCGGCCTGCTTCGGCTACCACGAAGGGGTGTTGGCTCTCGTGAGGTGCTTCATGCTGCGTCGTTCTTCGCTTCTGGTTGGCCTGTTGACGATCGCGGCCACCACCGCCTCGGCGAACGTGCCGCTGCTCACGGGCTTTGGCGGACCGCGCGACTACGGCACCGACTGCTTGTCGCCCAACGACGACGGCTCCTCGTCGAGCATCGACATCACCCCCGCGTTTCCCAGTGGTTTGCGCTTCTTCACCTCGACGCACACATCGGCGTTTGTGAACACCAACGGCAACATCACCTTCAGCGGTGCCGAGCCCGTGTTCACGCCGGCGGCGTTCCCCGTGGCGTCCCGGCCGATGATCGCCGCCTACTGGGCCGACGTAGACCTGCGTCCCGCCGTCGACGGCAACTGCCGCGGCTTCGGCCAGGGCACCAGCTCGCCCGGCAACGCGGCCTGTCAGAACCCGACCAGCAACGGCACGTGGTGGAAGCTCGAGCCCGGCCGCATGACCATCACGTGGGACCGCGTCGGCTACTACGACTGCAACCTCGACAAGGTCATGGACTTCCAGATGGTGCTCACCGCAGCACCGCCAGCGTGTGGTGTGCAGCCCGGCGACTTCGACGTCGAGTTCCGCTTCAACACCTGTGACTGGACCACGGGCGACGCCAGCCAAGGCAACAACGGCTTCGGCGGCACACCAGCGCAGGTGGGTTTCGACGCCGGCAACGAAGTCGACTTCGTGCAGATCGACGGCTCGATGACCGCCGACATCAACACCATCGCCTGCACCGGCAGCAACATCGGCGAGCCCGGTCATTGGCTGTTTCAAATCCGCGGCGGCACCGTGCAGTGCCCCGAGGCCGGCGGTGCCTGCGACACGGGCCTGCAGGGCGTGTGCGCCGTGGGCCGCACCAACTGCGTGGGTGCAGGGACCGAGTGCGCCGCCGTCGTCACGCCGGGTGTCGAAGCCTGCAACGCGATCGACGACGACTGCGACGGCGAAACCGACGAAGGCTCCCTCTGCGGCGACAACGGCACCTGCGACAACGGCGTGTGCGTCATCTGTGGTGAAATCGGCTGCATCGGCGAAGACCCAGCCTGCGAAAACGTCACCTGCGACGCGGGCCTGCGCTGCGTGGAAGGCACCTGTGTTGACGCCTGCGCGGGGATCACCTGCCCCGTCGGCGACGAGTGCCGTGCGGGCCGCTGCATCGACTCCTGCGCCAACATCGGCTGCGACGAATGCAGCGTCTGCGACGAGGGCACCTGCGCCACCCGCTGCGTGAACGACGCGAGCTGTGCCGCGGGCGAGAGCTGCCTCGCCGACGGTCGCTGCGTGGCCAGCGCCTGCGCCACGGTGACGTGTGACGGTGCCAGCTACTGCGACAACGGCACGTGCCGCGACGCCTGCGAAGGTGCGGTGTGCCCCGACGGCCAGGTCTGCAGCGCGGGCAGCTGTGTTGTGAGCGGCGAGGGCGAGGGCGAAGGCGAAGGCGAAGGCGAAGGCAACGAGGGCGAAGGCGAAGGCAACGAAGGCGAAGGCGAAGGCCGCGAAGATGAAGGCGAAGGCGAAGGAGCATCCTCCGTCGTCGGTTGCGCCTGCAGCACCAGCAGCCCCGCCGACGTGGCCGGCTTCGCAGGCGTGCTGATGCTCGCGCTGCGTCGTCGTCGTCGTCGCTGAGTCAGCACCGCGTCACAGCCACCAGCGCTGACGTTGCCTCCGAGCGCGTCAGCGCTGTTTGTTTTCCCCGCCACCGCCACGTGGACCACCCTCGGGCACGCACACGAGCACGCTGTCGTCGTCGCGGTCTTCACGGCACGTGCCGCTGATGGTGCGGTCGGGGGCTTTGACGGTGCAGCTGTCGCCGAGGTCGGCGCTGGCACACGCGTCGTACGCCGCCTGGGGCGGCTTGCGCTTCTCGCCAGCGGGCGGCGCGCCACCGGGCTGAGCAAAAGCCACGAGCGAGCCAAACACGAACGTGGTCACCACTGCTGCGAGCATCGAGTTGCTGTGCATCGTTCACCTCTGCATCGACGACGCACAGCGCAGCCCGTTTCCTCCCACACCACAGCAGCGACACACTCGGCAACGAAGCAAAAGCGACAGCGCACAACGCAAAAGCGACAACGCAAAATCGACAGTGCCCACAGCGCGCGCACCCGGTTCCGCAGCGCCCGCAGGAGCGCGACCCGCGCGAAAATGCCCATACAAAATACACTGGTAGGGCGGGTCGTCGTCTCCGAGGACAAGCGGAGCAACCACCTGAAATGTCAAGCAAAAGCGCGCGGGGGTCCTGGGGGCCGCCGCGCACCGCGGCCCCCAGGTCGCGCCGAAGGCGTAGCCCAAAGCGAGGATGCACTGATCGACGACCATGCAGTTTCAACAGCATGGTGAAGCAAAGACGGAGCAGCAGACGACAGCGAGGACGCACTGATCGACGACCATTCAACGAGTGGGTGAAGCAAAAACCGAAAGCGATGAGCAACGTGAAGCAGGACGAGGGGTGCGGCACAGACGCAGACAGGCACGACGCCAGTGTGAGGTCACGACGCTGTGCGCTACACGCCGAACACCGGAGGTCGTCGTGGACAAGGCACAGCAGGATTTCGAGAACTGGCAAGACCGTGAGCGCCTCGCCGAAGAGGCGATGCCGCTGATTGGTGGGCTCTACCGTGAACGCGGCGCGATCACGCTGATGTACGGCCGCCCGCTCATGTACCTGCCGCCGTTGAAGTTGCTGCAGGAGCACCGCTACGTCGCTGAGAGCGAAGGCAACGACTTCTCGATCCTCGACACGCAGCCGCTGCTGAAGGTGTTGGCGACGTTGCCGCTCGACGCTGCCCGCTACGACCTCGGCCGACTCGCGATGCGCTGGCGTGCTGCGGGCCGCCCCGACGTCGACAGTTTCCTCCGCAGCGAGTTGAAAGACGCGTTGTCGGGCAAGCAGCTGCAGCGTGAGCCGCAAGACATTGTGCTCTACGGCTTTGGTCGCATTGGTCGTCTGGTGACGCGTTTGATGATGGAGCGCGCGGGCAACGGCGAGGGCATGCGTTTGCGCGCGGTGGTGGTGCGCAAGGGTGCCGACAACGACCTCGAGAAACGCGCCAGCCTGCTCGAACGCGACTCGGTGCATGGTGGTTTCAAAGGCACGGTCGAGGTCGATCACGAAGGCAGTGCGATCATCGCCAACGGCCACCGCATCCGCTTCATCTACTCCGACGCGCCCGACAAGATCGACTACACGCAGTACGGTCTTCACAACGCGGTCATCTGCGACAACACCGGCAAGTGGCGCGACGACGTGGGCCTGGGCCTGCACCTCAAGTCCACCGGCGCGCGCAAGGTGCTGCTCACCGCTCCCGGCAAAGGTGCCATCAAGAACATCGTCTGTGGTGTGAACGACAACACGATTGCTGACGACGACACCATTGTGTCGGCGGCATCGTGCACCACCAACGCGACGGTGCCGGTGCTCAAGTCGATCAACGATCGCTTCGGCATCGTCAGCGGCCACATCGAGTCGGTGCACTCGTACACAAACGACCAGAACCTGATCGACAACTTCCACAAGGCCGACCGTCGTGGGCGCAGCGCACCGCTCAACATGGTGTTGGCGTCGACGGGGGCGGCCTCGGCGGTGGCCAAGGCGCTGCCCGAGCTCGCCGGCAAACTCACGGGCAACGCGATCCGCGTGCCCACGCCGAACGTGTCGATGGCCGTGCTCATGCTGAACCTGCGCGACGCGACCGACAAAGCCACGCTCAACGCGCATCTGCGCTACGCCGCGAGCGAGTCGCCGCTGCACAAGCAGATTGCCTACTGGGCGTCGTCGGAGATTGCCTCCACCGACATCGTCGGCACGCGCCACACCGCGGTGATCGACTCCGGCGCCACCATCGTCGATGGCAACCGCTGTGTTGTGTACTGCTGGTACGACAACGAGTTCGGCTACAGCGTGCAGGTGGTGCGCGTGCTGCAGCGGATGGCGGGCATTCACTACGACCTGTACCCCGCCGCCGCGGGCTGATCGTCGACGTCGTTGCAGCCGTCACAGCCGTCACAGCATCGACAGCGCGGCCCCTCGGTCGCGCTGTCGTCGTTTTGGGATGCTCAGCGGCTCAAAGGCCGTCCAGGTTGCGCACGCCGATGTCGAGGGCCGACACACACGGGAATCCGCCAACAACACCCGCACCCTGGGCAGCGATCGCACAGTCAGGCCCCACGCAGCTGCCGTTGATGTCGGCGTTCAACGTGCCGGCAAAACGCGCCGGGAACCTCGTCGGCCCGCCCACGTTCAACACGCGCTCAAAGAAGCGGCCCGTGAGCGTGAGCTGCAACGTCATCTCGCCAACAAGGTCCTGGCCCGACGGCAGTTGGCTCAAGTCGCTCACGGTCGCGCCGGTGCACGCGAAGGCGCCGTTGTCCTCGTAGGTGCAGCTCGTGTTGAGAAACATGCCGCTGTCGGTGTTGGTCGTGAACGTGCGGGCCGCCGCATCGACCTCGCTGACGACGAAGCCGTTGCCAATCTGAAAGCCCTGCAAGCCGCACCCGTTGGGCGTGAGCACTGGCTCGACGTCCCAGCCCAGCAGGCCAGCGGCGGGGCCCTCAGCGGCGAACGAGGGGTCGACCTCGCCTTCTCCTTCACCTTCGCCTTCACCTTCACCTTCACCTTCACCTTCGCCTTCTCCTTCTCCTTCACCTTCGCCTTCACCTTCGCCTTCGCCTTCGCCTTCGCCCTCACCTTCTCCTTCTCCGTCGACGGGAGCACACGCGCCGAGGAAGGCGGCAGTCAGAGCAACGACGGGAGCAGCAACAGTCAACACGCGGAGCATGGGCACCTCACCAGTGGCGAACACAGCACCACTGTGAGGGGCCTCGGCGGCCGTCACCATCGTAATTTGTATGAGGCGACATCGCCGATCGTCGTCGAGCATCAGCTTGCACGAGGCCACGCAGGCATCCGACAGCCTGGGCGGGCGTTGCTTTTCGCCCAATCGATCGCAAGGGTCGCGTATGGCGCAACGCCTGCTCTCAGACAGAACAACGGACGCCAGCGGCGCGAGCGCACCATCGTGAACTCGAAGACGCTCCTCGGCCTCGGCTCGATCGCTGGCCTCGTCGTTCTCGGTGTGCGGCTGACGTTCGGCGTCGCGCGACTTCAGTCGCCAGCCGAGCCGCTGCCCCCCTCGACCCCTCGTTGTGGGGGCACGTGTCTGCCGACGGGATCGCCACCGCAGAGCGGTCCTCACGTGGCGGTCCGCTGAGTTTCGCCGACGCGATCGAAGCCGGCGATCCCCTGGCGCTCAAGGCGCTGCTTGCCCCAACCGTCGTCCTCGTCGATGCCAAGGCGAAACTCAGCGGCGCCACGGACGTCATGAGATGGTGGGACGGACCGTTGCGCGGAGAGCCCGAAGCTTTCGTTCGCAGCATCGCGCTTCCGGGCGAACCCGTCCGCGTGACCGTGCAACACATCGATAGCGTCAGTTCCAAAGAGATAGAAACGTCGCTCGATGTCACGCTGAACGTAACCGTTCAGCGGCTTGGCAGGAGTCGAGGAGCGGTTGAGTCCACCAGCTTCGCCTTCACGCTGTCGACGACAAACGCATAGAGGCCCGGTCCGTAGCGCCGGAGCGTCTGCTTCACCGTCAGCA
>JBIKRQ010000203.1:0-11519 GCA_044349155.1 Myxococcota bacterium
CTCAAACCGAACACGACGGCAAACAAGATCAGCGGCTCGGTGGCGTCGGACAAGTACAGCGGCTCGTAGTGCAGCACGTCGGCGAAGCGGCCATCTTGAAACACCCACACCAGCGCGCCGAAGCTGGCCGTGAGCGACAACGAGTTCATCAACATCGCTTTGATGGGCAGCGTGATCGAGCCGAACACCAGAAACAGCACGATGAACATCACCACGCACACAAAGCCGATCATGATCGGCGCGCGCGCCCGCACGGTGGCCTGCAGGTCGACGAGGATCGCCGACACACCGCCCACCTGCACCTGCATGTGCGGCGGCAACGGCAGTGCGCGAATCGCTTCCACCTGGGCAACGCTCGAGGGCTCGTTGAACGCCTGATGCGACACAACGCCGATGCGAATGCGGCGACCATGGCTGATGCTGTCGAGCACGAGCAGCAGGTTGCTGTCCTGCTCGGCACGCGGGCGCAGCAGCACTTCGCGCGCTTTGTCTCGGCCCACGACGTCGGCAACGCTCCACGGACTGTCGACGCGGGTCACGCCCGGCAGCACCTTCAAGCGCTCGTGCAGGTCGAGCAACGCATCGAGGTGCTGGGCAGCCTGCTCGGGTGCAAAGACATCGCCGTCGTCGAAGGTGACGAGCACGTCGTGGGCCCCCAGCTGGTGCGGCAGAAACACCGTGTTGAGCAGGTCCATCGCGCCGCGGGCTTCGTCGGTCTGCGGCAACACGCGGTGGTCGGGCAACGACGGCTTGAAGCGCGCAAACGGAGCGGCCAGCGCCAGCATGGGCACCACCACGGCGACGGCGACGAAGACCGGGCGCTTCATCACGGCTTTGGCCACCGCGACCCAAAACGTGCCGGCTTCGGCGGTGGGCCGCGCGATGAACGGCACCCGCAACGCATCGACGCGGTGCCCCAACAGCGCCAGCAACGCCGGCAGCAACGTCATCGCCATGACCATGCTGCCGATGACGACGGCGAGCCCGCCAAAGCCGATGCTGCGCAAGAACATCTGCGGAAACACAAACAGGCCCGCGGTCGACGCGAGCACCGTCACGCCCGAGAATGCGACCGCGCGACCGGTGGTGGACATGGTGCTGACGACGGCATCTTCGACGGTGCGGCCACGGGCGAGTTCTTCGCGAAAACGCGCGACAAGAAACAGCGAGTAGTCGATCGCGAGCCCGAGCCCGAGAATGGAAATCACGTTGGCGGCGAACATCGACACGTCAGTGACGAGCAGGAGCAAGCGCATCGACACCATCGCGAAGGCAACGCTGCACACGCCAAGGATCAACGGCAGGGCTGCCGAGACCACGCTTTGAAAGATGAACACGAGCAGGATGGCCGTGAGCGGAAAGGCAAACAGCTCGGCACGAAACAAGTCGTGCTCGATGGTGTGGTAGAGCGCTGAATTCACGGGCGCGAGGCCGCCGAATTTCACCGTCATTCCGGGGACTTCGGCGGTGGACTGCTCGAACACCGGCCGCAAACGCGCATAGCCGCGGGACTTCGTTTCGTCGTCGCCGCCCATGCTCATCGCCACGAAGGTGTGCTTGCGATCGGCCGACGCAAACGCGGCAGCGCCAGTGTCGTAGATGGTGGCAACGCGCACCACGTCGGGGTCTTTTTTGGCTGCTTCGCTCGCTGGCAAGATCGCGTTGAGCACTTCGACATCGTCGATGGTGCCGGTGGTCACCGAGTAGATGACGACGAGGTCGGGGTTGCCGAGGCCGAGCTCACTCGTGAGCACGTCGCGCACCTGCCACGACTCTGCCGTGGGGTCTTCGAAACCGCCCGAGCGCAGAAGCGGCATCACCCCGCGCGCAAAGAACACCCACAGCGGCACAAGCACGGCGTACAGCGCCACGATCGCGACACGACGACGAAACGCAAAACGCCCAAGGGCCGCAAACATCACTGACCTTCCTGCATCAACGGCGGCGGCGGATTCTGTGTGGCTTCGGTGTTGGCTTCGTCGTCGTCGGCTTCAGGACGGCGCGCCACGTCGGCGGCGGTGGGCTCGGGCTCGGCGGTTGGCGCCACGGCATTCACTGCATGTGCTTGTGCTGGCGGCGCCGCAGGCGGCGTGCACAGCGCAGCGTCGACGCCGAGCGTGGCATGCCCAGCGCACAACGACGAGAACGCGGCCTGTGCTGCCCGGCGCACCAGCGCGTTGTCGTCGTACAGGAAGCGGCCCACGGGCTTCGCGTCGGCGATCGTGCCGAGCTCACCGATGTCGACGAGGGCCGCGGCGACCGCATCGTGACGACGCGGACTGCGCACGAGTTCGGCCTCGAGCTTGTCGATGGCCTGCTGGCGGCGGTGCTGGCGCGTGGTGCGTCGTTCGTTGGCTGCCGTTCCTGCACCGTTGCTCTTGTCGATGGCGGCGTCGCTTGGGCGCGTGTCGTCGACGAGGGCCTGCAGTGCGGCCGTGCACGCGTCGACGATCGCTGCTTCGGTGTGCTCGACATCGAGCAGCGGATGACGACCACCGGTGCGCTTCTGCGCCTCGGCGATGCCAGCGAGTTCGACCGCCGACACGTTGCGCGCTTGTACGAGCTGCTGCGTGGTGGCTTCAGCATCGGCGACGACGTCGGTGCCGGCCTTCAAACGCATGCGGCACTCGGCGATGCGCTTGTGATGCTCGCGACCGGGGGCCGCCTTGATGGTGACGCGCACGACGTCGACCACCGTGCTCGACGACGGCGAGGGCGACGACGACGACGCCAACGCCGCCTGCAACTTCTGGGGCAACGAGGCTTCGAGGGCGGCGAGTTCGGCGTCGTTGAGGACGTCGCTGCCGGCGGTGATGCGCACGGGTGTCGGAGGCAACGTGGGCTGCGCGGCGACGTCGCGCAGGGCTGCCGCCCGGCTCACGACACGGACCTTCGTTTCGGCGGTGACACACCCAGCAGCGGTGGCCACAGCAGCGACCGCCACAACTGCGCGGATGACGGCGACGAACGCGATGCTACGGTGCTCAGCAGTCATGAACAGTCCTGAACGAGTTTCACGCACCTGGCGCATGGTTGTCGCCTACCACGGCGCACAGTTTCAGGGATGGCAGAAGCAAGCCAACGTCCGCACCGTGCAAGAAACCCTCGAGACAGCGCTCGGCAAGCTCGCCGGTGAGCGCGTCATCGTGCGGGGGGCGGGGCGAACCGACGCAGGCGTCCACGCGCGCGGCCAGCTCGTGTCGACGACGTTTTCGTCGCGGGTACCCGAAGGCAAAATGCTGCTCGCCGCCAACAGCCAGCTGCCGCCCGATTTGAGCGTGATGAGCGTGCAGGAGGTCGACGAGAAGTTCGACGCCAAGCGCGACAGCATCGCCAAGCGCTACGTGTACCGCGTGCACAACCACGTCGTGTACGACCCCTTCTTCGGCTCGACCCGCTGGCACTTTCGCGGCCAGCTCGACGTCGAGAAAATGCAGCGGGCAGCACGCGACCTGGTGGGCGAGCTCGACTTTCAATCGTTCCGTGCGGTGTCGTGCGACGCGAAACATGCGCGGCGCTATCTGTGGCGCGTCGAGGTCACCGACCACCGTCCGCTGATCGAGATCGAGGTGCGCGGCAACGCGTTTTGCAAAAACATGGTGCGCATCATCGCCGGCACCCTCGTCGACGTGGGCCGTGGGCGCATTCCCGCCGACGCCATGCCGCGTGTGCTCGCGGCGCGCGATCGTACGGCTGCGGGCATCACCGCTCCCGCCGAAGGCCTCACGATGGAGGAGGTGTACCTCCCCGAGGACGCCGTGCGCGCTGGCATCCCCGACGGGGCGGTGTTTCCCGGCTGGCCCGTGGGCGCCTGGCGCTACGAGCCCTACGACGGCCCCGCTGACGACGACGATCACGACGACAGCGCCTGAGCCGCGGTCCTCCTGCAGCTACATCTGCTGCGTGTGCGGTGCGGTTGGCGCAGCGGCAGTGGCCAGCAGCGGCAGGATCGCCTCGACGTCGGTGACGACGTGAAACAGCTCGTGTGCAGCACCCACCAGGTTCGGCTTGCGCATGAAGCCGGTGCTCTCGAGGTGCCCCATCAACGCGAGCAGCGGGTCCCAGAAGCCGTCGACGTTGACGATGATCACCGGCTTCGTGTGCAGCTGCAGCTGACGCCACGTGATGATCTCAAACAGCTCGTCGAGGGTGCCAATGCCACCGGGCAGAATGATGAACGCGTCGGAGCGCTCGACCATCATCTGCTTGCGCGTGTGCATGCTGTCGACGACGACGAGTTCGCTCAAACCGCGGTGATCCACCTCGAGCTTTTGGATGTGCTCGGGGATGATGCCGACAACACGACCACCCGCAGCGAGGGCGGCGTCGGCCGCCAACCCCATCAAACCCACGCGACCACCGCCGTAGACGACGTCGATGCCGGCCTGCGCGAGCACGTGCCCGGTGCGCGTCGCCGCGTGCTTGTAGGCGTCGGCCACCACGTTCGATGAGCCGCAGTAGATGCAGGCGGCCTTGACGTTGTTCATCGGTATCTCCTCGAAAACAGGCAGATTTCTGGTGGGTGCGACTGTTAACCACATGTCGCCGCACAGGCATTGCAGCAAGCGAAAGACGGCGCAGACCCCACTGATGAGCGAATCACAACCCCGCCTCGTGCTCGCAAACACCGCACCCGCAGCCCAGCAGGTGATCTCCACCTTCCACCGCGACTTCGTCGACCAGGTCATCGCCGCCGTCGCGAGCCACCACGTCGTCGTCGTGGGCATGGCGCAAAACCCGTTTGTCGGCAAAGCGCACAAAGCGCTCAAAGACGCCGGCATCGCCTTTCACGCCATCAACCACGGCAGCTACCTCGGCGGCTACAAGCGTCGGCTCGCTGTGAAGATGTGGTCGGGCTACCCCACGTTCCCGCAGGTCTTCGTCGACGGCACGCTCATCGGCGGCTTTGTCGATCTCGAAGCGGCCATCAAGAACGGCACGCTCAAGGCCTGACCGTCGCCGTCAGCACTACTCCAGGTTGACGGTGCGCTCGAGGCGCTCACCCACGGCGACGTCGACGGCGAACGTGGTTTCCGCACCCGTGCCGCGCACCGTGACGCGGTGCTGCCCCGGCGACACCTTCAGGTCGACCGGGGTGGTGCCCTGGTTTGCCCCGTCGACGAAGACCTCGGCCCCCTTCGGGTTGGAGTGCACCACAACCGTCCCCGTGGTGATGGCCGGATTGTCGACGACGGCTTGCTTCGGCGTCGATGTTTTCTCGTCGAGGGTGATGTCGATGAGCAGCTGCTGTGCTGGCTTCACCACCAGCGTCTTTGTGGTCTCGAAGTAAAACGGGTGCGTCACCGTGATGGTGAGGTTGTCGCCGGGGTTCACCGTCATGCCCTGGCGCCAGGGCTTGCCGTTGACGACGACCTCGGCATCACGCGGCACCGGCCGCACCAGCAGTGGCATCGGGATTGGCACCATCTGCACCTGCACGCGCGGGTTCGCACCGTCGACGACGAAGGTTTTGCGCAGCGGCTCGTAGCCCTCGGCGTCGAACTGCAGCTCCAGCGTTTCGCCCTGTTTGACCTCGAGACGCGCGGGCGAAACGTACTTTGGATCGGGCTGCCACGCGCGCGAGATGTGGGCCGTGGCCGGCACCACCTCGACGACGAACTGCAACGCGTCGCCCGGCGATGGCGGCGGGGGCGGTGGTGGTGGCTCGTTGGTGATCGGCGGCGGTGGTGCCACAGCCGCAACAGTGGGCGTGCCGTCGACGTTGAGCTGCTGCGGTCGCATCAACCACCGCACGAGGAAGCCCATACCAACGAGGACCAACGCGCCAACGACCGCGCCAATCAACAACGCTGGTGGTGGCCGCGGCAGCGAGAGACGTTGCGCCTTTGGTGCCGCACGCTCGATCCGCGCGGCAGCAGGCTCCACGACGACGGGTGGTCGAAATTGCGTACGCGTTTCTTCGTCGCGACTGCCTTGATCGTGCAGCGGCGTGGGCGGCGCGCGGGCGGGCTTGACGGTGACCTTGCCGCGCTTGACCGACGGCATCGGTGCCGGTTCGTCGACGACGGCGTCTTCTTCGACCTCGTCGGTGAACGTGCGGCGCATCAGGCGGGCGATGCGCTCGCCGTTGAAGGCGGGATCGCGCGCGTAGAGGTAGCCGCGCAACGCTGCAGCAAACGCGGCCGCATCTTTGTAGCGACGCTTGCGCTCACGCTGCAGGGCGGTTTCAAGGATCTCCATCATCGCTTCGTCGACGAGACCTTCGCGGTACAGGTCGGGCACGTCGGACTCGAGGATGGCGTCGATGATCTCGATATCGCCCGTTTGCGGAAAGCGCTGCCGCATCGCGAGCATCTCGAACAACACAATGCCCGCAGCGAAAACGTCGACGCGGTGGTCGATGCCCGCAGCCCCTCCCAGCGATGGCTTGATCTGCTCGGGCGCCATGTAGCGCAGCTTGCCTTTGACCTGGCTGCCCTGCGTGGCCTCGAGGCGGTCGCGCGCGCGCGCAATGCCGAAGTCGATGACCTTGACCTGCCCCGTCATCGACAACAGCACGTTTTGCGGGCTGACGTCGCGGTGGATGATGCCGGCAAGTTGCCCCGACGCATCCTTCTGCGTGTGCGCCGCGTGCAGGCCCTCGAGCACCTGAATCAGGATGTACGCGGCGATGAGCGGGTCCATGCGCTCGCCGCGCTTTTTCAGACGACGAATCAGCCGCGAGACCGCGTGCCCGTCGACGTACTCCATGACGATGAAGTGGCTGCCGTCGTCTTCGTCGAGTTCGTGGACCTGCACCACATTTGGGTGGTTCAACAGCACCGAGATGCGCGCCTCGTCGACGAGCATGTTCACGACGTGCTTGTTCTCTGAGTACTGCGGCAGGATCCGCTTGATCGCGACGTGTTTTTCGAAGCCACGCGCCCCTTGCGCTTTGGCCAAAAACACCTCGCCCATGCCGCCTTTGCCAATGCGGCGCACGAGTTCGTAGCGACCGAGCCGCTCGGGGGTGTCGTTCTGGTTGTCGTCGGCGTCGTCGTTCACAAGCGGGATGATTGCTGTCGGGGCTTTGGCAATCAAGGTTTCCCCGGCAGAATGCCCAGCGTGTTCGCCATTGCCCTGCTGACCCTCGCTTTGTCGTCGCCCGCGCAGGCCCCTGCGGCGGCCGCCACCTCTACGGCCCCCGTGTACGCCGGTGCGGTGAGCCGCGGCCCTGTCGACGTCAATCGCGTGCAACGCACCAAGCTTGAGCTGGGCCGCCTGTTCGCCGAACGCGGGATTTCCGTCGCGGTGCCCGTCGCCGCCGTGGTGACCGACAACCGGCTCGAGATCGCCCTGCAGGCGTTTTCCCAGCGTGTCGACGACGCAACCGCCTCGTTTGCGCAGGCCGAATACGGCGAAGCCCGCAGCGCCGCCGTCGATGCGTTGCAGCTGTTTGAAAAGTCCCTCGCCTACAGCGACAGCGACGATGCCTGGGCCCGCTATCGCCAGCTCCTCGTCGTCGTCGCCGAGGCCCAACTGGGCGCCAAAGACGTGCCCGCCGCCGACGTGTCGCTGTCGCAGGTGCTCGCCGTCGATCCCGACTACGCGCCCGCCGAACCCGTCGCCTCTGCAGCCCTCGTCGCGCGCGTGGCGGCGTTGCGGCAGGCGCAAAAGCGCGTGCGCCCCGCCGTCCTCGAGGTGCTGAGCCGTCCGCCGGGGGCACGGGTGTTGGTCGATGGTCGTGCCGCGGGACGCGCTCCCGTCGCGGTCGACGTGAGCCCTGGCATTCACTACGTGCTCGTCGACGACGAAGGCCGCACCTACAGCGAGCGCGTCGTCGTTGGTGCTGATGGCGCGCGCGTCTCGGCGCGTTTGGGTTCACCGCAGGCCGAAACGGCAGCCCTGCTCACGCGCGCGTTGCGCGAACCGATCACGAAGCGCGAGTTCACCAACCTCGCGCGCGACGTTGCCGACATCACGTTCGTCGTCGTCGTTGTGCCGTATGGGGCCACCGAGCAGGTGCTGTGTGCCCGCGTGACGCGCGGCCAGCTCGACGCCGTCGTGGGCACGCGCTTGCCCGTGAAAGACGGCCCGCGCGAAAAGGCGATGTTCGCGTTGGTGGAAGCCGCGATGACGCGCACGAACGATGGCTGGGTCGGTGTCGACGACAACGTCGCCCTGCTGCGCACGGAATTCCTGCAGGGTGCTGGCAATCCGAAAGCCGTGTTCACCGAGAGTGATGCGCCCAATGTGCCGCTGATCGTGGGTGGTATCGCAGGCGGCGTGGTCGTCGCCGTGGGCGTCGGCCTTGGCGTGCTGAACTACCTGGGCAACGAGCAGAAGAAAGACACGGGGTTTACCTATGGCATCGACGTCAGCGGCCTGTGAGTCCATCGGTGTCGCCGTGCTGGCTGCGTTTGCCTTGAGCAGTTGTGCTGCCGAGCCGCAGGTCACCATCGCGGTCACGCGCAACGAGGCATTGACGGTGGCGCCGTCGTTTCTGCGCTTCAGCTTTCCCGTGAAAGACGGCGACACCATCGAAGCAGGCGTGTTCAACGTGGAAGCCATCCCCGACGAATCGTTCGCTGCGGTACCGCCGCGCACGTCGTTCTCCGTCGACGTGGCGGGGTGTCTCGAGCTCGATCCAAAAGCCTGCGAAGACGAAGCCGGCTTCGTGGGCCGCGGCTGCGCTGGACCGTTTTCGCGCGAGCGCGATACCGAGTTGGCCATCACCGTCGAGCTGCTGCCCACTGCCGAGGGCAACGCCGCGTGCCCTGTCGCCCCGTAGCAGCAGCCAGCTCACGACGACGACAGCAGCGCTCAGTAGGTGATGTTCAGGCCGACGACAGCTTCGGCCTTCAGCGTCGGTCGTGTGATTGGCAGCGCTGTGGCCCACACCGTTTCGACGTCGAGGGAGCACGCGCCGCCCACCTGCACCGTCGGAAACAGCGGTGCGTCGTCGGCGAAGGGCTGGTCGAGATCGTCGCGTTCGTCGAACACAACGTCGTCGATCGACAAGCGCACCGCGGTGCCCTGCACGTCGATGGTGAAGCGATGCAGTGCGGTGGGCTGCTCGACTAGGAACTTCGCTGGCGCCATCTCGGCAGGTCGCTGCGACGTGGCCGTGGGGTACACGTCGGCGTTGGCCTGCAGGTCGTTGGCGATGAAGAAGCCCGCCGACGGCGGATTGAAGCCCACCGCATCAGCCCCCGTGACGCCGACAAAGACCTCGGTGCAGGTAAGGCCGTTGACGCGGGCCGCGATGGTGACGCTGACGGGCGGCACAAAGCCCGCACGCCACACCACACCGACGTTGTCGGGCACGGTGATTTTGCTTTCACCGATGCCCACGGTGGCCGCCCCCGGGGCGTTGATCACGTAGCGGTCGCCGCCCACCTCGTCGGCGGGAAAGACATCAAGCTCGTCGAACAAGGCGAAGGCCTGCGCTGGTGCATCGAGGAACGTGGGCACGCCGGCCTCGGTGCTCTGCTCGAGCCACACGAGCACGTCGCTGCGGCCCGCGGGCAACGGACGCGACAGGGGCGCCCACACCGTGAAGCGATCGCTGGCGAGGTCGCGGTAGACGGGCACGTCGTTCCAGGCGCTGCTGGCGGGGTCGTAGTTCGCGTAGCGGGCATCGGCCAACACGCCGTCGAGCGCGAGCACAGGGGCTGGTCCGCCCACCGTGATGGGCACCGTGACGCCCGCGGCGATGTCGGTTTCTGAGCCGTTTGTGACGACGATCGCTTGTCGTTGCAGGAAATCCGCGTCGCGCCACGGCGGCGGCGCACACAACCCCACATCCACCGCACAGCTGCGACCCGCACCGCAATCGGCGTCGGACGTGCAAGCGACATAGCCATCGTCTTCGATGCTCGGCGCAAACAGGCACGACGACAACGTCACCGAGCCCATGCCAGCGAACAACGCGAGCACCCTTGCGTTGGCTTTCATCGCGCACCTCCAACCGTTGCCGCGTCGTCGACGTCTTCGGTGGGTGCGGGCGTCAAGAACCACCAGGCCACGCCACCACCAGCGCCGAGCACGCCCGCCGCCAACGTGATCGTCGAGACGAGTGCGAAGGTGCGGCCCTGCTGCACGAGCCCGCTGTCGCGCGGAAACACGAGCTGCTGTTGCTCGGCGCGCTCTTCGACCTCGGTGCTTGTGGTCAGCGCCAACACGCCAAACACGCCGCCCGCCACCAACAACGCGGCACCTGCACCACCGGTGACCACCGGTCCCAGCGGCGGACCCGACGACGCTGCGTCGGGTTCTGTAGCGAGGGCCGCGGTCGACTCAAGCGGCAACAACAACGCCTTCACCGTCGTGGTCTCGCGGTGCGTAATCGTGACCTCTCGCGTGAACGGCTCGTAGCGCGTGCCGTGCTGGCCCGCCGTTCGGCGCACCTCGACCTGGTGCTTGCCCTCGCGCAGGCGTGGCTGCTGGTACTGCTTGGACGCATCGATGGTGCCACGACGACGTCCGTCGACGAAGACGGCATCACCGGGCTGGCCTTCGAGCACGAGATCGCCGCGCAGCGATTCTTCGGCGAAGGCTTCGCGAGCGAGGCGGTCGAAGCGCGTCAGGTCATCGGTACGCTCGCCGGCAAACACCGCGGTATGCGCTGTCGACGACGACGATGTCAGCTGCAGCGTGACGCGCAGACCACCGCCCTCTTCGACTTCCACAGTGCCGAAACCGAGGCGATCGGCACCGCGGGCTTTGGCGACATCGCGATAGCAGTCGACATCGGCGGCGCACCGGCGCACGACTTTGTCGTCGTCACGCGTCTCGGGCAGCAAGCGCACAGCGCCTTCTTCGGCGACAGCCACCAACGCTTCGCGCACGCGCGCCGTGATGCCCTTGGCCTGCTTGCTCGTGACGGTGCGGCCAGGCACGAGTGGCAACAACGTGATCGCGCGCAGCGGCTCGCTGTCGTCTGTGGCGTCGACGTCTTCTGCAGCAACGTCGGCGGGTGGTTCTGCTGCTTCGGGCTCAGGTGCTGGTGATTTTGCCAACAGCGATGACGACCACAGCGCAACGACGACGAGCAGGCGACCGGTGTGCATCAGCGCGGCTCCCCTTCAAACAACGGCAACTGCAGCGCCCCCGTCGTTGGATTGAACGCCCAGAAGCTGACCGCAGCTCCCGCGAGCAACCCCGACAACCCGACCGCGGCGAGGCCGCCGATCTGCAAACCCGTGGCGAGTTCTGCCGACGCCGGTGGCGCCCACGACGTCGCTGCCAACGTGGCGCCGCCCGCCGCAGCCGCGATGGCCGCACCAAACGCCAGCTCGCCCGGAAAAATGCGCGGGTCGCGTGCCGGCGGCGCTTCAACGACGACGGCATCGGCCGCGACGACGGAAACGACCTTCGCGGGCGACGCACAGTGGACATCAGCGCTGTGCACGGCGTCGAGGGCACCACGACACGCGGCGGGTTCGGCGACGGTGGCGGGCTCGCTGGCCTGTGCGACGCGCGCGTGCAGCAGCACCAGGGCAACGACAACGACGACGACAGGGTTTCGCTGCACACCAACTCCACGCGAGATTGGCACCACCATGGCCGAGATGGCC
>JBIKRQ010000204.1:0-11474 GCA_044349155.1 Myxococcota bacterium
GGGGGGGGGGGGGGCGGGGGGGGGGGGGGGGGGGGGGGGGGGGGGGGGGGGGGGGCGGGGGGGGGGGGGGGGGGGCCGGCCACCGGGGGGGGGGGGGGCCGGGCGGGGGGCGGGCGTAGACTGTTTGTGCCACCGAGACGAGGCTGTCTTCGAGGCCGAGCAGTGTCTCAGCGTTCCCGATGAGCAGGTGCCCGTCGGGCTCGAGACAACCGACGAGCCGCTCGATGACCGCGCGCTGCATCGGGAGATCGAAGTAGATCAGGGTGTTACGGCAGAAGATCGCGTCGAACCGACGTGTCAGTGGCCGCTTGGGCGCGGTGAGGTTCATCCGCACAAACTTGACCCTGGCGCGCACGTCGTCGGTCACGCGCCACATGCCCGCCGGCCCCGGCTGGAGGAACGCCCGGCGATACCGCTCAGGGAGCTGCGCGGCGTTCTCTGTTGAGTAGGCACCCTCCGCCGCCGTCGTCAGCACCGCCGTGTCGATGTCGGTCGCGAGGATTTCCAGGTTCTCGGCAACTCCCGGCCACGCCGCGAGCACCGTCATCGCGATGGAGTACGGCTCCTGCCCGGTGGAGCACGCAGCGCACCAAATGCGCAGCGGCGTCGGATCCCCGTTGGCGAAGCGGGCGCGGGCAGCCGGAACGATGCGATCCCGGAGGAAGTCGAAGTGGTGTGGCTCCCGGAAGAATTGGGTGAGGTTGATGGTGACGAGGTTTATCAGCTCCCGCAGCTCCGCCTCGTCGCTGCCGGGCTGGGCGACGTATGCGAAGTAGTCCTGGTACGAGGTCAGCCCGAGGGCTTTGAGCCGGTTGCCGACGCGGGGCTCAAGGGCGGGCCGGCGATGCTCCTGGATCCGGATCCCGCAGACCCGCAGCACGAGGCGCTGCAGGGTCTCGAAGTCGGCGTCCGCAAACGGTGCCGCACGGAGTGGGGTGCCCAATCGAGAGAGCATCACATCTCCTCGAAGGCCAACGGGGCACCGGGCGCCGACATCGCGGCGTCCATCGCCTGAGGCGACGATGCCGCCGGAGCCGGAGGGGCTCCGTTGCGAGCGGGCGCTCGGCCTTCGAGTGGCAGGCCCAACCCGGCGGACGGAGATGCTGGCAAAGCCGTCGTCTTCGTTGGCGGGCGAACAGGCGTCTGAGCGGCGCGCGGCGCGCTACGAGGGGCGGTCACGGCTTCGTCGTGTTCGAGCTTGAATGCAGAAACAACGCGCACCAGATTCTCGGCCTGTGTGGTCATGTTCCCCGCGGCCGCAGCGCTCTCTTCGGCCAACGACGCGTTTTGTTGGGTCGTCCGCTCCATTTGATTCATGACCTGGCTCCCCTGGGCGACAGCCGCGCTCTGCTGCACGCTCGCGCTGCTGATTCCTGCCAGCATTCTCGAGACGTGCTGGATCGAGACCACGATCTGCTGCATCGTCGTGCCTGCGGTAGCGACGAGCGCACTGCCATTTTCGACGCGCTGGACGCTCGTGGTGATCAAGCGTCTGATCTCCTTCGAGGCGTCCGCCGAGCGGCCGGCGAGGTTGCCGACCTCGGAGGCGACGACCGCGAAGCCCCGGCCGTGTTCGCCTGCGCGGGCGGCCTCGATCGCGGCGTTGAGGGCAAGGATGTTGGTCTGAAAGGCGATCCCGTCGATCACGCTGATGATGTCGGCGATCTTCTTGGATTCTTCGTTGATGCCCTGCATGGTCTCGATGACGCGCCCCATCACCGTCCCGCCTTCCTCGGCGGTACCCGTCGCGGCCAACGCGAGCTGGTTGGCCTGTCGGGCGTTGTCCGCGTTCTGGCGCACGGTCGCGTCGAGCTCTGCCATGGTGGCCGAGGTCTCCTGGAGCGCAGCCGCCTGCTGTTCGGTGCGCCTGCTGAGATCCGCGGCGACCTCGGTGATCTGGATGCTCGTGCCCGCCACGCCGTCGGCGTTGCGGCGGACGTCGCTCACGAGGGCCACCAGGCTTGTGTTCATGGCCCCCAGGACCCGCAGGAGCTGACCCGCCTCGTCCCGGCCGCTCGGATCGATCTTCGTGCGGAGGTCGCCAGAGGCGACGGCCTCGGCGAGTCGGAGCGCCGCGGACACAGATCTTGTGACTGACAGGTACAGCGCAATGAAAAGATAGGCGAGCAACAGCACCGCGGCGATGACGGTGAAAAGGCCGAAGTTCCGCGGTTGCAGGTACTTGGAACTCGCACGTGCCATGATCAACTTGTCGAGTTGGGGTGCCAAGGCGTCGTACAGGCTATGCACGGACTCGAGGGCGGCGAGCGTGTTGTCGCTGGCGGCCGCCGCCGTCTGCACCAGGTTGTCTGGCTCAAGAGACTCGCGACGCACAGCGGCGCCATAGGACTCGATGCGGGATTTGGTGTTGTCGAAGA
The DNA here is from genome assembly GCA_044349155.1 of Myxococcota bacterium. Classification (GTDB taxonomy): domain Bacteria; phylum Myxococcota; class UBA727; order UBA727; family VGSZ01; genus VGSZ01. Next base: position 2,379 of record JBIKRQ010000204.1, read on the forward strand.
AGGGCTGAAGCGTCGGACGAACCGCCGGGTCCTTGGTTTCCTTGTAGATGACCTCTGCGTTCAGAGCGACCAGGTCCGTCGTCGTTGACATCATGCTGCGGTAGAGACCGGCGAGGTCGATGTGTTCGTTTCGGGTCAAACGGGCGTTCTTGATGCCGCGCAGGTTGAGCGCCGCTTCGTCTGAAATGACTTCAGAGAGCAGTGGAAGCTTGATGCAGAAGGCATCCATCATGTAATAAGTGTCAAGATCAGGATCAAGCATAAGGTTTGAGAAGTTACACGCATGGTCGAGGATGAGTTTCGATACCATGGCGCTCAGCGTGTCGACGCGTGCGTCGGCATCGTCGGTCGACGTCTTGATCGACTCCCAGCTGTTGTGGATTTGAACGTACAGCGGTGTGGTCTTCAGACCAGTGAGGGCGTTCTCGTCGCCGTAGCGGGCATCGACTTCACCGAGGCTACGCAGTTGGGCATCGACGGCGGCGCGTTCTTCGGCCACGCGGCTGCCGGTGGTCACAGCCACGCGGTAGCGGTTGATGGCGTACAATAGGCTACTGGCGGGCTTCACATAGGTGACGCCGATACTCTCTTTGGTGTTGAATTCATATTGCGTATTATTTACATCGAACTGCAGGTAGCCGAGGTACACGACTGGCAGGAAGAAGAGGAGACCCATGGCCAGGAACTTGGGGGCATAGCTCAGACGCTCAAGCACCCAGGTGGCAGGAAAGAAGACGGCGCCAAGACGCGAACCTCGCGTGGTTTGCATTTCGCTCATGGTGCACTTCCGATCGTCTTCATGCGTGCTTCCTGCGTCTTCCTGCGTTGCATTCGGTTCCCGGAGTTCATCGGTTGGCGCCACGAATCCCTTGAGGCGGATCAAGAGATCTCGATGCTCGAGCCGGAAGTCGTCGTCGTCGCCATCGCCGTCGCCATCGCCATCGCCATCGCCATCGCCATCGCCATCGCCATCGCTCAGCTCAGGGCCAAAGGCCTGGGCGACCGGGCTTGGATCGACCGTGGAACAGCTGCGGCTGGGTCACGCCATCAGCGGCGCGTGGGCGGCCGTGATGCCCGCGATGGGAGCTGATTGATCAGGCGTGCTAGATATCGCGAAGATATCGGCATTTCATCTGTACAATAAAGCGTTGCAGCAGGCGACGGCGGACAGCTTGCGGCGGCATGCGCGCAGGCGCACGAGCTGCGGCTTCCAAGCTCCCAAGGCGTACTTGAAAAAGACGCACAATCCACGGCCGGCTGCACTCGCGAAGACGTACATCGAAGGCTTCAATCGTCTTCGCTGTGTGACTCAGTAGCCGCGGAAGAAGCGGCGCATGGTTTCGTCTTCGTCGTCGGGGACGAGCAGCACTGCTCCCGAGGGCTCGACCTCGAGGTGCAGCGAACCCGACCGGACGCGCACGCGCCGGCCGCCGCTGTCGGCATTCAGGATGTCGCGCAACGAGAGGCCGTCGGGCAGGTCGCTCATCGGGGCGAACAGCTTGCGGGTTTGCGCGCGCTCGGAGCGGTTGACGACGACGACGACGGTGTCGCGCGGGTCGAGGGTGACGCGGGCGAAGGCGAAGACCTCGTACTCGCCCTCGGGCGTGAGATCGACGAAGTCGCCCGTGCGCAACGCGGCGCGCGCTTGCCGCAACGCCCCCAGACGGCGGTGAAAGCCGAGGGTGGGCTTGTCCCACATGGCCTCGTTCCACAGCATGGGCGTGCCCGCGGGCAGGGCGTGGCTTTGGGCGATGCCGACTTCTTCGCCGAAGAAGACGTGGGCGCAACCAGGCAGCGTGTACGCCAACAGGGTGGCCAATCGCACGCGGGCCCCATCCGGGAGCAGGACGGGCAGCCGGGGCGTGTCGTGGTCCGACAGGGTCATCCAGGCGCGGGCCAGGGCTTTGCCGTAGGCGGCCTGCAGGTCGCGCTCGACGCGGGCCAGTTGGCGCGCCGGGATTTCGCCCTTCAAAAACGCGAGCACGGCTTCGCGGGCGTAGTGGTTGACGATGGCGTCGAGCAGGCCGTCGCGCTGGTAGCGGTCGGCGAAGCCCTTGATGTCGCCGACGAGGAAGTGCGGGCCCGCCGACGTGCGCACCGCGCGCTGCAGCTCGCGCAAGATCGAGTAGCCGACCTGCTCGGCCCGCAGGATGCGCCAGCCCGACACGCCCAGCTCGATGAAGCGGTGGATGACGCTGTCTTCGCCCGTGAACAGGCGGCGACGCACCTCGACCTGGGCGAGCTCGAGCTCGGGTTCGTGGGCGCTGCCGTCGCGGCAGGCGTAGCCGTGGCGGAGGTTGTCGCCGAAGGAGAAGAAGGCGCGGGTGCGTTCTTCAGGCGGGAAGCGGCGGTCGTCGACCTCTTGCTCGCGGGCGGCGACGAACCACGGGTGCTCGTCGGAGACGTGGTCGAACACGCCCATGAGCACCACCTGGATGCCCACGCCGGCAGCGGCTTCGCACAACGCCGTGAGGTCGGCTTCGGTGCCGAGGGCCGGGTCGATGCCGTCGAAGCTGCGGGTGTGCAGGCGCAGCGGGTCGTGGCCGGGGAGCAGGGGGGTGAGGGCGAGCGCGTCGACGCCGAGGCTGGCGATGTGCCCCAGGTGCTCGCGGATGGCCACAAGCGGAACACCAGCGCCGCCGGCGAAGTGATCGGGGATCACCTCGTACACGAGCGTTGGGCATTGCACGGCTGAACTCATGCTTCGAGCGCTCCGGGCGAGCAGGCAGCACGGCCTCCGTTGGCGCCGGAAACCGTCGTAAAATCAAAGAGATGCAGGAGCGCGGCCAGCGACCCGGCCGCGCCCACCAGGGTCAGCGACGGCGACGACGACGAAGGGCCAGCAGCACCAACGCCACCGGCACCAGCGACGACGGCCGGCCGGTGGAGCAATCGCAGCCTTCGTCGACGACGTCTTCGCCTTCGCCTTCACCTTCGCCCGCGGTGCAGTCGGCTTCGCCGGCCGCATTGGCGACCGAGATGTTCGACAACGTGGCGCCGCTGTCGAGGGCCACAATGGCGACGACAAAGCTGCGCGTGGCGCAGCCGGGCGTGAGCGTGTGCGTGAACGTGGCCGCCTGCGCACCGTTGGCGTCGGCGGTGCCGAGCAACGCGCCCGACGTGGCGGGATCGAACACGATGCCCTCGCCAGCGCTGGTGTAGGGGGCTGCCTGGTTGTCGTTGGCACCTTCGTAGCGCCAGTCGATGCGGGCGTCAGCGCCAGCATCGGTGACCTCGGTGACGACGACGGACATGGGCGCTTCACCACCGCTGCCGCCAAGCGCACTGCCACCGCCGACCTGCAACCACGACAGCTCGAAGCCGGCCGAAGCTGCTGGCACTTCGACGCGGAACTGCAGCACCGACGGCGCGAAGTTGGCAACACCCACATCGGCGAGGCCGAGCTGGGCCAGCGAGTCCTTCGGGGTGACGTCGATGTCGTCGCCGGCAGCGTTCACCGTCGACAACGGCCACACGCGCACGCAGTTGCTCACGCCGCGATCGGCGAACTCGGCGGTGGCAAACGTGGCGAGCTCGGGGTCGAGCGCTTCAAGGGCGGTGACGACGCGGGCGGCGGCACGGGTCATGTCTTCGTCGTTGTCGGCCTGCGACAGCGCCAAGAGCAGCGCGCGATCGAGGGCGTTGACGTCGCCACCGTTGCTGACGTGCTCAGTACGGATCGACCACAACGCCCCGGCCCAGTGTTCAGAGTCGTTGTGGACTTGCCCAACGATGTTCTCGGGGCAGCGCTTGTCGTTGTCGTTGTTGCGCAGGCCGATCTCGGCACCGTTGAGGCCCTGGCCGGCGTAGTCACCGACGGTGGGGTTGCCCGCAAAGCTCGACGAGAAGTAGTCGGCCCAGCCCTCGTTCAGCGCGCCGCTCTCAGCGTGGCCGCCCTGGCTGTCGCGACCAAGCGAGGCAAGGCCTGGCACGAAGCTGTGCACGATGGCGTGGGTGAATTCGTGGCGGACCACGTCGCCGTCGTAGGCGAAGTCGCGGCTGCCCTGGAAGTAGACGTTGCTGTCGAATGGGCGGCTGAAGAGTGACGCAAGTGCCGAAAGTTCCGTAGGAATCTGCACCGGGCCGCCTTCGAGCGCGGGAACGAACGCGGCGTTCGGCAGGCGCTGGAAGTCGTCGATCACGACGGGGTTGCCCGCGGTGGCTCCCTTGCCGCCGACGAGCTGTTGGCCAAGGGCGGTGAGGTCAAACGCCGGAAACAGCACGTTGGTGGCGATGTGGAAGGGGCGCTCTGGCTGGCCGGCGTCGTCGAGCACGGCGTTGCCGTCGTCGTCGCATTGCTGCGACTGCCCACCGAGGCAGAAGGCGTTGTCGTCGAGCACGGTGCGGATGTGCTCGAAGAAGACCTGGGTGGTGGCGTAGACCTGCACCTCGGCGAAGGCGTCTTCTTCGGCCGCGCAGCCGACCGGATCGGCGCCGTCGGTGCCGCACTTGTTGGGCGAGTTGCGGTCGCCGTCGACGGGGCTGAAGTACCAGCCGGCAGGGGCGTCGGCCGTGGCGGCCACCGAGTGCGCACGCGGGATCTCGGCGCAAAACGAGATCTTCACGAACACCGGATCGGGCACGAAGTTGATGAGGTTCGCGGGGATCGGCAGCGAGTCGCGCGGGATGCCGTTTGGTGGCTGGATCACGCTTTCGACGGCGATGCCAGCGTCGATGTCGTCTTGTGTGGCGCAGGTGGCGACGTCGACGGCGAGCTGGCCCTCGGGGATGGTTTGCAGGCAGTCATCGCCGCCGTCGTTGCACACGACGTACTTGCAGCAGTTCGACGTTTCGAAGTGGTAGCCGCGCAGCGGATCGCCGATGCGGGCGGGCAGCAAATCACCGAGTTCGACGTCGACAAGGGCTGCGGCGAGTTGCGCTGGCGTGTTCGCGTTTCCAGGCGGAGCACCGTCGAAAGCGCGGGCCGACGTCGGCGCGGGGCCGACAGGTTCCTCGCCCTCGCCCTCGCCTTCAGCAGGCAGGCAGTCGGCAGGGCAGCTGTCGACGTCTTCCTCGCCGGAGACGCACCGGCCGTCGCCGCAGACGGAGCCGAAGTGGGCGACCTGCTCGGACTTGATGACGTCGCCGGTGCTGCCGTCGACCCAGACATCGCGCAGGTCTTCGAGCTGCCACGTGGGCAGGCGCACGCGCCACGCCGGCCGCAGCCCGCTCGACGTCGACAACCACACCTGCTGGGCCAGACCCTCGATGCGCTCGACGCTGATGTCGGTGAACATGCTGCCGCGCACGGCGGTGTTGGCCGACCAGATGGCGTCGTGGGCCTGCAGCGAGAACGCCTGCTGCGGCACGAGGCTGCGGCTCTGGCTGCGGCTCTGGCTGCCGATGCGCGACAGGCCATTGTCGTCGACGAGGACGACGCGGTCAGCACCCTCAACGACGATGCCAGAGACGCGGGGCTGTGCACGAACGACCACCTGCTGGCCAACGCGTTGGCCGCGCACGACGACGTCGTCAGCTCCAGCGAAGGTGGGGTCGGTGGCCAACCAACGCGCGTCGAGCATCGTGTCGCGCACGGCGCGGGCGACGAGGCCAGCGGGGGCCGCGGCGAGCGACGGTGGCGTCGACGTGGCTTGCGCCAACGCAGGAAGAGCACACAGCAGGGCGAGGCCGGAGATCCACTTCATGCAGGCAGGCGTAGCCCAGTTTTTCGCGGCGCGCCTCCCCCGGACACGGCCAGTTGTCCGCGCCGTTTCAACCCGTCGGTTCGAATGCGGATGCTTCGGCCGACGTCGACGCTTGACGACTGCAGTTGCGGGACCGCTAAGGTCCGCGTCGCTGACGTCCCTGCCACGAGGAGCCGCGTTCATGTTGCGCCGTTTGCTTGCTGCTACCGCCCTCTCGCTTGCTGCCATGCCCGCCGTCGCCGCGGTCGACCTCACCGAGGACGAATACCGCCTCTACTGTGGCTTCCTCGACGCCTCGGCCAAGCCCGAACTCCAGAAGCTGAAAGAGAAAGACCGCGACGCCAAAATCGCCAAGCTCGCCAAGGTGAAGCCCGCCGTGTTGCAGGCGGCGGTCGCCAAGGGGTCGGCGGCCGGCTCGACGTGCGAGGCCATCCACACGCAGGTGAACACCGAGCTCAAGGCCGCACTCGACAAGGCACTGCCGGGTCGCATCACGTTCTACGAGCTCGACGCCACCGACCCCACCCACGTGCTCGTGCGTGTGTCGTGGTTGGGGATCGAAAAGAAGAAACTGCTCGAGGAAGCAGCCCTCGTCGCCTCGACGGTGATCAAGAACGCGCCGATGACCAAGACCATCGCCCTGCGCGGCGTTGACCCGACCGCCGCCGACAAAACCGCCGAAACCGCCGGCTGGTTCGACGCGAAAATTTCGGGCGTGAATGCGCGCAACATCGACGTGGCGAAGATCTGGGAGTACGCCACGACGCGCTATCGCCGCTTCTTCGACGGGATTGTCGAGCGCTGAGCAGCGCGCGTGTAAACAAAACGACCACCGTCCGGTGGTCGTTTTTCTGCGTGTTTCGAACTGTTGCAGCGTCAGTCGACCGGTCCGCCGAAGGTAAGACCGCCACCCACCAGCAGGAAGAAGCGATCGCGCAAGCGCAGGCTTGTGCCGTCGACGGTGGCCGGTACGGCCGTGGTGACGCCCGGCTCGACCGACACGGTGAAGCTCACGCCCCCGCCCAGCGGCACACCAATTTCGAGCGGTACGATCACGGCGAAGCCCGCGCTTGTGACGTTGTCAGCACTCGCTTCGCTGCCGGTGACCGACGTGATGCGCAGCGCCGGGGTGAGTGCGGCGCGACCGCGCAAGTTGCCAAACATGCTCTCGACCGCAGGGCCCGCGCCGACGAGGCCCTCGACAAGGCTCGCGCTGCCCACGCCGCCCGTGACCCCGCGTGCCACGACGACGGGCCCAAGGCCCGGCACCACCGGCACAAACAGCGAGACCCCGGCCCACGGCAAGAAGGCTTCGGGGGCCGGCGAAAACCCCGCCGAAAACGCCGGTTCCACCGGCCACACCGTCGACGCCAGCGAGCGACGCACCATGGTGCCCTGCGGGCGTGGTGCGGAGGGGACAGCGTCGGGCACGCTCGTTGGGGCAGGGGCGAAGCCCACCGGGGCGGCTGGAGCCGGCGTGACCTCGACAGGGGCAGCAGCTGGCGCGGCGTCGACGCCGGGTGCAGGCGTGGCCTCGACGTCGGGGGCAGGCGATGGCAGCGCCTCGACGGGGGCCTGGGACGCAAGAGCCAACGCAGCGAGCAGGGCAATCATGGCGCTTCGCTACACCGCACGCGACGGCGTGTCATCGCCGTCGTCGACGACAGATCGGCGCGGCGGCTCATTGAGCCTCGAAGAGAAAACCGGCTTTGCGGTTTTGTCGCCGAGGCGAGTCTCCTGAGGGGCGGACGGGGACGCCTCCCCGCCGATCAATTGAGCCTCGAAGAGAAACCGGCTTTGCGGTTTTGTCGCCGAGGCGAATGGCTTTGAGGGGCGGGCGGGGAAACTTCCCCGCCAATCAATTGATTCGGTGCGCGGACCGATGCGCCGTTGACGATGTCGGCGACGATGACGAAACATCTGCCCTGCTTTGCCCGATACTGCCCACGTGTTCGTGCGCTTTTCTTTGTGCTCAGGGTGCTCGCCATGCGCGCTCGCTTGTTTTTGCCGCTGCTGTTGTTGCCCCTGCTGACGGCCGCGTTGTGCGGCGACACCGCGCCACGCGGGCAGCAGGAGCTCATCCAGGAGCGCGCCTGCGTCGAGAACCAGATGAAGGGCGACCTCGACGCCGCTGAAACGCGGTGCGAGATTTGCCTTGAGTTCAACGAGCGCAATGCCGAATGCCTGAACGCGCTGGGGCTGGTGTGGTTCGGCCGTGGCGACGACGAACGTGCGCGCAGCTACTTCATCAAGGCCGTGCGCGAGAACAACGACTTTGGTCAGGCGCGCAACAACATCGGCGTCATCGAGTTCAAAAACGGCCGCTACACCGAGGCCAGCCGCTTCTTCGAGAGCGCGATCGAAGTCGACCCGCGCTACCCCGACGGTCGTTACAACCTTGCCCTCGCGAACCTGCGTCAGGGGCAGTTGATCGTGGCCAAGCTCGGCGGCGAGACGAACCTCGACGTCATCCGCGCCACCTACAAGAAGGCCGAGCCCTTCTACAAGACCGCCGAAACCCACTACCGCCGCATGTTCGAACTCTTCCCGACGCACGCGGGCAGCTACGGCGACATGGGCGTGATCATGATGGCGCGCGCGGCTGGTGCTGACACCGAGAACCGTCGTCGCGACTTCATGAACGACGCTGAGAAGTACCTCGTGCGCTGCATCGAGATCGACGACACCAACAAGGATTGCCAGGGCAACCTCGGCCACCTCTATTTGGCCGGCGCGCGCTACGACGAGTCGCTGTTTCACTTCATCCAGTGCCTTGCCGCCGACAAGACCGACCCCATCTGCTCTGCCGAGCTCAAGCTCGCGTACCAGGGCTCGCAGCTGAAGAGCGAAGCGCTCAAGAAGTACATGGACCAGCTCGTCGCCAACCCCGGCTACGCCCAGGGCCACTACGGCTTCTGCCTCGCGTTGTTCGACAAGGGGCTCAACGAGATGGCCGTGACCGAATGCGAAAACGCGCTCAAGCTCGACAACGGCATCTGCCTCGCCCACTACCAGCTCGCCAAGTACTACAAGTCCGTCCTCGACAAAGACCTGGCGCTTGAGAACTGCCGCGGGCTCATTCGCTGCTCAGGCGACGCCAAAAACGGCTCGGAAGTCGCCGACTGCAAGACCATCGTGCAAGCGCTCGAAGTCCAATAGCCGCGTCGGCACCCCGCACGAAAACGGCGACCATCTCTGGTCGCCGTTTTGTTTGTGCGCCCGGCATGGGCGCGATCTTGGAGGTGAAAGTCCACCCGTGAGCTGGTCACAGCGAGCGAAGCGAACCGCAGAGCGTCGGACCGCGAGGCCGGCGTGAAGGAAGCGGGGTGTTGATTCTCAGGACGTAGGGACCCCCTGAGGCGGGAATTCTCACGAGCTTTCCCCCCTCGGTTTCTCACCACCATTCCCCCCCTTCGCGACCATCGCCTTGGCACTTGCCGGAGGCGACATG
>JBIKRQ010000660.1:0-3055 GCA_044349155.1 Myxococcota bacterium
GCCTCGGCACCTGATGGCCGCGGCGAGCGACGGCAGTGGCGAAGGCCGCGCGGTGATGGCGGACGGCCCGATGAAGCGGGGAGTTTTCGACGTCACGGGGCCGGTAGCCCGGAGGCAGCGGGGCGCACGCCTCGGCCCGGCTTCGGTGCCAATCGTTGCGGCGCGGCAATGGCGGCAGCGGGGGAAGGTCCACCCCGATACCGCCGTTTCCATCGGCAGATCTGTGCAGGCAGCGTTCACGACGAGCTCCGCCCGCGTCTGCCCGAGCGCGTGATCACGTTGCCGCTGTGTGGTCGAAGTGGGTGTTGGCGAAGTACCCCACCGACCGCCGCTGAATCGAGCAGCGAGGCAAGATGCCATGACGCTCAATGGGTGAGCGTTATCGAAGAGATACGACAGCACCATCGCCTGAATCTGGGCACCCAAAACGGGGCACTCGGCGCTGTCAGCGAGGGCTTTGTCACCGCGGGCCTTGATGCCGGCGACGACGGTGGTGAGTTCGTTGACGGCCGGCGCCCACTTGGCGGTGTCGACCTCGAAGCAGCCGATCAATTCGAAAGTGAACGGGTAGAGTCTGCCAACGGACCAACGTCAGAAGTGGAACAGGGTTCTCGGCGGGGCACTGTTGGCGTCGCGCGTCGAAGTCGCTCTTCAAAAGAACGCTGGCGGTTGCGACCCGCGCGGAGCGTCCCCCGAGACAGTTGTCGACGTGAGCTGAGACCTACGCGGCGAGCATGTACGCATGATCGCCCCGGCTCAGCGACCAGCCGTGCAGCGGGGCGCTTATGCGCGCTTTCAGGGGCGCGGCGGCGCACGACGCGGCGGGCGTGACGGAGGTGATCTCCACGTTTCTCGGCGCGCGCCGCGGTTCTCCACGCGCGGACGTGCGACCTCTTTGGGCGTCAGTGCATCCAAAGTCAGACAATGAGCGAAGTCCCTGGGCTCGGAGCTCCCGGAGGTCTCATGCGTACTGTTGGAATGGTCTCGTCGCTGATGCTGTTCGCTGCCGTCCCCGTCACCGGCTGCCCGGAGGGTGGCGAGGGCGAAGGCGAAGGCGAAGGAGAGGGTGAAGGAGAGGGTGAAGGCGAAGGAGAAGGAGAAGGAGAAGGAGAAGGAGAAGGCGATGGTGAAACCATCGTGGAAATCGTCGTCGGCAACGCCGACTTCGGCACGCTCGAGGCCGCGGTTATCGCCGCCGAGCTCGCCGACGACCTGAGCGGTCCGGGTCCGTTCACCGTGTTTGCGCCCACCGATGCGGCGTTCGACCGGCTGCCTGCCGGCGTCGTCACGGCTTTGCTCGCCGACCCGACCGGTACGTTGGCCGACATCCTCAGCTACCACGTGGTTGCGGCCGAATTGGACGCGGCCACGGTCGTGCGCCTCGCCAGCGCGCCCACCCTGTTGGCCGGCGAATCGCTCGGCATCCAGGTCGATGGCACCACCGTCGTGCTCGACGGCCGCGTGCAGGTGACCACCACGGACATCCAGGCCAGCAACGGCATCATCCACGTCATCGACGCGGTGCTCGTGCCCGGTGAGTTCCCCGGCAGCATCGCCGACGTCGTGGCCGCTTCGCCGCGCTTCTCGACGCTGCTGGCGGCCGTCGGCGCCGCGGCTCCGGCCGTGGGCACCACGCTGTCGGGTGCGGGCCCGGTCACGCTGTTCGCGCCCACCAACAACGCGTTCGCGGCGCTGCCCCCGGGCACGGTGGACTCGCTGCTCCTGCCGGCAAACCAGGGTGAGCTCACGAACATCCTGCTGTTTCACGCGCTCAGTTCTGAGGTGCTGGCCGGCGCCATCACCGACGGCGCGGTGATCGAGTCGTTGCTCCCGGACGGCGACCTGACGTTTGCGCTCGGCGCGGTCGGTCCGTCGGTGAACAACGTGAACATCACCGCGGTGGACATCACGGCCAACAACGGCGTCGTCCATGTCATCGGCAGCGTGCTCTTGCCGCCCGCGGCTCCCTGATAGAATCGACCGATCGGCTTCGCGACTCCCGTTGTGGCGGCGCGCGCGCGTGCATGGCGCGGCCGCATAGCGGGCAGTTGCCGAGCCGGCGCAGAAGCCGCCGCTGACGACGACGTCGCACTTGCGGCAAAAGCCACGTCGTCGTCGCCGCCGAGCGGGGGAAAGCTCCCTGTGCAGAGTGAGGAATGGGTGTGCGACCTGTTGGCGCCTGCTACGGGTATGACATCCTTCATGCTTCCCCGTTTCGACAGCCCTCGGCGGCTGCTCAGAGCGCAAGGGCGAGCCTCACGCCTTCATCCAAGAGCTTCACATGCTTGGCGGGCAGATGGCCGATCCGCTGCGTCAGCGTCGTGCGGTCGACAGTGAAGAGCTGGGAAACGTTAATGACCGAGTCGCGCGTGAGGCCAGATTGCTCGGCTGGAACCAAGAAGTTGCCCGGTGCACCAGCGCGTTCGAGTCGCGAAGTGAAGACAGCGATGATCACCGTGCGGATGGTGCTGCGGCTGAAGAGGTCTGAGGAGATGACTACCACGGGGCGACGACCTCCGGGGCCCGACCCGCCAGGCTCAGGCAACTCGGCCCACCAGATTTCTCCGCGCTCAATCACCATTCCTCCTTCTCGAGGACCTTGCCTGGGAGCGCCGCGAGCGCGGGTTCGAGTGACGAATCTGACGTCGAGTAGAGCGGATACCGCTCACGCCGAGGGAGGCGCGCTGACGAACGTCCGCATCGTCGCGGGACCCGTGGCGGGCCGTCAGCTGATCGGCGACGCGCACCCGCCGCTGTCGTCAGAAGCCTGCGACGGCAAAGACGGGCAGGCGCCGGTGCAGCGGCAGGCGACGCTCATTCGGCGCGGCAAGCATTTCTACGCGCGCCTGGTCGTCAACGGCGTCGACCTTGGCGAGGCCCTCGTCGACACAGGCGCCTCCGTGCTCGTGCTGCCGGCAGAGGCGGCGCGGCGCGCGGGGCTGCGCACGACGGGAACTGCGCAGATGAACACGGCCAACGGCAGTCTCATCGGCAAGACCGGCATCGCCGACGACGTGCGCGTGGCGGGCCTGCGCGTGCAGGCCGTGGAGACCGT
>JBIKRQ010000205.1:0-11428 GCA_044349155.1 Myxococcota bacterium
ACCACCCGAGATGACAAAGCAACCGCGCGCGGGGGTCCGGGGGGCCGCCGCGCACCGCGGCCCCCAGGTCGCGCCGAAGGCGTAGTCCAAAGCTCGGATCAACCATGCAGTGGAAGCGCACTTTCCAGGGCGATGTGAAGCAGCGAGCGAGCAACGCCATCAATGCCAACACGAGGAGCGACGACGTCGACCGTTGACGCGCTCTTGTCGGGGCACCATATGTGCCGACGTCATCACCAGACTTTTGTGAGGATCACCATGGCCAGCAAGAAGAACCCCGACGAAAAGCCCCTCATCGTGCTCGATAAGCGCCTCACCGATCGCCAAAAAGCGCGCGGCAAGATCACGCCAGCCGAATACGACGCGCACCTCGCGGGCCTGCCCGACCTCGCCGACAAGGCCGACAACATCGCCTCGCTCGTGTACCCCGCCGGCAGCAACTGAGCTGTCTGCGTCTGGTTCATTGTCGTTCGTTGAGCCTCGAAGAGAAACCCGCTTTGGGGTTTGTCGCCGAGGCGAACTTCTCGAGGGGTGGGCGGGGAACCTTCCCCGCCAATGTTGTTGACGTCGTCGTGTGACACGCGCTCTCGAGCGTGTGCGGAGCAGTCATGAGCGAAGAGAAGAAGTCCGCGTTCAAGGTGGTCGATCGCCGTCGCTTCACGGATGAGGGCGATCAGCGCTCGGGTCCCGACGTGCCCACGTCCGATCCGGTGCGCAAAGATCCGCCGCCGCCACCACCCAAGCCCGCGCCCATGGCCGCCTCGACGAGCGAGGAAGGCACGCCGGTGCCTGCGGCGAAAGAAGCACCGCCGGTGCCGGGCAGCGGTTTGACGTTGTCGATGTTTCTGCAGTCGTTGGCCCAGCAGGGCTTGATGCAGATGGGTCTGATTCCGTGGCCCCACGGTCAGCGTGAGTTGGCGCTCGATCAAGCGCGCGACACCGTCGAGATCCTCGAGCTGCTCAAGGCGAAGACCAAGGGCAACCTCGCCCCCGACGAGCAGCAGCTGATGGACACCGTCGTGTACGAGCTCAAGATGAGCTTCGTCGAGGTGCAGCAGGCCATCGCCCGCTCGCGTGCTGGCATCAAGCCCGGTGGGATGCCGCCGCCGCCGCGCTGAACGAACCAGTCTTCGGCAACGAGAAACGCGCGGTGAGAACCGCGCGTTTTTCATTCGCGAGCATCAGCGCCGCTCAGCGGATGATCGCGAACACCTGCTGGTTCTCGGCGACAAGCTGGCCGTCGGTGGTCCACAACGCGCGGTGCTCGACGGAGTAGCCGTCCAACGCGTGGTCGCTGCGAGCCTCGTGCAACAGCGGCAACGACGGGTCGAGCATCGCGGGGTCGGCCACGAACTCGAGGGCGAAGGTGATGGTGGCCATCGGGCGAGGCACATCGATCATCGCGAACACGGCCGGCCACCAGGCATCGGCGTAGGCCGCGACGACGGCCGCGTCGAGCGCGGCGATCGGCGCACGCGCCTGAATGAACCCCTGCGTGGCCGCGCGTGGCGACGACGAAAACGGCAGTCCCGCGGTGGGGCGAAACACGAAGTGCTGGCCAAACGTGGGGCCCAGCGGCGGCGCCACAGCGACCTCGTCGTTGCTGTCCCACACCGGCACGAACGGCGCTTCGCGGTGCGCAAACGTCAGTGTGTTGGGCCGCGCCTTCGCCGTGACGACGACCGCACACGCCTGCTCCTCGAGCGGACCATCCGACACCACCGCCTGCAGCAAGCGCACGCGCACCGCCGACACGCCTGAGCCCTGGCGCAAACGCTCGACGCGCAACGTGGCCACGCCGGGCAGCACGGGGCCCAGCAGCTCGGCGGTCACCGAGCGCACCACGCGCGTGACGTCGTTGGTGGTGGCGATTGCGGCCCGCACCATCGCGCCGACCACGAGGCCGCCAAAGGCACCGCGGCCCTGCTGCCAGCCATCAGGCACGGTGAAGGCGAAGGTGGTGTCGTCGACGCGCGTGGCGTTGAGCAGACGATCGAGAGGCAAAGTGAGCGCTTCCATGTGATCAGCTCCCGCGCACAATCTTTTTGGCACCCAGTGCCACAAGGGCAACGTCGACCCGATCGACGAGGTCACCCTGCACCACGATGTCGTCGCCCTCGATGCGGGCACCGCTGCCGAGCTTCGTCTTGAGCGCACCGCAGATGTCGTCGAGGTGGGCGGCCAACACACCACTCACCACCGTCACGGTCTTGCCGCCGTGGCCCTTCTTCTCTTTGCGCACGACCACCTTGGGGCCGAACTTCGCGGCCTCTTTGGTGGGTGCCGCCGACGTCGACGACACGGCCTCGGCAACCGGCACATCGGGCAACGACGCGCGCACGGCGGCGAGGGCGGCAAATGGCGATGTGCTCAGCGGGGCGCTGCTTTTGCCATCGACGGGGATTTTTCCTTTGGCCATCTTCAGCGTCTCCAGCGCGGGGCGTCGTCGTCGTCGTCTTCTTCGGCTGCTTCTTCGTCTTCTTGAGCCACGGTGTCGTCGTCGACCGCGGCCACGTCCCACACCGCGGGGGCGCCAGCGATGTCGAATTCGATCCCAACCGGGCAGTGGTCGGAGCCGTGGATCTGTGGGCTGATCCACGCATCGAGCACGCGCTCCTCGAGGTCGTTTGGCACCACGAAGTAGTCGATGCGCCAGCCCTGGTTCACCGTGCGCGCATCCACGCGCGTCTCCCAAAACGTGAACTGACGAGGGAGATCGCCCTTGATGGCGCGGAAGCTGTCGACGTAGCCGCAGGCCAACAGGCGGTCGAACCACTGCCGCTCAACGGGCAACGCACCCGAGATCTTGCCGGCCCAACGCTCGGGCAAGGCGAGGTCGAGGTCTTTGTGGGCGATGTTGAAGTCGCCGCACATCACCACCTTGTGCGTCTTGCTCAGCGCGTTCACCGCGTCGAGAAACGCGTCGTGCCAGGCGTGCTTGAAAGCCAACCGCTCATCAGACGAGCCGCCGTTGGGGAAGTACACGTTGACGAGGACAAACGCGTCGAGCCCCTGCCCCAACAACACCGCAACGATGCGGCCCTCGGCGTCGTATTCGGGGTGCTCAGCACCGCCGATGCGAAACGTGAACGGCTCAGCGGCGAGGCCATCTTTCACGAAGATGGCGGTGCCCGAGTAGCCCTTCTTCGTCTCGTGGATCGACCACCACGAGCGCGCGTAGCCCTTCGGCGACCGCATCGCGTCGGTGATGTGGTCGGCCTGGATTTTCGTTTCCTGCAGGCCGATCACGTCGACGTCGCCGTTGAAGGCCCAGTCGAGGTCGTTTCGGCCATGCACCGCACGCAACCCGTTCACGTTCCAGCTGACGAGCTTCATGCACGCGTCGGTAGCAGGCACGGCGACCCCGCCGAAGTGGTTTTTTCGCCGCAACGTCGAGGTCGTGACGTCGTTGCAACGCCATGCACGCTCGCCATGGCGCTGATGTAGGCGACTGTGCGCACGACATCGTCAAGGAATCCTGTGGGGTGCCTGTCGTTGGCCACGGAAGCTGCTATCGAGCCGGCACTTCTGGTTCGTTTTGAATCCCCGCAGGAGTCCGCGATGTCGTCGTTCTCGAAGGTCTGTGTCATCGGTGCTGGTGTGATGGGTCAGGGCATTGCCGCCCACCTCGCCAACGCGCGCATCCCCGTGATCCTCCTCGACATCGTGCCGCCGGCCTACACCGACGCCGACAAAGCCCTTGGCCTCAAAGAGGACAGCAAGGCGTTTCGCAACAAGTTCGCCGCCGGTGGCAAAGACGCGATCGTCAAGAGCAAGCCGAGCCTGCTGTTCTCGAAGCGCGACCTGTCGCTCATCGAAGTGGGCAACCTCGAAGACAACCTCAACCGCGCTGCCGAGTGCGACCTCGTCATTGAAGTGGTGCTCGAGCGCCTCGACGTGAAGCAGAAGCTGCTCGCGCGTCTTGAAGCGATCGTGAAGCCCGGCACCATTGTCACGTCGAACACCTCGGGCTTGAGCATCGAAGGCATGCTCGAAGGCCGCAGCGAAACGTTCGCCAGCAACTTCGCCGTCACCCACTTCTTCAATCCCGTGCGCTACATGCCGTTGCTCGAGATCGTCGGCGGCAAGCGCACCTCGCCCGCCGTCCTCGAGAAGCTCACCGCGTTTGGCGAGCGCACCCTCGGCAAGGGCATCGTCTTTGGCAAAGACACGCCCAACTTCGTCGCCAACCGCATCGGCGTCTTCGGCATCATGGAGACGATCCGCGTGATGCTCGAGGACAACGCCACCCTCGAAGAAGTCGACGCCGTCTTCGGCCCCGCCACCGGCCGCGCCAAGAGCGCTGTGTTCGGTACCGCCGACGTCGTCGGTCTCGACACGTTCCTGCACGTCGCGCAGAACTGCTGGGACAACCTGCCCAACGACGAGCGCCACGAGGTCTTCAACGTCCCGGCGTTCATGCGCACGATGGTCGAGAAGAAGATGCTCGGCCGCAAGAGCAAGCAGGGCTTCTACAAGAAGGTCGGCGACGACATCCTCACCCTCGACTACACGACGATGGAGTACCGCGCGAAGGCGAAGGTCCGTTACGAGTCGCTCGGTGCGGTGCGCAACCTCGAGACCACCGCCGAGAAGGTCAAAACCCTCGTCGGCTTCGACGACAAGGCCGCGCGCTTGTTCTGGAAGGTCACAGCGGCCACGGCCATCTACGCGGCCAACCGCATGGGCGAGATCGCCGACGACATCGTCAACATCGACAACGGCATGAAGTGGGGCTTCATGCACGAGATGGGGCCATTCGAGACGTGGGACGCCATCGGTGTGGCGAGCTCCGTCGAGAAGATGAAGGCCTCGGGCATGACGGTGCCAGCGTGGGTCGAGGCGATGTTGGCCGCGGGCCGCACGAGCTTCTACGCGGTCGACAACAAGGGCCAAAAGACGTTCTGGGATCCGACGACGAAGACCGCGAAGGTGCTCGACGAAGGCAAGCGCGTCAGCAGCTTCAACCTCATCAAGGCCGACAAGTCGCGCGTGGTGAGCGATGCGTTTGGCACCACGCTGGTCGACCTCGGCGATGGCGTGCTCGCCTGCGAGTTCCACACGAAGATGAACGCCGTCGACGACGAGATCGTCAACGGTTTGAACAAGGCCCTCGACCTGTGCGAGAGCGGCAAGTTCGACGCGCTCGTGCTCGCCAACGACGGCCGCAACTTCTCGGCGGGTGCAAACCTCCTGCTCGTGTTGCTGCAGTCGCGTGAGCAGAACTGGGCCGCCCTCAACGAGATGGTCAAGGCGTTCCAGGACGTCTGCGTGCGCCTGAAGTACTCGTCGATCCCGACGGTGGCTGCTCCGTTCGACCTCACGCTGGGCGGCGGTGCCGAGATGGCGCTGTGGTGTAACCGCATCCGCGCGCACGCCGAGCTGTACATGGGTCTCGTCGAGGTCGGCGTGGGTCTGCTGCCTGGTGGTGGTGGCAACATCGAGATGCTCGCGCGCACCCTCGACAACGTCATCGACGACCCGACCTACCCGACCGAAGGCCTCATCCGTCGCGCACTCGAGACCGTGGCGATGGCCAAGGTGGGCGAGTCGGCGGAAGAGTCGCGCGAGCTCGGCTATCTGGCGGCCACCGACGGCGTCACGCTGAACCGTCGTCACCTGTTGCAGGCAGCGAAGGCCGAAGCGCTGGGCATGGCGCAGGCGGGCTTTGTGCCTCCTCGTCGTCGTACCTTCCGCCTGCCGGGCAAGAGCGCGTTTGCGACCTTCGACATGGGCCTGGGTGCCATGAAGGACGGCCACTTCATCAGCGAGCACGACCTGAAGATCTCGATGAAAATCGCGCACGTGATGACCGGTGGCGACTGCTCGCCGCGCACGAAGGTGACCGAGCAGTACCTGCTCGACCTCGAGCGCGACGCGTTCCTCTCGCTCTGCGGCGAAGAGAAGACGCAGGCGCGCATCGAGTACATGCTTGCGAACAACAAGCCGCTGCGGAACTGAAACGCAGACGCAGTTGTCGACGAGACGCGGCCCGCACGGGCCGCGTTTTCTTTTTGCAACCCGCAGTTGCATTGAGCCTCGAGAGAAAACCGGCTTTGCGGTTTTCTCGCCGAGGCGAGTCTCTTGAGGGGCGGGCGGGGAAACATCCCCGCCAAATCAATTGCGTCTTGCTACCCGCACGCGCATTGCAACTTGCAGTTGCATTGTATTTCGCGTCGATTCAGTTGGCGAGGGTGAACTGCAGGCGATCGCGGCGACCGCACACGCACTCGAGCTGCACCGCACTGCCCTCGGGCGTGGGCGCTTCGCCGAGCACGTCGGGGCGACGACCGCAGGGGCAGCGGTAGCGCCGCACGATGCCGGGCACGTCGTCGAAGCGGGCGATGATGAAGCTGGTGGGCTGGGTGGCAGCGCGCAGGCGACGCTGCGATGCACGCGCGATCAGCACCACCGCGACGACGACAAACGCACCGGTAAACAGCAGACCGCCCACGCAGGCAACGATGCCGACAGCACCCGCGCGTCGTCAACCTGCCAGCGCCGCGTGAACGCCGGCGGGCAGCACCGACAGGTCGACGACGATGTCGCGACGCAGCAGTGGTGCGACGACGCGTTTTGCGAGCGCCACTTCGGCGGCGCGCAGGTAGCGCTCGTCGCCGACCCAGCCCATGCCGTTGCGCCACGAGCGCGGCCCCGACGGACGGGCCTTCAGGCGCGCCCACAGCTTGAGGATTTCGCCGATGGCGTCGTTGGCGACCGTGGCGAGCCTGACGCGGTCGTCGTCGTCGAGCAGGGGCTCTGCCCAGTCGAGGAAGGTCCAGCCGACCGTCCCGTGGGCCGCTTCGTCGCGCACAATGCGGCCAAGGACGGCACGCGACAGTGGCTGGTCCGCATCTCGCCACGCAAGGTGCAGCAGCGGAATCGACAGCGACTCGCCGACGCAGAAGACGCGCACCACCAGCTCGCTCGCGCGCATCAACGGTGACGCCGTGGCGGGAGGCTCGCGGATCACGTCTTCTTCGGCGTAGCGGACCTCGGTGACGTTGCCGAGCTCGCTGGCCATGCGCGCGGCCATCTCGACGTGGGCGACTTCGTCGAGCGGAAAGCGTGAGAACACACCCACCAGATCGAGCGGCGCACGACACTCAAACAGCGCCCGCAACGCCTGCGCACAATGGGCCCCAGTGCGGTGCTCTTGAAACGCCGCCACGCTCCACATCATCTGCGTTTCCGCGAGCGTGTCGGGGTGCAGGTGCGCGGTGCGCAACGTGCCCCACGGCATGGCCTCGACGTCGCTGCGCGCGCTCCGATAGCGCCGCTCAACCGCACCACCGCAGAGCTCCAGCTCAAAGACCTCCTCAACGCGGGTCATCCTTCGCCTTCACCCTCGCCTTCACCCTCGCCTTCGCCTTCACCTTCACCTTCGCCTTCGCCTTCACCTTCGCCTTCGCCTTCACCTTCGCCGAAGCCACCATCGGGCGGGGGGAGTGCCATCAGGTTCGACGACGTGAAGCAGCCAGCCATGCTCAACGAGGCCGCACCCACAGAAGCGAGCAGCAGGGGTTTGCCGCGACGAGGACGTTGAATCTTCATGCGGCTATCGTAGCCGAAGATGACGATGCTGCACGTCCCAACACTCAGCCCGGCTCGCCGACTTGCGCTGCTGCGGCTGCTGGTCAGCGTGGTGGCGGTGTTGTCTGCTGACGTGTGGCACGCACCAGCGCTCATGGCGTTGCACGAGCCGGGGTTGGTCAGCGTCGCCGTCGCGTTGCGCGCGGTGGTGATCGCGAGCGGCGTGTGTGCGGCTGCGGGCCTGTGGACGACGATGTCGACGTCGGTGCTCACGCTGAGTCTGCTGGGGCTGCTCGGGCTCGTGCAGCGACAAGGCACGCCGATCCACGTGCATCACCTCGTGTGGTGTGCGGCACTTGTGGCCGTGGCGCGCGCGGGCCGAGCGTGGTCGATCGATGCCTGGCGTCGAGACCGCGTCGGATCCGTTGCAAGCAACGACGACGGTGACGACGGCGCTGTGCGAGCCGCGGCGGTGGTGCTGGGGGCCGTGTACTTCTGGCCGGGCCTGCACAAGGTGCTCGACGCTGCTTCGCCCTTCCTCGACGGCGACGCGCTTGTTCGTCTGGTGCGTCTGAAGGCGAGCGAAGCCCACGCCGAGGTCCGCTTCAACCTCGACGCGCACCCGACGTTGCTGCTCGTCGGTGGCTGGCTCGTAGTCACCGGTGAACTGGCGGTGTTGCCGCTGGTGCTTCTGGGCCGAGCACGGCTCGCGGGTGTCGTCGTCGTTGCGCTCCACGCCAGCTTCACGGTGGTGTTGCACATGCCGTACACGGTGCTGTGGATCTTTGCGCTCGTGTTTGCGCTGGTGCCGTCGTCGTCGTCGTCAACTTCGCGGGCCGTCGCGGCCATTGCCGTGTTCATTGTCGTTGGCGCGAGCGTGTTTGGGGTCCGCGGTGAGGTGAAGGGGTGGCCATTCGCCTGCTACCCCACGTTCTCGTCGCCGGTGCCAACGAGCATCCGCGTGCTGCGCGTGCAGGTGGATCGAGGCGACGCTGCGGGTTTTGTCGACGTCGACGACGACGCCATCGTGCCCGACGATCTCCGCACGCCGCTGACGTTTGCAACACGCGGCCTCAGCGATGCCGATGACGTCGAACGCTTCATAGCGCAGCGACGCACCGACCCACGCTTCGCCAACGCGATCGCCGGGGCGCATCGCCTGCGCGTCACGGCGTGGCGGAGAGATCTTGGCGACGAACACCTCGACGGCGAACAACTGCTGCTCGACGTGGATCTGCGCTGAACGCAAAACGCCGACGAAGACGTCGGCGTTTGTGAGCGGGCATGCAGCGAGCGCCGTTGGGCCGCGCTTGTCACCGAGGCGCCTGTCTTGAACAGGCGGGAACCTCCCCACTGGTCACTTCAAGGCGGACGCTTCATCGCTTGATGGCGTACGGTGGCTGCTCCGACTGCGGGAACACCACGTAGACGTTCCATTCTGGAATGTGCCAGAACCCGTTGTATTTGTACGACACATTACTCGGCGGTGTACCCTCAAGAGCAATCTTGCTTTGCGGCCACAGGTAGGGATCCTCGAACGTACCCGTGCCACCTCCTGTGCCGAATGAAGAAAGCTGCAGCTCGTACAGATTTCCTCGATCATCCACATTGTGGCTCCAGCCTACCAGTGTATTTCTCGTGGAGTCGTACAGGTATGGCACGGCTTCTTGCCCGCCTGCCCCGGATCCAGCACTTTGCTGATACACCGCAAAGTTGCCCGTTAAAGCAAAGTACTCAATCGCCTTCGAGTCCATGTTGAAGCGAAAACCGACCCTGTGTTCAGCATTTGGATACGGCACCGAGTACGGGCTCGTTATGCCGTAGATGTATCTTCCTGCTTTCACCCAGGACATCGACTCTCTGCAAGGCTGATACGGCCTGTACACATCGGGAACCGTGTCGGTATTGGGATCCCAGGCGAAGAAGAAGTTTCTCCAGCCGCCGCCACCATCACCGGGAATCAACGTAACGTAGTACATGTCGGTGACGTCGTCGTACACCGCCATGGTGCCTTGCTGCAGCGGCACCGTAGGCCCGATGTTGGTGCCGAGGCCTGGCGACACGAGGTCGGCTTGCGCGGCCACCTGCTGTATTACATAGTCTTCACCAAGCTCGTGCTGGTTGGTCCATGACTTCGCGGCGAGATCGTATTTGTTTGGAGTGGCGTAAAACCACATGATCTCCTGGGGAACACCAACCTTGTTTCGCGCCGCCTGACCGCCGTACCTGTGCGTCATCCGGGGGGCCGAAAAGGGAGCGGCGTAGCTTTGGTCGTCAGGATCGTGCTGCGAGCTCGTTCGCAACCAATCCACCCCCTGACCGCTGGGCCACGTCGCGTTGGGGAAGCCGGGCGGATAGCAGGTACCGGGCGTTGCTTCGATATCGATGGTCATCGACAGCGTTGCCAGGTCGTAGACGGGTATGGCGTTGCAAAAGCCATCTCCGTGCCCGCCACCGTAGAAATAGACCTTGTTGTTGTAGAGAACGGGATCGCCGTAGGCGTCGACGATTGACTTGATGGACGCAGTGCCCGGCCACTGCGTTTCATCACCCAGCAAAGCCGTGGCCTTTGCGAACCAGGAAGTCTCTTCTATTGGCGCAATGGTGTTGGGTGCCAAAGCACCTACCCAGGCAGGAACGTCGGGTGCTTCGCCCTCGCCTTCGCCTTCACCTTCGCCCTCGCCCTCGCCTTCGCCTGCGCGTTGGCCTTCGCCAACGCGTTGGCCTTCGACCTTCGGCTCACATGACGACGTGAGCACCAGAACACTCAAGGCAGCGAGAACGGACGCGCGGGTGCTCAGCATCTCGTCATTGTAGTCGGAAGGTGCTGGTTCGTTCAGGAAGTGCAGCGGTTGGCAGTGACGCAAAACGCCGACGAGGACGTCGGCGTTTGTGAGGGGCGCGCGAGGTGCTCAGCGGCGCGTGAACGTGATGGTGCTGCTGCCGTTGGCGTTGTCGATGACTTGGGCTTTGAAGTCGCTCTTCTCGTTGACCTTGTCGGCGAGGCGCTCGGCACACTCGGAGGCGGACCAGCCCGGCGAGGTGGTGAGGCTGAAGAGGCGCGCGTTCTTCTTCGTGTAGTCGGTGTTGCCGAAGGCGTCTGTGGTGGGCGCATCGTTGATGTCGAGGCTGAAGCCCATGCCGCGGGCGTACGAGATGTGCGGCGACGTGCCGAACACGTCTTTGCCGGGCTCTGCACCCTTGGTCTTGCCAGCGATGGTGATGCTGTCGGGGCCGGTGGTGACCTTGAGGCCGGGATCGGAGGCCGAGGCGTCGATGGCGATGGGCCCGGTCTTCGTCGCGGTGGGGGCGAAGATGGAGGCGCTGCCACCGAGGGGGGCGGTCCACCAGGTCATCGGATTCATCGGGTTGAACGTGACGCCCATGGCGAACTCCTCAAAAGCGGTGTGTAGGTGTTGTCGCACCTTTACCTGCACAAGTTGCGCGGGATCCGGGCGGCGGGGTCGGTCATCAGGAGGATGCGCGCGCGACGGGGACCCAACCGCTTGTGCCCGCTAGTGTGGCGCCCATGGGAATTTGGCGACGACACACCCTGACCGCTGGTGCCTTCGACGAGCTCGTAAGCGAACGGACGGCGAGAGAGCTCGGCATGCTTGCGCCAGGCCTTGAGGCCGTGCGTAGGACCGTCTCGGCGCGCGAAGACATCAGCAGCGCAGCAACAAGCTTGCTGGGAGAAGCGCTCGGCCTTGCGTTCGACGAACTCAACGACAAGCCCGAAGCAGCCATCGACATGACCCACGCGCTGCTCGGTGTACTCAAGAAGCACGCGCCGCGAACGTTCACCGACGAGGACGAGCTCAAACTTCGGGCTGAGCGTCTGCTGGGAATCGTGCAGCGACCGGCGACGGTGCTCTCGCCGCCGCGTGGGTCCTTG
>JBIKRQ010000600.1:0-3038 GCA_044349155.1 Myxococcota bacterium
TGTTCGCCTCGTGGCCGCAAACACCGACGGCGTCTTTGAGGTGGCGATCCGCGACGACGGACGCGGCATCGACTGGGAGGCCGTCCGCCAGCGTGCCGTGATGAAGGGAATTCCATCTTCGACCGCCGAGGAGCTGCAGCGCGCGCTGTTTGCCGACGGACTGTCGACGCGCGACGAGGTCACAGCGATCTCGGGCCGGGGTGTGGGTCTTGGTGCAGTCCGCGAAGCGTGCCTGGCACTCGGCGGCGATGTCGTCGTCGACACGGACCCCGGGCACGCCACGACGTTTCGGTTCCGATTTCCATCCGACCTGGCCCACGCGGCGGAGTAGTTCGCCCACCGTCGGGCGCCCGACCTCGCCCGACGTCGCCCGACGGCCCCATGGGGTTGCTGCATGCGGCAGGCGCTCGTAGCCATGGCGCATGGCGGAACAGACCCTCGACTTGCGCGGCGAAAGAAAACCCGAAGCATGGCCGGTGCTTGAAGCACAGCTGGCGTCCGTTTTGAGCACGCTCGACGACCCGATCGCGGCGATGGCCACCATCAGCTGCCTCGTGCACCACGCGTTTGGCCACTTGTGGACGGGCTTCTACCGCGTTGTTGCCCCCGGCCTGCTGCGCGTTGGGCCCTATCAGGGAACGCTTGGGTGCCTCGAGATTCCCTTCGGCAAGGGCGTGTGCGGCACGTCAGCCGCGGACGAGCGGACCGTCGTCGTCGACGACGTTCACGCGATCGCCAACCACATCACCTGCGATGCGCGCTCGAAGTCCGAGGTGGTGTTGCCGGTGTTCAACCGCGACGGCGTGCTCGTCGCTGTGTTCGACATCGACTCTGACCGGCTCGCAGCCTTCGACGACGTCGACGTCGAAGCGCTCACGCGGGTGCTTGCCTGGTTCAAACAGCCCTCGGTGCGCTGGTAAGCCCATCACGGCTTGACGACGACAGGCACGGGTGCGATCGCCGCGGGATGTCGAAGCAGCGCTACCTCATCACGCCCGCACTCCCCTACGCCAACGGCGATGCCCACCTTGGGCACCTCGTCGAGCACCTGCAGGTCAACACCTACGTGCGTGCCCTGCGGATGGCGGGCGAAGACGCGCTGTGTGTCTGCGGCATCGACAGCCATGGCGCCGGCATTGAAATCGCCGCGGGCAAGGCTGGCCTCGCGCCCGAGGTCTACACCGAGCAGGTTCGTCGTCGTCAGGAGGCGAGCTTCGAGAAGTTTCTCGTCACCTTCGACGGCGGCTACGGCACAACGCACACGTCGGAAAACGAAGCCCATGCCGGTCGCATTTGGCAGGCGCTCAAAGATGCAGGGCACATCACGACGAAGGAAGTCGAGCAGCTGCAAGACCCGAAGGACGGCCGCTTCCTCGCCGACCGCTTCGTCAAAGGCACGTGCCCGAAATGCGGCGCGAAAGACCAGTACGGCGACAGCTGCGAGGTCTGCAACAGCACCTACCGCGCGACCGACCTCATCGACCCTGTCTCGAACATCAGCGGCATGACGCCCACGCTCGGCAAGAGTGTGCACTACATGGTCACCCTTGGTGCCTACGGTGAGCAGCTGAAGGCGTACCTCAACGACGAGGTGCTGCATCCGTCGCTGCGCAACTTCCTCAACACGTGGTTCGCCGACGGTTTGAAAGACTGGGACGTCTCGCGCGACGGCCCGTACTTCGGCTTCAAGATCCCCGGCGAAGACAACAAGTACTTCTACGTCTGGCTCGACGCGCCGATCGGTTACGTGTCGCTGACCGAGCGCGCCCTCGACGCGGGCCCGATGGCCCACAACATCGTCGGCGGGGCGGCGGGGCGCACGTCGCTCACGTCGGCGTACACCGCACAGAAGCGTACGTGGCAGGACTACTGGAAGGATCCGTCGACGAAGATCGAGCACTTCATCGGCAAAGACATCCTCTACTTCCACACGCTGTTTTGGCCCGCGATGGGCATGGCTGCAGGCCAGACCTTGCCATCGCGCATTCGTGTCCACGGCATGCTCACCGTCGACGGCGTGAAGATGTCGAAGAGCCGCGGCACCTTCATCAACGCCGACACCTTCGCCGAGCACTGCGAACCGCAAGCGCTGCGCTACTACTTCGCCGCGAAGATGAGCGCTGAGCCGCAGGACATCGACTTCAGCCTCGACGACTTCGTCAACCGCGTGAACGCCGACCTCGTCAACAACGTGGTCAACCTCGTCTCGCGCACGATCCCGCTGCTGCACCGCCTGTTTGAGGGCAAGCCCACCACGCTCGCCGACGACCAGGGCGAGCTCATCCACGATGTGCAAGAGCAGGCCGCGCACGTCGAGCGCCTCTACCGCGACCTCGACACGGCCTCCGTCGTCCGCATCGTCACGGAACTCGGCAGCCGCGCCAACAAGCTGCTGCAAGACAAAGCACCGTGGGAACTCGTGAAGACCGACGCGGCCGCCGCCCACGCTGTCCTCACCACGGCGTTGTGGGTGGGCAAGAGCTGCCTGGCGCTGCTCAAGCCGATCCTGCCCGCCGTCGTCGAGAAGCTTGAGACCATGTTGGGCGTTATGCCCTTCACGTTCCAAAACGCGGCCGATCCGTTGGCCGTCGGCGTGGCGATCAAGCCGTACGAGCACCTCTTCGCGCGCCTCGACATCAAGGCCGTCAAGGCGATGGTGAAGCCCGACGAGGCGGCCCTCGCGAAGGAAGCCGCGGCCAAGGCCGACAAGGCCGCGTCGACGGAGAAGAAGCCGAAGGAGAAGAAGTCGAAGGAGCCAGCACCACCGCCGGCCGAGATCGTGTTTGACGACTTCGCGAAGGTTGATCTGCGTGCCGCCCACGTGCTGTCGGCGAAGCCCGTCGAGGGCAGCGACAAGCTCATCCACGTCGTCGTCGATCTCGGGCCGCTTGGGCAGCGCGAGATCTTCACGGGGCTGCGTCCACATGTGCAGCCGGAGCAGCTCGCTGAGCGCACCGTCGTCGTCGTCGCCAATCTCGCTCCACGCAAGATGGCGAGCTTCGGCGTCAGCCACGGCATGATTCTCGCGGTTGGCGACG
>JBIKRQ010000601.1:0-3036 GCA_044349155.1 Myxococcota bacterium
TCGTCGTGAGTGCCAACAACGACACCGCCGCTGAGCCCGCAAGGCCATGCACCAGGCCCACAGCGATCGGACGCGCCGTTTGCGGCGTTGACGGTGCCGCGTGCGGAAACGCGTGCCACACGCCAAAGGCCACGAGCATCACGCCGACCAGCGCTTCGGTGGCGGTGTCGAAGCCTGCGGGCAGCACGACGCCCAGCGCGACGAGGGCGGTGCCGACGGCGAGGAACGAAGCGCTGTGGCCAAGCCCCCACAACGCCGCCACGCGTGCTGCAGCGGTCACACCGCGCTCGCGTTGGACGAGGCCAGCAACGACGACGAGGTGGTCAGCGTCGGTGGCGTGGCGGATGCCAAGCCCAAGCCCGAGCAGGGCGATCGTGAAACCCGTCATCGCTGCACCATGGGTGCTACGTACGGAATCCACAGTGCAGATGCAATCAGATTGCGGATGGATCAGCTGGCGAAAGCAGGAGTGTCAATGGTGCCGCCAGCACGTCGTCGGCCGTGATGCGCTCCGACGCCTGATCGATGCGCAGGCTCTCGACGTGCTCGCGCTCCACGCACAGCAGTGTGACGGTGTGGGGCCGCACGCGCGGATCGAGCGACATCGATTCGGAGATGACGAGCTGCCAACGCTGGGCGTGGGGCCAGCGCACGAGGGCGAAGCTGTAGAGTCGCTCAGCGACGTCAAAGTCGATGGTTCGTGGGCGGCGCGCGCAGGCCGGAGCCCGCACGAGTGCCCGTCCGCCAGGTGCAAACGTCATGGTGCCTGGGTCGGTCGTGGTGGAAGCGGAGGCGCGCCAGACGAGCGACTGCTCCAACGAAGGCGAGGTTGCACACGACAGCGCAGCGGTGGTCATGCCGACCACTTCGCTCATAGATGCAACAGAATTGCAAAAGATACAGTTCGATCAGGCGGCGCGCTTCGCGAGCAGTGGCGCGGTCAAGGTGGCCACACGCGCCTTGAGATCGACGACAGCGAGGGCGAACTCCTCGGCTTCGAGCAGGTGGCCTGGGATGCCCCAGTCCTCGAGGCTGCCGTCGACGCCGCGACCCGCTGTAGACCCCGGATGCGTGTCGGCGAGGCCACGCACCGCCCCAGCGAGAGCATGCGCAACGGGCGCACCACCGACGTCGAGACAGAACTGCACCACATCCCAGCCGTGTGCGGCGTGGCGGCCTTCATCGCGGGCGATCTCGCGCAGCACCGCTTCAATCTCGGGATGCGACGTGCGGCGAGCGAGGCGAGCCACGACGCGCGCGCTGACGCCTTCGTGCAGCGCACCATCGATCAGCGAGTCGACGGCGAGTGTGGCGAGCTTCAGCGTGCGGGGCAGGGGCAGGCGTACGACAGGGTCGGCGGCGTCGAAGCGATCGGGGCCGGTGTGCTGAGCGCCACATGCACGCGCGAGGGCGAAGCACAGCTCGGTATGGCGAATCTCGTCGAGGGCATCTTGTTGCGCGCCCACCAGCAGCGCTGGCGGGGCAGCCAGCGCCATCAGGTCGAGCGAGAGGCGGGCGAAGGCAGCGACCGACGCATGTTCGGTACGCGCGTTGTCGACCCACTGTTCGGCAACGCCCGTTGGCGCACCGACGAGCGGAGCAATCGAACACGCTGTCCATTCACCAGACACGGTGTTTGGCAGCTGAACGCGGCCGCGACGGCGCACCTGACGTCCGCGGTGAAAGTCGGTGGTGACGACGAGTGCCACAAGCGTGCCCACAAGGCCGAACAGGCCGTTGATCAGCAGTGAGACGATGTCGCTGAGCACGCCAACAACAGTGCGCGGTGAGCGCCACAGCCCCTGCCACGCCGCGCGCGCGCCGGCGAACCCCAGCAGCGCGCCAACGCCGATGGTGGGGCCCACGATGGTGCGCACAACGCCCATTTCACTCAGCTGCACAGCGACGGCGAACGCGAGCACCGCCAGCAGCAGGAGAAGCCAGGGGCGTGAGAGGAACGCGAAGCCCTTCGTCGACGTTGTGGCGGTGTTCATCGTTGAACCCTGCCACGACGGCCTGAGCGCAGGTGTGAGGTCGCGTACACCGCTCAGCGCGCGTGGATGCGAATCAGGTAGCGCACGTCGGTGGCATCGCGCTCGACGTCGACCTCGCAGGTGTCGCCGAAGCTCTGCACCATGCCTTCGATCTGACCGAGGTGGTACGGCCAGCACATCGGGTAGGTGTTGAAGCGCAGCTCGAGCCGCCCATCGCCAAGTTCGCCGCCGGTGACCTTGCCGTCGTCGGCGGGGGCGACCGTGTCGTAGACCCACGGCGTACGCAGCACCGCGGCCTTCGCCGTGCGGACCGCCGTGCGCACCGCAAGCCCCAACACCGACGCGCTGAAGGTTTCAAAGTCGCTGCGCGAGATGCGCCGCAAGCGCTCGGCCATCGTGAACGACGCATCGCCGGCCTCGGCAACGGCGAGCACAATGCGCAGGTAGTCGCGGCGGCTGTAGGCGGTGAACGGCACAAACAGTCCACCGCGCGGTGGCTCGTCGAGGGTGGCCAACACGCGGGCCTTCGCGTCGGCGGTGAGCAGCCCCGCGATCGGCGCGATGAACATGCCGCGAATGCGGTGCCCCGGGCCCACACTCTCGACGACCGCGCGCCAGTCTTCCTCAGCGCCCTGCAGCACCACACTCGACCGAAACGGACTGCCGGCCACGCGCTCCATGTCCACAGTGTACGCCGATGCCGCGCATGGATGTCGTCGTCGTCAAACGCTGTGCAGGAGTGATGCACGCAAAAAGAAACCCCGCACGAGGCGGGGTTCTTCACGCGGCAGAAGCCGAACGTTCAGGCCTTCTTCTGCTGCGCAGCGACCGTGTTGAGCGCGCTGCCGGCCTTCCACCACTCGATCTGCTCCGACGACATGGTGTGGTTCGCGGCGAATTCTTCGACGCTGCCATCCTTGTGCGTGAGGCGCATGGTGAGGGCCTTGCCAGCAGACAATGTGGGCAGACCGACGATGTCGACGACGTCGTCTTCCTGCACCTTGTCGTAGTCGGCCGGGTTCGCGAACGTGAGCGGCAGGAC
>JBIKRQ010000602.1:0-3035 GCA_044349155.1 Myxococcota bacterium
CGCGACATCTTGGCAAGCGTCGGTCCCAAGGCCGCTGGCTTCGTTCGACACGTTCTCAAACTCGCCAATCAACCGTCATGAAAACCGCTGTAAGCCGCAGCGGAATCGCTAGCGGCTGCGCCCCGGTTGATGAATCACTGACGCTGCCACCCCACTTCTCAATCTCGGTCTTCTGCGTCGCCGCTGGGGTAAATGGAAACGACGCCGAAATATTCAACTCTGTTCCGTCGGCCTTCAAGATATCAAAATCAGACACCATCGAAGCAGCATTTGCAGCACTCCTCCCATACAATGTCCCTGCAATACTAACATTACCCTTTATGTGGTGCTCATTGTCGAAGCCACCAGAGACATAGAAATTTCCATTGGTGTGCACGCGACCGCTAATCGTCATAGCCGCGGGATTGAGCAACTCAAAATCGCCATCAAAGAACATGGCGAACTGAAAGACCGGAATCAGGTCCACGCGTATTGCGTCCGCCACAGACGCCATCGCCTTGTCGACCTGGGCGACGGCGAACACCTGAATCGGCGTCTGCTGCGCCAGCAGCCCCTTGTTGACGCCAGTGGTGATGCTGGTGAGCGCCGTCGTGCCAAACGGCGTCACGCTGGCGGAGTTGGTCGCTGCATCGAAGTAGCGGACCGACAGGGTTGGAAACGTGGCGCCCGGCAACGCCGCGACCGCCGCAGTGGTGGATGCACTTTCGACGGCGGACAGGTCGGGACTCACGGTCTCTTCGAGCGCGGTGCGCAGCTTCTCGATGCCCACCGCCACCGCGGCTTCGCTCGCGTAGACCGCGCGCACCGACGAGGTCTGCAGCTTCGCCTCGCTGCGGTCGCGCGTGACCGCGTACAGCAAGGTGCCCGCCAGCGACGCCAACACGACGCCCATGACGATGACGACCATCAAGACATAACCACGAGGTGATGTACGCATGTCAGGCACCGGTCCGGTTGCGGGATGCGGAAAAGACGACGCTCGCGCGGTGACGACGACCATTGGCCGCTGTCGAGTGCGTTCGATTCGCGAAGGTGGCTGGTGGCGGCACCGACAGGCCGTCCTGGCCCGTTGCAAACGTGACGACGCCAAGGCGCAGACCAAGGAAGTTGTCCTCGATGCAGCTGTGGGCCACGCCTGTGGTCCTGGAGACGATGCACAACGTGCCGTCGGTGTTGCGGTAGACGCGCTCGACCTGCAGGTCGAGGACGTTGTCGAGGACGTCGGCGAAGCTGGCCCCGCCGTTGGTCGAGCGCTGCAGCACCGTGCCTTGCACGCGGTAGGTGAAGCTGGAGCCGAAAAGCACCTGCCCGGTACCTCCGGCCCCAAACACGTCACTCAACACCCCCCCAAGGTTGCTCTCCGACGAACCAAAGCGCGCGTTGTAGGCGCTCGTGGCATCGGTGGCCTGGCTGCCTGTCGGGAAGGTGAACTTGCAACTCGCTCCGCTTGTGCCGCCGAGCAACGACACCGACGTCGTCGTTCCGACTATCAATGACGCCACGCCCGCGATGTCGGCGGCGGAGCACCCAGCAAGCCCAAGCGGGCACTCCATGTCCGTTGTCGCCGTTGGGTCTGTGTCGATGTCCTTGGCTTCTACCGTGACGCCGTCGTTTTTCGTTACCGCGACGCCACCACCGCACACGGCCTCGTCGCGCTTGAAGACGGTGAACTCATCTGCCGCCGACACGCCGCCGTCTTTGACGAAGTAGAAATCGCCAGCGCCGGCTCCCGACGACGAACCGACGCCTTGCGTGTCGCGCAACAGCAGGTGCGACGTTTGTCGCAAGCGCACCTGCGCGTCGCTGGCCACGCTTTCTGACTGCAGCTTGCTGACCATCGCAACGACGAGGGCGAGCAGTGCGGTCAGCACGATCAACGCGATGGCCTGGCTGACCATCACCTCGATCAAGCTCAAACCGCGCAAGCGTTCAGCGGATCGTTTGCAGGATGACATTGCGCGCTCCAACAGCGGTGTAGAGGACGACGACGCGAACGTTCTTCAACTGCCCGAACGGGTTGCCGTTGTTCACCTTGATGCAGACGTCGTACGCGCCGCCTACGGTCGGCACGCCAAGATCGTTCGTCTTGAAGTGCTGCACGGTTGAGGTGATCGACGCGCACTCGGCGTCGGCGGCCGAGCCCGGCGACGTCGCCGTGCTGTTCGTGCTCAGCCGACTGTCGTCGTCAGGAACCGACGACACGACCTCCATCGTTTGCTGCGCGATGGTAAACGCCGCCCAGTCGCGCTTGGAGATGCCCTGCTCATCGAGAGAGGCCTTGAACGACGTGACGGCGGTGGCCGTGATGACGCCGCCGAGAGCGAGCGCCACCATGACCTCGACCAACGAGAAACCCTTTGGTGCGCTCACGATGCGCCTCCTTTCAAGTCTACGGTGCCGAGTGCGGCGCTCACTTCGATCCGGTAGGCGTGGTCGAGGCCCTTCAACACAATGCGCGCCCTCGACGACGTCATGTTGCCCGCCGAGCACAGGGGCTTCAGGTCGGCGCTGTTGCGGTAGTAGCTGTCGCTCGTGGCGCAAAAGATGAGCGTCGCTGCGGTGTTCGGCGTTTTGGTTGCCGAGACGGCGTTCGCGTCGTTCAGCAACTCGAGACGCTCAATCGTCACCTCGTTCGGCAGGATGATCGTTCGCTCAGCGGTGAACGCGGTGACGTTTTTGCGAATGCTCTCGGGCGCTTCGGCGAACACGGGGACCGAGAGGATCACCCTGTCGCTCAGCACGGTGAGCTGGACGGGGGTGTTTCGTCGCTGCGCCAAGGCGCGTGCTGCGGTGACGGCGGCCAGGGCAGCGCGGCTCCCCTCGGCACTGCGGTAGTGCTCCGCCATCGACTGAAACAACGGAACAGCGAGTGTGGCGAGGATGCCGGCGATCGCCACGACGATCATGACTTCGACCAAACTGAAGGCACGCTGCATTTGGTCACGGTAGCGCTCGCAAACGATGTCGATCCGATCTGGTGCGAGCGAGCCACAATCAGAGACACGCCGGCCGCCGCGTGGGGGCCCCACCGGCCG
>JBIKRQ010000603.1:0-3032 GCA_044349155.1 Myxococcota bacterium
TTCACGTCGTCAGCACTGAGTGTCGCGTACCTGGCGACCACCTTCGCGTCCAACGCCTTCTGGGCGTCCTTCGTTCGCTTGTTCGCCGCTGCTTCCTTGTCGACCAGCTCCAGCACGTCGAGCAGCAGCTTCTTTTCGTCCTTCGCTTCGGCGTCGAGCTGCACGTCGCCCAGCCGCGCCTTCACGCTGGCCTTCGTCAGCTTGCCCTTGTCGGTGCGCGCCTCCGCCAGCAGGCCGTCGTCGCCGCTGTGCTCCTCGTCGAGCTCTTCCAACTGGCGGGCAATCGCCGCCGCTTCGGCCTCGCGCTGTTCCACCAGCTTCTGCTCGGCCTCGAAGTAGCGACGCACCACCAGCGACTCGGGCACCAGCGCCGGGCTGGCCTTCCAGCCGTCCTGCACGACGATGTACACGTCGTCCTGCATGGTGGCCTCCCAGTAGTCCATCAGCCGCTGGTACACGTCGTAGGCGTCGACGAGGGGGGCGGGCTTGAAGGTGGTGAGCAGGTCTTCGGCGAGCTCGGCAATCAACGCCTTGGGCGCATCACCCACCTGCAGCGCTTGCAAGCGGCCCACGTTCTTCGTGCGCCACTGGTCGAACAGTTTCAGCACGCCGTCGTTGAACGCCTTGAACTCGGGGTGCTCAAAGATGGTGGCCTTGATGTCGGCGGGCTTCACCTTCAGGTTGAAGGAGCCGGGACGATCCGCGGGCTCGACCAACGCAATGCGCACGCCGGGAAACACCTTCCAGTAGTGCTCGAGCGCGTCGAGGTCGCGGGCAGGAATGCCGCCTTTGAGGTGGCCCTCGATGTCCTGGATGTCTTCGGGCTCCGACGCGTCGATGTAGCGCGGCAGGTTCAGGTTGTAGTCGTTCTTCGCGTCGGCAATCTCTTTCAACGGCACGAAGCGCGAATAGCGCTCGACCTCGAGCTGCCGCGTAAACACGTCGACAATCTTGTGCAGGTCTTGCGCGCGCAGGCGGTTCTTGTTGCCGTCTTTGATGAAGCCCTTGCTGGCGTCGATCATGAAAATGCCGCCGGTGTGCTCGTCGCTGCGGGCCGCAGCACCCTCTTTGTCGACGACGACAATGCACGCCGGAATGCCCGTGCCGTAAAACAGATTGGCGGGCAAACCGATGATGCCCTTGATGTAGCCGCGCTTCACCAACTGCCGACGGATGTCGGCCTCGGCGTTGCCGCGAAACAGCACGCCGTGGGGAAGAATGCAGGCACCTTTGCCGGTGCTCTTCAACGACGACACGATGTGCAGCAAGAACGCGTAGTCGCCGTTTTTCGGGGGCGGCACGCCGTACTCGAAGCGCTTGAATTCGTCTTTCACCGGGTCGATGCCGTTGCTCCACGCCTTGGTGGAAAACGGCGGGTTGGCGACGATGAAGTCGAAGCGCTTGAGGCTGCCGTCTTTGTCTTTGAAGTGCGGCGACGCGATCGTGTTGTCCTTCCAGATTTCTGCCGTGGGGCAGTTGTGGAGGATCATGTTCATCACCGCGAGCGCCTTGGTGGCGACGTCTTTTTCCTGCCCGTACACGGCGAGGTCGAAGCCGGTGGCGGCCTTTGCTTCGTCGTGGGCCTTGAGCAGCAACGAGCCCGAGCCGCAGGTGGGGTCGTAGATGGTTTGCTTGGCGTCTTGCACGGAGCCCAGGCCAATCACCTTGGCCATGATCCGCGAGACCTCGGCGGGCGTGTAGAACTGCCCCTTGCTCTTGCCCGACTCCGTCGCGAAGTGGCGCATCAGGTATTCGTAGGCGTCGCCCAGGATGTCGTCGCCATCTGCGCGGTTCTTGCTGAAGTCGAGCTGCTCAAAGATGCCCACCAGCTTCGACAGCGTGGTGACCATCTCGTTGCCCTTGCCGAGCTTGGCCTCGTCGTTCCAGTCGGCAACGTCGATGGCGCCCTTGAGCTGCGGGTTCGCCTCGGCGAGCTTGCCGATGACGATGTTCATCTGCTCGCCGATGTTCTTCTTCTGCTTGAGCAGCACGAGGTCGGCGAAGCGCGCGCCCTCGGGGACCTCGATGAGCGCGTCTTTTTGGCCCGCGTACTTGTCGGACACGTACTTCACGAACAACAGCACGAGGACGTAGTCCTTGTACTGCGAGGCATCCATGCCGCCGCGCAGCTCGTCGCAGCTGCGCCAAAGAGACGAGTAGAGCTCAGACTTTTTCATCGACATCGGCGCATCCTTCACAGCCAGACATCGCGTCGATCGACGACGACGAGGCGGGCGTGAAATAGCACACGCTTCACGCACAAGACGCGCCTTCTTGTGCGCGTCCGAAAACGGCCAACGCACGCACAACACCGGGCCGCAAGGCTTGGCGCCCTACCGTGGTTGCGCTACCTCGTGGGTCTCTCCACCGACCTTTGCCGACGACGTATGCAAGACCATCCTCACCGAGCCCCTGCGCCAACGCGGCTCGACAACGTGCGCAGCCTCCAGGTCAGCCGATGAGCAACGACGACGACACGCCGGCTCCGCCGCCCGCACTGCCTGAGGCGCCGGCGGGGGAGCTGGTGCTCTACACAACTGACGATGGTGCGGCCCGCATCGAGTGCCGTTTCGTGGGCGACACGTTGTGGCTGAGCCAGGCCCAGCTCGCGGCGCTGTATGACAAGAATGTCCGCACGATCAGCGAGCACCTGAGCAGCATTTTTGAAGAGGGCGAAGTCGACCCCCAACGAACCATCCGGAAATTCCGGATGGTTCGCCCTGAGGGCGCGTCCGGACGCGAAGTGGCCCGCGTGGTCGAGCACTACGCCCTCGAAGCCATTCTCGCCGTCGGCTACCGGGTGCGGTCGGTGCGCGGCACGCAGTTTCGCCGCTGGGCCACAGAACGGCTCTCCCAGTATCTGGTCAAAGGCTTTGTTCTCGACGACCAACGCCTGAAGTAGTTGGGCGGGGGTGCTGCCTGCCGCCATTGCCGCGCCGCAACGATTGGCACCGGAGCCGGGCCGAGGCGTGCGCCCCGCTGCCTCCGGGCTACCGGCCCCGTGACGTCGAAAACTCCCCGCTTCATCGGGC
>JBIKRQ010000664.1:0-3030 GCA_044349155.1 Myxococcota bacterium
CGTGCTCGGCGATCCTCGTTCGGGGCTCTGCCCCGAACCCCGGCCTCAACCGGGGAGGGAGCCGGAAAAACACCATACAAAAATCGACGTTTCTCAAGATCGACCTCCCCAGGCGCCACAGGTTCGTCGATCGCAACTGCGCCGACACGTTGTGCTGCTGCTCGTGAAGGCATCGCTCAGCGGCCGCTACAGCGCGTTTGGCGAGGGGCTTCGTCGAGGTCGTTTGTCGTCGAGTTCACATAATGGGGACTATCGAGTGTTCAACCGTGCGCCGTATGTGCGATGTATGTACAATGCCCATAGATGAAGACTTCGACTTGCTGCTCGATGCGTATGCAGCCGGGCCGCGTCTGGAGAATCCAGACTTCGCCGATGTCGACATCGAGATCGGCCCGAAGATCCTCGCCAAGATCGAGCAGAAGCACGGGCTCACCGCCGACGACGTCACCGACATCGTCAAAGGTCAGCCGCCAGCAGTCGAAGAAGTTCTTCATCCTGACGACGACGAGAAGCGGCAGTTCTACGGCTTCACAAGACACGGTCGCGCAGCCTTCGTGGTCGGAGTGTGGGCGCCATCGACGACGGGCCGACGACGACTGCGAATCGTGACGGCCTTCCTGCCTGACGAGGACGACTACTTTCAGAAGGTGCGACGATGACGACGAAGAAGAAGCTCTCCGAGATGACCGATGACGAGCTCGCTGCTGTCGCCGACGAAGTCGAGAGCCAGGCACGCGACCGTGCCCGGTGGCGCGAAACGCCGTCGTCGAAAGAGCGGCAGCCAGAGCGCGACCAGTGGGTCGAGCAGAACACGACTTCGATCTCGCTGCGGATGCCGAACCAGTTGCTCGAACTCTTGAAGGCCGCCGCCGCCGTCGAGGGCATCGGCTACCAAACGCTCATGAAGAAGTGGCTGCACGAGAGAATGCTGGTGCTCGCCAAGGAGCGTGGCGCGAAGCGTGTCGACCTCGGCTCGCTGCGTTCCGAGCTGCGCGCTGATGTCGAGACTCTGCGTCACCTCGCCGAGAGTGGTCAGAGGTCGAGTCGAACGCTTGAGCCCTCTCGGCCGAAGGTTGCCACTGGCAAAGTTGCAGCCCGTGGTCGGGGGTGATGGCCGAAGGCCGAATACGCCAAAAGCGATGTTGAGAAGGTTTAGCGCTCGATAGATGGCGAGGATTTCGTTGTGAGGTGATGATGGACGACATCGACTCGATTTTGCCTCCATTGGAGCGTGAGTTGCTGGCACGCGCGGTAGCGGGTCGACCGGTTCATCAAGCCTTGTTGGAAGCTGTTCAGTCGTATGTCGTGAACTCCGATCCTCGGCAGTCGGTGTCTCCATTTTTCACTGTGTTCGCCAGCGTGATCGAGCAGATGGTTGCAGCCGACATACGGCCCGTTGTTGTTGGGCGATGGGCTGCAGCGGCGCATGGGTACGTTCACGCGATTCCGTCGATGCAGTTGGCTATCCGCGTCGACGACGTCGAGCGGTTGAAGCTGTTCGTGGTTGCCCGAGGAGGGCCACGTAGCGAACTCCCTTTTGCTGTTGGTGTGAGCCCGTGGCGAATCGAGTTTCTGTCGGGGGTCGGCAATCTGCCCACGTCGTCGATCCCTACGATCGAGGCGTTCACTGGCCGCGTGCGGGTTGACGTGATGACGCTCGACGCCTTGCTCGCGCAGCCTCAGGCGCTGGAGACCTTCGAGCGCGACCTGGTACGTTTGCGCGCGGGCTCGTACCCGAATGACGACGGCGAGCGCGGGCTTGTTGCGTGGGACTTTACTGGGCGCCTCTGTGGTGGCGCGGCAAAGCTCGACGAGCGAACAACAAAGCCCTTCAACTTCGTCGACTTTCGTCAGGCATGAGGCCGTGTTCTCTGGCGAGGAGCTTGGCGCGGCGGCTGCCGTACTGAGCGAGGGCTTCGGCGAACTTCCGAGGGTCGAAGTCACTTTGCAGGCGTCGCTTCAGTGCCCGGAGATTGCGTGCTGGCTCCGCGTCGACGATGGCGTCGAGGTTGTTCATGAAGTCGACCGCGAACCACTCCGCTGAAGGCGTCGCTGGAAAACGCGTGCGCCGGAATTGGTAGCGGCGACCGTTGACCCGAATGAGCCCGCTGCGGTTCTCATTGTAGACGAGGTCCACCATGCTCTCCTGCGTTGTTCCGAGAGCGAGAGCGTTCCAGAAGCTGGTGCCCGAAAACACGAAGGGTCGCCGAAACAGAAAGGCGCTGATGAGCTCGTGCTCATCTGGGGGCAGTGGGCCAAAGCGGCTCTGCTCTGGCAAGTAGTAGAGGCCGTGCCCAGGGTGGCACAGTCGCCCCTCGGCGACGAGTCGCGTCGCCAGGGCGAACGGGTTGCGCGCCCATGCGCCGAACTCCTTCGTTCGGTAGACGCGACCGGGCTCCAGTGTTGGCTCCAAACGGCGCATTTGCGAAATTCTCCGGTGCTACCTCGTGCTTTGACTTTGTCCTGCATCGCTGGGGAGGATGATGCCAAACTGCCGGCCGCCTTTCTTCTTCTCCTCGGCTTTCATGAAGCAGCGGCGGTCGCCGTCTTTGGAGATGTCGATTTCCCAGCCTGGACGATCACAGCGAAGCAGCACACCAAGCTCGCCAGAATCGCTCATGGCCTTTGCGGCGCGTCCCTCTTGAGTCTCAGCCCAGCCAGCTAGCGCTTTTGCTTCGAGCAGGCTTTCAGCGCGGCCAGAGCGAATACCGATCTGGAACATCACAGTCGCGATCAAAACGAAGGCGATGGCGCCTAGCGAAACTGCGCCCGCCAGCAGCCACTTCCGGTTACCGACATTCACCGCCATGCGTTGCGCGATGGTTCTTGTCAGCTCTGCATTTGCGTGGCCATTCGCTGCCTGAAGTTCGGCAACGCTCCTGGTCATCGCATCCTGCGCAATTTTCTGCACTTCCTTCTGCGCAGCGGCTCGCTGGGCAGCGATCTGCGCTGGAACATCCGCATAGAGCCGCTGGTGGTACTCCAGTGCAACGAGGATGGACCACAGCGCGTCGTTGTCTTTGATTCGCA
>JBIKRQ010000646.1:0-2553 GCA_044349155.1 Myxococcota bacterium
AATCCTCCCCAGCAAACACCCAGCACGAAGCTCTCAAACTCTACGAAGAGAACCGACGCCGCCGACCAACTCGCGGCATGACTTCATCCGGCAACAACGTTGACACTCACCGGCGGCGTGCGGGCTGTTCGAAGCTCGAGCTACGACGCTCTTCTTGCCTGACTCAAGAACGAGTCGATCATGATCAACACAAGCTCTTGCTGCTTTGGCGGAAGCTTCTTGATCTCCTCGACGCGAGCATCAATCCGCGACTTTGGACCAGGCCTTGTACGTCGAGGAAGCTCGTCGACAGCAAAGAAGCTCGGCGTCACTTCAAAGAACGCTGCCACCTTCTTCACGAAGTCGAGGGACGGGTTTGGTGCTCGCCTCTCGTAGTAGTCGACGAGCTTCTTCGAGATGCCGAGAGCGTCAGCAAATTGCTGCTGCGTAAGCCCACGATCGAGCCGTAGCCCAGCGAGTCGCTGACCAAAGAGTGGAGCTGGAGACTTCGCGCGACCTGCCATGACGTCGTCACGGTAGGTCGCGGAAACAGGTCTGGGGATTCGCCTAGAGATCATGGCTAGTCAAACTTAGACATGATGACTAGAGTTTTCAACTGTCTCAGGAGGACCCATGACCCGAATTCCGAAGTCCGAGCTGCAGGCCCTCAAGCGCTCCGTCCCGCTCGCCGACCTCATCGGCGAACGCGTCGATCTCACGAAGCGTGGCGCCGACCTCGTTGGCCTTTGCCCCTTCCACGATGACAGCACGCCTTCGCTCGTCGTCACGCCGTCGAAAGGCCTGTGGAACTGCCTGGGCCCATGCGACGCCGGCGGCAGCGCCATCGATTGGGTGATGGCCATCGACGACGTCGACTTCCTCGACGCTGCGAAGAAGCTGAAGGCCCGGTACCTGCCGCAATCGTCGACGACGAACGCGGCGAAGCACCTGGCGAAGCTCGCGCCTTCATCCGCCGATGCCGAGTTCATGCACGCGATCGCGAGCTACTACGCCGCGTGCTTCGACATCTTCGACGAAGGCCGCGCGTACCTCGAAGGCCGCGCGATCTCGTCGACAACGGCGCGCGCCCACGGCGTCGGCTACGCGGCCACGCTCATCGGCAACGACCTGCCGAAGGAAGGCCGCGCCGAGATTCGTCGACGTCTGCAGGACCTCGGCATCTTGCGCGCCAGCGGTCACGACCACTTTCGCGGCTGCGTGGTGGTGCCACTCGTCGACGACAACGGCGATGTCGTTGGCTTCTACGGCCGGCGCGTCGAGTTCGCCGCGAGCGGGCAGGCGACACACCTCTACCTGCCTGGGCCACATCGCGGCGTGTTCAACCGTCGCGGTGCCGACGTCGCTGTGCACGAAGGAACGCTCATCGTGTGCGAAGCCGTGATCGACGCGCTGTCGTTTCTTGAGCAAGGGATCGAGCACGTGACGTGCACCTATGGTGCATCAGGCTTGACCGATGAACTCGTGTCGCTCGTCGAGAGACACGACATCAAGCACCTGCTGTGCGCCTTCGATCCCGACGAAGCCGGCGATCGCGGGTTCATCACGTTGCAGCAGCGCTTCACGAATGCGCGCGTTGAACGGCTCGCCTTGCCGGCTGGCCTCGACGTCAACGCGTGCAGCGCAGCGCTCAACCTGCGGACGTTGCTCGACACCAACGATCTGCCACCGCCCGTGGCGATGCTGCCGCCGCCGAAGCCATCACAAGGGCTTGTCGATGAGAAAGACGACGAAGCCACGCTCGTGTTCGGCGATCGCACCTACGCCGTTCGCGGCATCGCACGCCTGACGCAGAGCGAAGCGCTGAAGGTGCAGCTGGTAATTCGTCGTCGTGGATTGTCGTTCTCTGACACGCTCGACCTGTTCGTTTCGAAAGCCCGCTATGCCACCGCCGTGGCTGCCGCCGTCGAACTCGAAGCGGAGTCGAAGGACCTGAAAGATGACCTCATGAAGGCGTTCCACATCGTCGACGACCTGCGCCGTCGTCGTCGTGAGAACGCCAACAAGAAGCCCGTGGTGGAGATGAGCGCCGACGAGCGCGACGAAGCGATGGCGCTGCTCACCGATCCCGAGTTGGTGCACCGCATCGTGCACGACTTCGAGCGTTGTGGCGTCGTCGGCGAGGAGATCAACAAGGTCGTCGCGTACCTGGGCGCGACGTCGAGAAAGCTCAGCAAGCCGCTGGCGGTGATGGTGCAGTCAACGACGGGTGCCGGCAAAAGCTCGTTGATGGACGCGGTGCTCATCTTCGTGCCCGACGAGGAGAAAGAGATCCTCTCGGCGATGACGGGGCAGGCGCTGTTCTATGCGGATATCGATCTCGAGCACAAAGTGCTGGCGCTCGCCGAGGAAGAGGGCGGCACGAGCGCTGCGTACTCGCTGAAGCTGTTGCAGAGCGACGGCAAGTTGCAGTTGCTGACGACGGTGAAGGACCCGGTCACGCAACAGAACGCAGCGAAGAAGATCGAGGTGAAGGGGCCGGTGTCGCTGCTGTCGTCGACGACGAAGATCAAGATGGATGAAGAGCTGTTGAACCGCTGCATCGTGCTCGGCGTT
>JBIKRQ010000206.1:0-11349 GCA_044349155.1 Myxococcota bacterium
CGAGCTTGCGTGCGCGATTCCGCGTGCTGGTGGTGCCTTCGTCTACGTCGAGCGTGCCTTTGGTCGTCGTGCTGGCTTCGTCGTCGGACTCGCCCAGGTGATCGAGTACGGGCTGGCCCCACCCGCGATTGCGTTTTCGATCGGCAGCTACGTGCACACCGCCATGCCGTCGATGCCCATCATGGGTGTCGCCGTCGGCGCGTACGTCGTGTTCACCGCGATCAACATGATGGGCGTGACGTTGTCGGCCACGTTCGAACTCGTGATCACCGTGCTCGCGGTCATTGAGCTGATGGTGTTTGGCGCGGTGGCGTTGCCGCACTTTTCCGTCGAGGCCTTCAACACCGAAGCACTGCCCAACGGCTGGGGCGGTGCGTTTTTGGCGTTGCCGTTTGCGCTGTGGTTTTACCTCGCCATCGAGGGCATCGCGAACGTCGCCGAAGAAGCAAAGAATCCCCAACGCGATTTGTCGCGTGGCTTCTTGTCGGCGATGGCCACCCTCGTGGTGTGCGCCGGCGTCGCGCTGATTGGGGCGACGGGCGTGGGCGGTTGGCGCAAGGTGCTGTTCGTCGACGGTGTCAGCGGCGCGCAGTCCGACTCGCCGTTGCCCCTCGCCATTGGTCAGGTGGTTGGCACCGACCACATGCTGTTCACGCTGCTCACGGGCATTGGTTTGCTCGGGCTCATCGCGAGCTTTCACGGCATCATCCTGGCGTCGTCGCGGGCGATCATGGAGATGGGCCGCACCGCGTTTTTCCCCGAAGCCCTGGGCCGTTTGCACGCCACGCGCGCGACCCCGATCAACGCCCTCGTCGTCGGCTTTGTCGTCGGCCTCTTGGCCCTGCTCACGGGGAAAACCGGCGACATCATCCTGCTCGCCATCTTTGGCGCGCTCACGCTCTACATCGCCTCGACGGCGTCGTTGTTTGCGCTGCGCAAGAAGGAGCCCGAGCTGCACCGGCCGTGGAAGACGCCGCTGTACCCGTTTGTGCCAGCCGTTGGCCTCACGCTCAGCGTGATTGC
The DNA here is from genome assembly GCA_044349155.1 of Myxococcota bacterium. Lineage (GTDB taxonomy): Bacteria > Myxococcota > UBA727 > UBA727 > VGSZ01 > VGSZ01. Next base: position 1,024 of record JBIKRQ010000206.1, read on the forward strand.
CCTCGTGGCGATGATCTACAGCCGGCCCGAGCTGTTTGCGATCTACGCCGCGATGATCGCCGTCGGCACGGTGCTGTGGTTGGTCCTCGGCGGGCCCGCACGTCACACCGAAGCCTCGCCCGTCCACGTCGACGCTGGTCACTGATGCACATCAGCGTCGTCACGCTCTTCCCTGAGCTCATCACGTCGGTGGCCAGCACCAGCATTCTTGGTCGCGGCCAAAGTGCGGGCGCGTTTTCGCTCTGTGCCCATCAATTGCGCGACTTCAGCACCGACAAGCACCGCACCGTCGACGACGCACCGGCTGGTGGTGGTGCCGGCATGGTGCTCAAAGTTGACGTGGTGGTGCCGGCGATTCGGCACGCGTTGGCGCAGGTGTCGTCGTCACCGGCGCGCACGCGCGTCATCTTCATGGACGCCCACGGCCCCGTGTTTGCGCAACCGCAGGCGCGTGCGTTCGCCGTCGACGTCGAGCACCTCGTCTTTGTCTGCGGCCGCTACGAAGGCTTCGATGCCCGCTGCTTCACCGCCGACTACGGTGTGCCCACGCAATTGCTGAGCATCGGCGACATCGTGCTCACGGGCGGTGAGCTGTCGGCCCTCGTCGTCATCGACGCCGTCGCGCGCTTGCTGCCTGGCGTGCTCGGCAACGGCGAGAGTGCGGAGCAGGAAAGCCACGGCGCCGATGGCCTGCTCGAGCACAGGCACTACACGCGCCCGGTGACCTTCGAAGACCAGGCGCTGCCGGCGGTGCTCACGTCGGGCAACCATGCGGCGATCGACAAGGCCCGCCAAAAAGACGCGCTGCTGCTCACGCGTCGTTTGCGCCCCGACCTGTTTGTGCGTCGTTCGCGCAGCAAGGCGTTGAGCAAGGTGTTGGTCGACGACCGCATCGCCAGCCTCGACCCTGTGGGTCCACCGCACGGCACGCGGAACTAGATTCATCTGAAAAGCAGCATCTGCGTGCGCGGTTTCGCGTAATGCATTGAATTCAAGGGCTTTTCAGACGTCGGTGGCGCAAACCTGGACAACACTTTTGGCACGGGATGAACGTGCCTTTTCGTCTCGTTTTCGCACAGCTGCCACAGAATCAAGAAGGCGACGCAGCACCTCCGGTACATCGATCGACCGCTCCGGAGGCATCGTGAAACGTGTTGTTGGCCTGGTGGCCGTGTTGGTCACCTCCCTGGTTGGTTGTGCTGAGCCGGAGCCCGAGACGGTGACGGCGGGTGCCTGGCCCACCGCCGTTGATGAACCCGACGTGATCGACATCGAGATCGCCCCCGAGGTGGTGGTGACACCACCCGAGCTCGTCGACGAAGTGATCGTCGAGCCCGACGCGCTGGTGTTCGCTGCTGAGCAGGCAGAGGCCGTGGCGGCTGCCTTCCCCGTCGGCGCTCCCGTCGTGGGCGGACGTGCTGAAGGCGGCATCGAAGCCAACTCGGGCAACCCGCTTGGCTATCTGCGCAAGGTCACCGGTGTGCGCACGGAAGGCGACTTCGTCGTCGTCGACACCGAGCCCGCGACGCTGCCCGAGATCATGACCGGCACGGTGTCGCAAACGTTCGACCCGAACGAGTCGTTGCCGGTCGAGTTTGGCGACGCGCCCATCGAGTCGTTCTTCCCGCGGCCCACGCCCGAAAACGGCGGCGACAACACCGGCACGCCTGGCGGCTTTGGCTTTCTCAGTGGCGATGGCGAACTCACCACGCCAGCGCTGACGATGTCGCTCAACGGCACCCTCAACGACATCTTGAAGATCGACCAGACCTTCGTGCTCAACGACGGCGAGGCCACGTTGCGCGTGCGCGGCAGCGGCGACTTCACGGGCGCGTTTTCGTTCAGCCCGCTGTTGCACGTGGCGTGGGACGTCGACTCAGGGTTCGGCTCGTTGTCGGGCCCGTACCTCGACACGTTTGAGATTTCCGCACGCGGCGACTTGAGCGTGAACTCGCGCCTCGACTTCGACGTGACCGCGGCGGTGGTGTCGGGCGAAGCCGACGAGGTCTCGCTCGACAGCGAGGTGCCAGCGTTTCCCGACGACGGTGGGTGGATCAGCAAGTTGATCAAGGAGTCGCGGCCCTACGCGGGCCCCACCATCGGGCCTGTGCCCACGACGTACCGCGTGTACCTGTACCTCGACTGTCGCTACGCGCTGCACGGCAACCTGAATGGCCATGTCTCGACGAACCTCGACATCCGCGGCGCACGCGTGGGTGCGGAGTACACCGACGAGGACGGCTTCTCGCCGATCGGCGACTTCCCCATTCGTGCTGGTGGCGACGTGTCGGTGAGCAAGTCGGGTGCAGCGCTGGTGGAGTGTGGTCTGCGGCCGCAGATCGATTGGCGCTTCGCTGACCTTGCGGGTCCCTACATCAACACGCGCGCCAGCCTTGAGCTCAGCGGCGACTACAACGAAGTGTGCCCCGCACAGACCACCGCGCTGTACACGCGCCCCTCGGATGGCATCGCGAACATGAAGCTCGCGGCGAACTTCAGCGTGAACGTGGGCGGCGAAGTCGACCTCTACGTCGACAGCCTCGGCATCGGGCCCTTCGCCGTCTACGAACGTCGCTTCGATGACCTGTATCGACGACAGCTCACCTTCTCGGGCCTTGGGGCGCGTGCGTGTGCTGGCCTGTGCGACAACGGCAGCCTCGACAACGGCGAAACCGACATCGACTGCAGCGGTCCCTGTCCGAAGTGCGCCAATGGCCGCTCGTGTCGCGCGCAAGCCGACTGCAGCTCGAGCATCTGCTCCGCCGACGAGTTCCTCTGCGTGGCGACGACGTGTGAAGACAACGTGCAAGACGAAGGCGAAACGGGCATCGATTGCGGCACGGTGTGCGGTCGCAGTTGTGGTGCCGGCAGCAGCTGCACCGTCGACGCGGAGTGCACGCCGTTGTTCTGCAGCAACCGCGGCTTCTGCACCGACAACGCCTGCCAAAACGGCCGCGCCGACTTCGGCGAACCCAACGTCGATTGTGGTGGCCCGTGCGAAGAGAAGTGCCGCCTCGGCAGCGCCTGCAACGTCGGCGGTGACTGCAACACCAACGTGTGCTCGATCGCCAACGTGTGCGTTACGGATCGCTGTCAGGACGGTCGCAAGAACTTCGGCGAGACCGACGTCGACTGCGGTGGTCCGTTCGACACGGGATGTGCGGCGCGCTGCACGCGTGGCTGCCAGGTCAACACCGACTGCTCGCAAGACGCTGGCCTGCGCGTGTGTGGCGCGCAGAACACGTGCGTGACGACGTGCCAGGACGGTCGCAAATCGCCGGGCGAAGCGGGCGTTGACTGCGGCGGCGTGTGCGCCAGCGGACCAACCCCACAGCGCTGCGACGTCAACGTCGCGTGCACCGCCGACAACGACTGCGCTTCGGGCGTGTGCAACGACCGCGTCGGTCGCTGTGTGGTCGATGCCTGTCAGGACGGCGAGCTCAACGGCAGCGAATCGTCGACGGACTGCGGCGGGTCGTGTGTGACGTGCGGTCTGCAGAAGCGCTGCAATGGCAACAGCGACTGCCAGTCGGGCCTGTGCGGCAGCAACAACACCTGCGTCGCCGATCAGTGCCACGACGGCATCGCCAACGGCTCAGAGACCGACGTCGACTGCGGCGGCACGTGCCTTGATGATTGCCCCACGCAGGGTGGCTGCAACGTCGGCGACGACTGCAAGTCGGGTTTGTGCGTCGACAACATCTGCATTTCCGATCGCTGCAAAGACCGCGTGCAAAACGGCACCGAAACGGGTGTGGATTGCGGCGGCACCTGCGGCCCCGACTGCGCCGTTGGCGTGGGCTGCCTGGGCGACAACGACTGCCAAAGCGGCCTGTGCAACCTCGTCACGCGCACCTGTGCGGCCGACGAATGTGGCGATGGCGTGTTGAACAACGACGAGAGCGACGTCGACTGCGGCGGCTCGTGCGATGGCTGCCTTGAAGGCGGCGACTGCGAAGCAGCTGGTGATTGCGACAGCGGCATCTGCAACGTCGAGACCTTGACCTGCGGTGCCAACCACTGCGACTCGGGCTTGATCGACGTCGACGAAACCGATGTCGACTGCGGCGGCTCGTGCGGCAACACCTGCGGCTTCACGCAAGCCTGCAGCGTCAACGGCGACTGCCGCTCGGGCGAGTGCTTGCCCAACAACACCTGCGCGCAGGACGTGTGCTCCAACGGCGTGCAAGACGGCGACGAGACCGGCGTCGACTGCGGCGGTGGCTGCGAGGCGGGCTGTGCTGTTGGTCAGGGCTGCGAAGCCCCAAGCGATTGCGCGAGCGACTTCTGCCAGTCGAGCACCAACACCTGCGTCGACGACCACTGTGTCGACGGCGTGAAGGACGCCGACGAGAGCGGCCTCGACTGCGGCGGCAACACCTGTGGCGATTGCGGCGTTGGTCAGGGCTGCGTGTTGGCGAGCGATTGCGCGAGCACGTTTTGCAGCGTTGGTGGCGTGTGCGTGGCCTCGCGCTGTCAGGACGGCTTCGCCAACGGCGGCGAGACCGACGTCGACTGCGGTGGTGCCAACAGCGGCTGCGGGAAGTGCTCACGCGGTCGTGGCTGCGTCACGTTCAACGACTGCGTGCAGTCGGCGGGCTTCAACAACGACGACAACACCGTCGACGACAACCAATGCGTCACGGGCCAATGCACCCAGGCACTCCCCCGCAACTGCGAGCAGTTGTTCACGCAACGCGGGATCCGCGCCGACGGCGTCTACACGATCGACCTCGACGGCTTCGACCGCCAAAACAGCTTCCCCACCTACTGCAACATGACCGAGGGCGGCTGGACGTTGGTGTGGATGGTGAACTCGCAGTTCATCGGCACGGCGTTCATCGGCAACCAGGTCCCACCGCTCGGCGACTTCTTCGGCAACACCATCTTCGAGACTGGTTTGGTCGCCGAGCCAAGCCGCGGGTTGTTTGCCTTCGGCTCGCTGCCGTTCACGATCGGCGCGGGAAATTCGGTTGTTAAATATAATGTTGCGCGTTGGATTTCCTACGACAACGGCGTCGAACGATTCCGCAGTGACGAAATCCCAAGGAGCGCCTGGCGGCTCGCCGCAAACACCGTCGCTTCACCACGTGGCTATGGCTATCAACTCTTTGGGCCAAAATACTTTATGTGCGCCGGTGACTTCGAGTTCACAGACAATGGTATTGGCCAGGAGTTGCAGCCGCCGGGTGCGCTCAACGACTGCAAGGGCCACGGCGGTCTCGCCGGCGGGTACGACTTCAGCGAAACCGCCACGCGGGTCAATGAGGGTTTGATGGCGTCTGGGCGCATCGACTTTCTGGGCCCGCGCATCGCTCCGAACAACGGTGTGATGAGCACTGCACCAGCCAATGTAGGTGGCCGGTTTGTCACGTATGGCAACCCTGGTGCGATCCAAACGGTGTGGCTCAAATAGAGACTGAAACGGCCACCATGCACGGCATGCTCCGTCGCATGGTGGCCATCCCTCGCCGCACTTGTACGATTTTCTCCCTCAAACTTTCGACGGATTTCCCATGTCATTCACTTTCAAGACTGCGCGCACCTTGTGCCTGGCGTTTTTGGGAGCTGCAGCCGTGTCTGCCTGCTCGCCGCCGCCCGAAACCGAAGTCATCGGCGCCGACATCCCCTGCACGAAGAGCCAGTGCTCTGAGCACGGCACCTGCAGCGTGAACGAGCTGCGACCCACGTGCGCGTGCGACGAGGGCTACGACGGCATCACCTGCGGCACGTGCGCTGCGGGCTACCACCGTGACATCGGCGACAACTGTGTCGTCGACGAGGTCTGCCCCGAAGACACGTCGCTGTGCGGCGACAACGGCGCCTGCTCGATCGAGCGCGGCGTGGCCATCTGCTTGTGCAACGACGGCTACACCGGCGATGCGTGCAGCGTGTGCGCCGCAGGCTTTCACGACGACAACGGCGCCTGCCCACCCGACGAGGTGTGCCTCGACAACACCTGCTCGGGCCGCGGCAGCTGCATCGACACCACGGGTGAAATCGCCTGCACCTGCGACCCGGGTTTCTCGGGCCGCTTCTGTGAAGTCGACGACGTCGCACCCAGCTGTGTCGACAACCCCATCTGCGGCGATCACGGCACGTGTGTCGACACCGGCGACGACATCGCCTGCTTCTGCGAGGTCGGCTACACGGGCACCGACTGCAGCGCCTGCTACCCCGGCTATGCACGAAACGCCGACGACGACTGCGTCGCGCAAGAGGCCTGCTCACCATCGACGTGCAGCTTCGCCGGCGAGTGCGCGCTCGATGGTGCCGTCGCTGGCTGCGATTGCTTCGCAGGCTACACGGGCGACTTCTGCGAGCAGTGCGCCGATGGCTTTCACCGCGGTGGCGTCGACAACAGCTGTGTGATCGACACCCTGTGCGCCGACAACAACCCGTGCGCCGATGGCGGCGTGTGCAACGACGACGACGGTGTGGCGGTCTGCGTGTGCGACGTGGGCTACGCCGGCTCACAGTGCGAGCAGTGCTACCCCGGCTACCACGACGAAGACGGCGACTGCGTCCTCGACGAGCAATGCCGCGACGCCACGTGCGGCCTCGGCGGTGTGTGCGACGACGCGGGCGGTGTGGTGAGCTGCCAATGTGCGGAGGGCTTTGAAGGCCAGTTCTGCGAAGAGAACATCGACGACTGCGTCAACAACGCCTGCGGCACGGGCACCTGCATCGATCTCGTCGACGGCAACACCTGCCACTGCCGAAACGGCACCTTCGGCAACAGCTGCCCCTGACGACGGCAGTGGCCTCGTGACAGCGACAGCGCGGTGGCCCCAACCACCGCGCTTTTCGTTCGGCTCATCGTGGTTGCAGGCACACGTGAATGCCGTCGCGGGCCGACAACGTCGCCGAGAAGCGCGGCTCCGACACCTGCGCGGCCGGTGTTGGCGTAAAGCGCGTGACCAACTGCGCCAGTGCGATGCTGCCCTCCATCATCGCGAGCCCCTGCCCGATGCACAGACGCTGGCCAGCACCAAAGGGCATCCACGCCAACTTCGGGCGCTCGTTGCTGCCCAGATGACGACGTGGATCGAAGCGGGTTGGCTCGGGCCAGTACCGCGGGTGTCGGTGCATGAGCCACGGCATCACGACCACGGTGGTGCCCTGGGGAATGGCGTAGCCGAGCAACGCTTCGTCGACGACCGCGCGCCGCGGGATCAGCGGCGCTGAGGGATACAGGCGCAGGATCTCCTTCAACGTCGCCTCGAGCACCGGATCGGTCAGCGGGTCCATCGACGTCGACATCGCCGTCTGCAAGGCCGCGAGGTGCTCTGGCTGACGCGCGAGTTCCATCGGGCCCCAGGCAATCGCCCACGCCGTGGTCTCGTAGCCGGCGATGTAGGTCACGACGATCTCATCGCGCAGCTGCTCATCAGACATCGCGCCATCCTCGTCAGTGGCCGCCAGCAGCATCGCCAACAGGTCGTCGCCCGGCACCGCGGACGCGCGGCGGTCGCGAATCACCTGCAGCACGACGTCGTTGACGGTGCGGCGGGCCTCGTCGAACCGCGCACCACCAGGCAGCGGCAGCCACGCCGGCAGCTTCTGCGTCACCATCCCCAGCATGGTGTGGTCGATGAGCGTCTGCAGTGCTGCACGCAGTGCTGCGAACTCACGCGGCCCAAGGTTGCTGCCGATGAGCAGGCGTACCGTCAACGTCGACAACAGGTCCGAGGTCCATGGGGCGATGTCGATCGCTGCGCCGTCGGTCGGCAGCTGCGCGATGAGCTCAGCAACGGTGGCTTCGATCGTGGTGCGAAACCCGGCGATGCGTTCGCGGCGAAACGCAGGGTTCATCAGGCGACGTTGTCGACGCCACACCTCGCCGGTGCTCATCGCCAGTCCGTTGCCGATGGCTTCGCGGCCGCCGTCCCAAAACGCGCCGCCTTTGTCGAAGGTGCTGGCACGCGTGGCGAAGATCTCCTCGGCCGCACCGGCATCCACCACGACCACGAGTTCTTCTGCGCCGATGTCGACACGGAAGATGTCGCCGAGGTCACGGTGGGCCGCCTCGAAGAACTCGAAGCGCTGCAGCACCACCGACGGCACCGAACCAACGATCGGCAGTCGTGGCGCACGGGGCATCGCGGTGAACGAGCGAGGCGAGGCAGCAGCATGTGCAGAGGCAGTGAGCATGGCGTTTCTCCTGCGCAAACCGTAGGCGCCTCGGCGCAGCACTCACCTTGCAGTTTCGCGACACTGCATCCCAAATCTGGAAAACTGGTTTAATGACCAAAGCCACCGATCGCGCGCTGTTCATCGCCGTCGCCGACTGCGGCAGCTTCTCTGGCGCCGCCGACACCCTGGGCGTGCCGGTGTCGACGGTGAGCCGACGCATCGCGAGCCTTGAGGCCGAGCTCAGCATCGTGTTGTTTGAGCGCACCACGCGGCACGTGCGACTGACGGCCCTCGGTCGCGACTACGCCGAGCAGTTGCGGCCACTGTTGTCGAATCTCGACGAACTCGAGGCGGGGCTCGCGCGGCGCGACGCGAGTGCGACGGGCGTACTGCGCATCGCGGCACCGGCGGGGCTCGACCGCCCCTTCTTTGGCCCGGCGATCGCGCGGTTGCGCGCGATCGCGCCAGACGTGGAGGTGGTGTGGTCGGCGGTCCATGACGCCCACCCGATTCGCGATGGCTACGACGTCGTCATTACCGACGGCCGCGTGGTCGACAGCGAACTCGTCGCGCGTCGCTTGATCACCACGCGCGATGTGTGTGTCGCTTCGCCGAGCTACCTGAGCCGGCGCGGGCGCCCCGCCACACCACGCGAGTTGGCCGCGCACGATGCCCTCGTGCTCGACACCTCGCGAGCACCAGCGGTGTGGCCCCTGCTGCGCGGCGGTACGGTGGCCGTGCGCCCTGCCCTGCGCTGCGACAACTACGCCCTCCTGCTCGACGGGGCACGCCACGACGTGGGCATTGCCTTGGTGCCCGAGCTGATGCTCGCCGAACTCCCACCTGGCCACCTCGAGGTTGTTCTCGAAGCACACGTGGGGGCCAGGCGCGACATCCACATCACCTACGCCCGCGATGCGCGTCGTCGTCGCGTGGTGCGAACGTTGATCGACTTCGCCATCGAGTACGCCAGAGGCTTTGCGCACCTCGGCGCGGCCCTTGACGAGCGTCGTGTCGGAGCTGACGCCGGCAGCGAAACAGCTTGAGGGTATGCTCGCTCGACGAACGCCACTCGTCGGGTACGGTCACCGCATGCGTCTCGTGACCCTCCCTCTCGCCCTGTGCTCGCTCATCTCGCTGGCGGCTTGCCCGTCCACTCCGCCCGGAGAAGGTGAAGGAGAAGGCGAAGGCGAAGGTGAAGGTGAAGGTGAAGGTGAAGGAGAAGGCGAAGGTGAAGGTGAAGGCGAAGGCGAAGGCGAAGGCGAAGGAGAAGGCCCGCTCACCGTCGTCGAGGGCGAGTTCTGCGACCTGTCGACCCGCCGTGGCGTGGTCACGGTGGTCGAGACCTTTGGCCAGCTGCTGCTCGATGCACGCATCGACGAAGCGGTGCCTCACGACCTCGGCGAGGCCGTCGTCGACGAGGCTCCGTGTCAGCACTTTTATCCAGCGTCGTGCACGCCAGGGTGTGGCGAGACCGGCAGCTACAGCGGTGTGTGCACGGCTCCCGTCAACGCCGTGGCCGGTGCGAGCGTGACGGTCACCTCGACAGCGGGCGTTGTCACGGCCACCACCGACCCCGGCACGGGCCGCATCGAAGCGCAGCTCACGCCCGCCGGCGCCAACGACGCCTACACCATCGATGCCGTGATTCCCGGTGTGGGCTCGTTGACGTTCTCGGCACCACTGCCCGCCGCCTTTGTTGGTGGCGCCACCTTTGTCGACGAGGGGAGCAACGACGTCACCGGTGCGGCAACGTTCACGTGGGCGCCCGCCGACGACGGCGCGCTCATGGACCTGCACCTGCGGGCCAACCACCACCGTCGCATCGGGTTCTCGTCGTGTCGACTCGACGATGACGCGGGCACGGTCACGGCGTCAGCGGCGATCCTCGATCCGCTGCGTCCCACCACCGGGTTTGAAGGCGGCGACGCACGACGCTCGTTTGTGGGGCGTGCCGAGACCGCCGCGGGCTGCATCGAAGTCGCCGTCATCCGCCAGGAGCTGCTGCTGCCCGACTTCAACTGAGGATTTCGACCGCTTGCGGTCGAATTCATATTGATATTCATGGGGTTGGCGGAACGCCAACTCCATGATTTCGACCGCTTGCGGTCGAATTCATATTGATATTCATGGGGTTGGCGGAACGCCAACTCCATGATTTCGACCGCTTGCGGTCGAATTCATATTGAT
>JBIKRQ010000605.1:0-3013 GCA_044349155.1 Myxococcota bacterium
CTACCGCGAGCAGCTGAAAAAGCAGCTCACGAAGATGAAGATCGTGCAGCTCAAAGTGAAGTCACGGGTGAACATCACCGACATCGACGTCGACACCGCCAAGAAACAACAGGACCGCGCGGCAAAAGTCGGCGGTGAACGCTTCAGCCGCGTGCGCGCCCGCCACATTTTGTTTCTCGTGCCGTCGGGGGCTTCTGGCGACGACCAGAAGCAGAAGGCCCTTGCCGTGTTGGGTGAGCTGAACCGCGGCGCCGACTTTGCCGAGGTGGCAGGCCGCGAGAGCGAAGACCCGAGCAGCAAGAGCCGCGGCGGCGACCTGGGCACGTTTGGTCGAGGTGAAATGGTCGGCGAGTTCGAGCGAGCCGCCTTCGCTGCCCCGCTGCACAAGGTGGTCGGCCCGGTGCATACGGAGCTTGGCTGGCACCTGATTCTCGTCGACGAACACGTGGCCGATGCCCCCGTCGATCCTGCTGTTGCCGCCGAGAACATCCGCAACGAGCTGTACCTCAAAGAGGTCGAGGTGCAGTTCGCCCAGTACCTCGAAGAGTTGAAGCGCGACGCGTTCATCGAACGGCGCTGATCGGAACCATGAACACGCCCACGTTTCGCTCCCGCCCCGATCCCGACGATGTCACCGCGTGCTTCGAGGTCGCCGTCGTCGTCGATGCCGCCGTCGCCCCCCGCGTCGCGGTGCGCGCCCCTGCGGGCAACAGTGTCGATGTCGTGAACGTTGAGGTGGGGAAACAGTTGCCAAACGGCCAGCGCGAAGTCGTGTTCGTCGTCGAGGCCGAACGCAGCGCGAGCCCGTGGGATGTCGCCGTGATCGTCGCCATCGGCACCGACGAGGCCCGCTTCGTTGGCCCCACCATCAGCCCGCGGACCACAGCATGAGCAGTACCAACGTCGACGACGGCAACCGTTTTCGCGGCTGGACCCGCCCGGGCCCGGTGCCTCCAGCGCGCGACGACATCGTGGTTGAAGAAGGCGAAAGCCTCGACTGGCTCTGCGGGCACACGCGCATTTTTCAGTACGAGCGCGGCCACCGCTTCAGCGTCGACGACGTGCTGTGCGCCTGGTTCGCCACCTCGCACGCGCCGCGGGTCGATCGCGCTCTCGACATCGGCTCGGGCATCGGCTCGGTGGCGTTGTCGGTGGCGTGGCGCCTGCCCGGCTGCTCGATGGCGACGATCGAAGCGCAAGACATCTCGATCCGCCTCGCGAAGAAGTCGATCGCCAAAAACGGCCTCGAGCACCGCGTGACGCCGTACCTCGGCGACCTGCGCGACACCGCCTTGCTCGACGAGGTCGCCGCGCGCCACGGCCCCTTCGACCTCGTCACCGGCTCGCCGCCGTACTGGCCCGTCGGCCATGCTCTGCCCGCCAGCCACCCGCAGGCTGTGCCGGCACGACTCGAGGTACGCGGCGACGTTGGCGACTACGCCCGCGCCGCTGCCCGCGTGCTCGCCCCCGGCGGCATGTTCGCGTGCGTGCACCAGGCCAGCCAACACGAGCGCGTCCTCGCCGCCATCCGCAGCGCCGGCCTCGCCGTGCTGTTTGTGCGCCTCGTGCGCTTTCGCGAAGACGCCACCGCCCACGAAAGCGGCATCTCGCTGTACGTCGCCTGCCGCGCTGCCGACGTGCCCCGCGGCTTCGCCGAAGGCCGCCCCGGCAAGCCCCATCAAGAGCCCGACCTGATCCTGCGTCGACGCGACGGCGGCGTGCACGCCTCGTACGCCTCGGTCCGCCTCACCTACGGCTTCCCGCCCGGCGACGCCGATCCCGACGAACGCTGACGCGTCGCGACATCGTCCCAAGCTCGACCAACAGCAGTCCCGAGACCGCCCCCAACCCGCCGATCGACCGTTTGACGCGCGGGCGTGACGGCGCCATTGACTGCGGCGTCAACTGCTTCGTCGCTCAATCGCCCCGATGTGTGCTCACCCCACACAAGGTGCGCGGAGGTCAGATGCGCCTGTCCCGTCTTGCTCTGCTGTTGCCGCTCGTCGTGATGTCGCTCGCACGTTGCGATTGTGGCGAGGTCCTCAACGACCTGCCCACGCCGCAGATCGGTCTGCTCGACCCGCAAGGTGTGCTGCACACCGAGGCCGATCCGTGGCTGGTGATCGCCCTCGGCGACGCCGACACCGGCCAAACGGTGTCGCAGACGATGAAGGTGAAGAACATCGGCACGGGCGCGTTGCAGGTCTCGCAGATGTGCATCGTCGACGCTGTCGACCTCGCCACTGCGGTCCGCGCCGACACGCCGTGCCTTGCGCCCACGGCTTCGCCGTTCACGTTTTCGAGCGTGGTGGGCACGAACCTCAACGCCGACGCCACGGCCGATGTGCAGCTCGTGTTTCGTCCGCAGGCCGGCGGCTTGAACAGCGCGTTTTTGCGCTTCGCGAGCAACGCCGACACCGAACCCCTCGCCGCCGTGCAGCTCACGGGTCGTGGCACCGATGGCGCCTTGTGCGCAGAACCTGCCGTGGCCGACTTTGGCGACGTCGCTGTGGGCTCGAGCAAGACGCTGCCGATGGTGGTGAGCAACTGCGGCGTCAAGCCGATCACGATCAACGAGGCCACGTTCGCCATCAACCCCGACAGCGCGTTCTCGTTCACGATCAACGGCGCCGCTGCTGCCACCCCGATTGGCCCGCTCGAGGCTGGTGACTCGATCACGATCGAGGCCACGTTCACGCCGCCGCAGCCCCTCGTGTATCGCGACGGTCGCGCTGGCCACATTCGCATCGGCACTGCCGCGCCGTTCTCAGCGCTCTACGACCTCGCCCTTGTGGGCAACGGCATTGAGCCACCGACGTGCCGCCTGAATGTTGTGCCGCAGGCCGTGAACTTCGGCAGCGTCGCCGCCAGCTCCACGCAAACGCGCCAGCTCATCGTGCAATCTGTTGGACAGTGCGCCTGCACCATCTCTGGCTTCGATGGACCAGCGCCCGCCGATGCTGGCTTCGCCGTCGTCAACGCGCCCGCCTTGCCGTTCATCGTCAAAGGCACC
>JBIKRQ010000606.1:0-3011 GCA_044349155.1 Myxococcota bacterium
GCACCGTTTCGTTTTGCTCGTTTTTTTTGACGTTCTCGAGGTCATCACATGGGTCTGCTCTCGCGCCTTATGGGCTCAAAGCCCACCAAAGCTCCCACCGACGACGTGTTGCTCATCCACGGCATGCTGCTCATGGCGGGTGCCGACGGCAGCATCGAAGCCAAAGAACTCTCGACGGTGCAGGCCTTCATCGACGTGCTGCCCGAGTTTCACGGCAAAGACATCGACGACCTCATCTCGCAGGGCCAGCGCCTCGTCTCGCGCGCGGGTTCGCTCAAGGATTCCGTCAAGGCGATCGGTGAGTTGTCGTCGCCCACGCTGAAGAAGAAGCTCTACACCCTGGCCGTCGACCTCGCGATGTCGTCGGGCGACATCGACGAGAAGGAAGACCAGCTGCTCGAGACCTACCAGCGTCTCCTCGGCATCGACGACGCCTTCGCCGAAGACTGCATCATGGTGATGGCGGCCAAGTACAGCATCTGACCTCGACAATCGACAGCAGGAGCAAGCATGACCGCGTTGTTCAAAGACCACTTCGCTTCATCCACCGCTCCTGCGTCGTCGACGCCACACGTGGTCTCCACGCGCCTCGCCGAGCTCTCACAGCTCGTGCAGAGCCGTCGCGACCGCGTGCTGCGCGCCTCGCTTGTGCAAGACAGCACCGTCAAACTCGCGCAGAAAAAGCTCGAGGAGCAGACCAACGGCTACGGCCTGTGGGGTCGTCGTCGCCTGCTCACCGGCGCGTTGCGTGTGCAGCGCGGCATGGTGCCCAAGCTCGAGCGCGCCTTCGACGAGTGCAAGCGCATCCTTGGCTTCACCGCTCCTGTCGAGCTGTTCGTCAAGGCCGACAGCAGCTACGGCGCGTTCATGATGCGTTCGCCGACGGGGCCGTTGGCGTTGGGCGTCACGTCGCGCCTCGTCGAGGCCTTCTCCGACGCCGAGCTGCGCCACGTCATCGGCCACGAACTCGCCCACGCGGTGTTCGACCACAACGCGCTGCCCATGCCGCTCACAGCCCTCATCGAAGACATGGCCGGCGCCATCGTCAGTCGTCCTCGTCAGCTCGAGCTGTTTTTGTGGTGCCGGGCTGCTGAACTCTCCGTCGATCGTGCGGGCCTCGTGTGCGCCGGCGACGTCGACGCCGCCATCAGCGCCTTCATGAAGCTCAGCTCGGGCCTCGACGGTGCGTTGCTTGGCACCCTCGACGCCGAGTCCTACATCGGCCAGGCCGCGTCGATCGCGTCTGCTCCGGTGGCGCGTTTGAAGCCCCGCGACGACGACGACAGCATCGAGGCCTTCAGCACGCATCCGTACCCGCCGCTGCGCCTCAAGGCGATGTTGCTCTACGCCAAAAGCGACGCCTACTTCACCATCCGCGGCCTGCCGGTGCCCGACAACGCGCTCAAGATCGACGACGTCGAAGACATCTCCGAGCGCGACCTCGAACTCATGGAGGCCAGCTACCTCGAAGAGAAAGGCGAGCTGCCCGACCTGCTTCGTCGCGTGCTGTTTTGCGCCGGCTTCGTCACCGCCACGCTGCACGAGCCGGGCGCCGTCGGCGAAGCATCGCTGCCCGAGAAGAAGCGCAAAGCCCTCGTCGCGTTGTTGGGCACCGAAACGTTTTGGCCCGCCCCCAACCAGGCAACGCTGCTCAAAGAGCTCGACGAGAAGCTCCACCAGGTGCGCGAGAAAACCTCGCGCGTGTGGCGCCAGCAGTTGGTGCAGCACCTGACCGTTGTGGCCGCTGCTGATGGGCACGTGGGCCCTGCCGAGCGCGCCGCCATGCACGAGCTGGCCACGCGCCTCGACGTGCACACCGACATCGTCGACCACACGCTGCATTCGGCTGCTGCACCGTTTGCGTGACGTCGGGCAACAGGTGGACGGCCCGGGGGATCACCTCGGGCAACCGACCGACACGTGCGGTCAGGTCGCAGATCCTGCCGATACCCCCGACATGTCTGGTCACACCGTTGAAACCGCTGCTCGTCGTGTCTCGTCCCGTCTGTCGGGCGAAGGTCCGGCCCTGCAGCTGGCACGTCGTCCGCAGCGCGCCACGTTGGCGGGTCAGCTGCTGCGCCACAGCCTGGTGACGCCCGAGAAGAAAACCCTCAAGCGCATCGAGGCGCTGCGCAAAGACACGTTTGCCGCCGCCGACACGCAGCCGGTGTTCTCCTCGAGGTTCGATCACACGGGTCTGCGTCGCGCGGTCGACCAGCACCTCGCCGCCGACCGCAGCCTCGCCGACGCCCTCGCGGGTGAACCCCTGGCCCTGCTCGCTGCGGCATTGTGCGACCCGACCCAGGCGTCGACGGCGGCCGCCACGATCGTTGGTCGCTTTCTGCGTGCAGCGGGCGGCATCGAGCGCAGCCAGAACACCCCCGAGCGCGTGAAGGCAGCGCTGCAGGTGCTCACCGACGCCGTCTACGACCTCGACCACGCCACCGCCCCCATCCCCCTCGCCGTGCGCGACGTGAAAATCGAGAAGCGCGACGGCGGCCAGCAACTGGTGGCGATCTTGCGGCACAGCGCCGACGACGTCGCTACGGTCGGCGTGCTGCGACACACGTTGCAGCAAGCCGGCTACGGCGACATCGATGTGCGCACCGAGCGCCCTGTCGTCGTCGCTCCTGCCCGGCCACGCAGCGCTGCAACCCCCTGGTGAACGTGCCCGACCTCGACGGAACCCCCACTGCCGCCGCCGACACCGCCACCACCGACGGACTGCCCGCGGTGTTGTGGACCTCGCCCGATGGTGCGTTGCGCGTCGTGCACGGCGACGACCCGGGCGGCTTTTTCTGCGAGCACTGCCTCTACGCGATCCGACGCACTGCGGCCGAAACCGACAGCATCGTCGTCGTCGACGGCGAACCGCTCGTGGGTTTTTTGCACGTGCCGAAAGATCCCTTCACCGACAGCGACGCGCCTGTTGAGCAGCCCCTTGCACGCCACCGCGCCACCATCGACGTCGTCGCCACCGTGCTGCGCGGCTGGGCAGTCCAGGCGCGCGT
>JBIKRQ010000607.1:0-3001 GCA_044349155.1 Myxococcota bacterium
CGCGCGCCGTCGGCTTTTACGCGCTCGCGGTGCAACACGCGCTGTCGCAGTTCGCGTTCGACGATGCGATCGACCTTGGCCGTCGCGGCGCACGCGTGGCGCAGACCAAAGGTGTCGCCCTCGACGACGTCATGCGCGTCGATCTCGCGCAGGGCAAGGCACTCCTGCTCGGCGGTCGTACACGTGAGGCGCGCGCGTTTTTGGAGTCGGCGATCGAGCGCAAAGACGCCGGCCGCGGCTCGTCATACGCAGCGCTGCACCTGTGGTTGGCCCGCGCCTGTCAGAAGCTCGGCGACATCACGCCGGGCATGGCGGCGGTCGAGCGGGCGCTTGGCGTCGTCGGCAACGACCCACTGGCCACTGCACGCTTGCTGCTGGCGCGGGGCGAGCTGCAGTTGGCGGCGTGGCCGGGCAAGTCCGGGCGCGATGCCGACAAAGCGCTGCAGTTGCTCGGAAAGCGACCCAGCGTCGACGACGAACTCGCTGCCCTCTCTGTCCGTGGCCTCGCGGCGATGGGGCAGGGGCGCTACGCCGAAGCGGCAACGTCGGCGTGGCGGCGGGTCGGGCTGTGTCAGACCAACGAGCTTCGTCCCGATGAGATCTCGGCGTTGCGCGACTTCGCCGTCGCCACGGCCCTGGGCGGCGATCGGTTGGGCGCGCGCACGCACTTGAACAACGCGCTGAAGCTGGCGCACCAGGCGAACCACCGCGTCGAAGAAGCGTTGCTCCAGCAGGCGTTGGGGGATCAGCTCTTCATTTCGGGGGCCTACTCCGAGGCCATTGGCCGTTTCCAAAACGCCGCCACCCTCGCGGCTGAAACGGGGCAGAGCCTCGCGCGCGCTGAGTGCCTCAAGAGCATTGGCCGCAGCTACCTGCAAAAGGGCGATTACGATCGCGCCGTCGATCACCTGCGTGCCGCCGTCGACGATTTCGACCGCGCCGCCTCCGACGACGACGTGGTGCGCGCCCGCAGCGACCTCGTGCAAGCGCTGCTCACGAAGAACGCCACCGCCGAAGCTGAAGGCGTGCTCGACGGCGCGCGCAAGCGTTTGCGCCAGGCCGTGCCTCGCGTGATGGCCGAGTTCGCGCTCGCCGAAGGCATGACCGCGATGCAGCGTGGCGACGACAACGACGCCCGCCGCAGCATGGTGAAAGCCGTCGTGGCAGCCCGGCAAACCGGCGACCGCTACACCCTGGGCGAGGCACTGGTGGCGTTGGCGCAGTTGCTGTTGCGCACGCAGCAGCCGCGTCGTGCCTGGCGCATGTCTCGACGTGCGGAGTGGATCTTCACCGACCTCGACGCCCGCGGTCAGCTCAAGCGTATGGCGCCGTTGCTCAATGCGAGTGCAGGGCTGGCGCAGGCCCGCTGACGTCGCTGTGTGCTACGACGGTGGTATGCGCCTGTCGTTTTGCTGCCTGTTGCTCGTGTCGTGCGTCTCGTGCGTGTCTGAGCCGCCTGCCGATGTGCCCGCAAAGGCCAGCGGTGCGACGTGCAGTGCTTCGCTTGACTGCGCCGACGGCCTCGCCTGCGAATGCGGCACGTGTGCCACCCCGTCGTCACCACCGCTGCCCACGGCGTGTCCGGCGTGCCCGGCGGTGCCAACGACGTGCATCGCAAGTTGTGATGACGGGCGCGTGCTCGGCGGCGCGGTCTGCGCCAACGGCTTCGAGAGCTGCACCGCGGGCGTGCTGGCGACGTCGTGTCCGTGCACCGATGTTCCCGCCGGCTACACCTGCGCGGGCGGCTCGCTGACGTGTCTTGATCCGCTGGTCGACGGCTCGTGCCGCGTCGACACCTGCATCGACCCGCTGCGCGCCTGCGTGGCGACGTGCGGCGACCTCGAGCGCGTCAGCGAAGACTGCATCGAGTTCACGATCGGCGCGCCGTTTGCGATCTGTCCGGCAGGCACGTTTCTCACCGAAGACTGCGGTGCCTGCGCTGGCACCCCGCCGACGTGCCTCGACGGCTGCGACCCCAACGACGCGATCGCTTTTGCAACCTGCAATCAGGCCACGTTGACCTACGCCTGCAGCGACGGCGTCATCGACACGCAGTGCAACTGCGAGCCAGCGATCCCGCCTCGCTGCCGTGATGGCAGCCAGTGCACCGACGTGGGCCCGGCGGCGTGCAACGTCGACACGGCCGAATGGGAGTGCGCCGCTGGCGACACCACGTGCCCCGCAGGCGAAGGGGAGGGCGAGGGAGAAGGTGAAGGCGAAGGGGAGGGCGAAGACTGCGCGGCGGTGCAGCCCACCACCTGCGGCGGCGTCGATCGCGTGTTGTGCCTGAACGCCTGCAACCCCGACGACGCGCTGCCCTGCACCGTCACCCAATGCGTGAACGACGCCTGGAGCTGTGCGGGCTTCGCCAACTACGTGCCCGCCAACGCGTGTCCGTAGGTCTCGTCCGTCGTCAGTTGCAGCGAACCTGATCGACCTTCCAGCGGCCATCTTCAACGACAACGTCGACGTCGGCGGTGGTGGTCACGTCGCCGAACTTGAGCGTCACCCGCGTCGAGGCCGACACGCCCGCCTGCTCGCCCGCAGCGACGACGTCGACGACGGCGCCCGGTTTGTTCAAGATCGTTGGCAGGCAGGCGAAACGATCGCCGTTGCACCGTGGACGCGCCTCGCCAGCTGCACAGGCTGCGTCGACGCGCTGGTTGTCCTCGACGTAGAAGCGGCTCAGGTGTGGCACCCGGTCGAACGTCGACGGAGCGGCAGCAAAGCCCTCGTAGATCGCGCGAACAGCAGGCAGGACCGCAACCGCAGGCGTTGCCACAGCGGCGGGTTCAGCGGGAACCACCGTCGGCATTGGCGCCTTGTCGGAGCAGGCAGCGAGGACAAACACGAGGGCAAGGGAGACGTGGCGCATCACGCCGCACCCTAGCAGGTTGCTGAAAAATGGCGCTTTGGGCGCGACGATGACGTCGTCAAACTTGTGTTCGACGACGTCATTGCCGTTTCGGCGCTCGATTTCGTGCCTCTCGGCTCGTTCGCT
>JBIKRQ010000608.1:0-2993 GCA_044349155.1 Myxococcota bacterium
TCTTGCGGACCATGTTTGCCTTGAAGGCTTCGGAGTATTCGTTCACGACCGTCTCGTTGCAGCCCCACTGGTGTTTCGTGCTTCAGCCCGAGGGCGAAGATCCGGCAACAACCCTGACACTGGGGGCAGCCCGTCTGCCAACGTCCCGCAAAAGGCCGGGCAGATCGCAGCGATGCGGCGCGCGTATGAACGCAGCGGCATTGCCCCAAAGAGCATTCAGTTTGTCGAAGCACACGGCACCGCGACCCCCAAGGGCGACGACACCGAGCTCGAGTCGCTCGCCGCCGTGTTCGCCGACCGCGCCACGCCGCTGCTGATCGGCAGCCTCAAAGCGCAAACGGGACACACCGGTTGGGCCGCTGGAACAGCATCGATCATCAAGCTGTGCCTGGCGCTTGGCCACCGTCTTCTTCCGAAGCAGCACAACTTCTCCGAACCCTCGGCGGCACTCGCGGCACAGGGCCAACTGCTCGACGTCGTGCACACCGAGTGCGAGTGGCCGAGCAACGGGAGCCTGCCCCGGCGCGCCGCCACGAGTGGGTTTGGCTTCGGCGGCACCAACGCACACGTCATCGTCGAAGAGTTCGTGCCGGCGTTTCACCGCTCCTTCGTCCGTCGAGCGCCGTTGACGAAGCACGAGCGCTTGGCAGTTGTCGCCGTCGAGACGCTGTCGTCGACCACCGACGTCAGCTTGCCCGCCGACATCCGTTTGCTGCCCGACCTGGTGGAGAGCCTGGATCGCGGTCAACTGCTGGCGTTACGCTTGGCCCACCCCATCGCCGCCCTGTTGCCCAAGGCGATTCGGCCCGAGGTCGCCGTGGTCCTCTCGGTGCCGGACAAGGCGCAGCTGGGCCGAGAGGTGCAGCTGCACATCTATCGCGAGCGGCTGCTTCGGGTCGCTGCCGAAAAGAGTCTCACCATCGCGCCTGCCCTCGCCGAGGCGCGCGCAAAAGTTCCGTTGGCCGGGCCGTACACGTTGCAGGGCATGATGCAGAACGTCGTCTCTGGGCGCGTCGCCAACATCTTTGATCTGCATGGACCCAACTTCACCGTCGACGGGGGGCGAGCGGGTCTCGCAGAGGCTCTCGATCTTGCGCCGCTGCTGCTCAACATGGGGACAAAGGTCGCGCTCATCGGTGCGTTGGAGCTCGGCGAGCAGGCGCCGGGCGGGCGCGAAGGTGCGCTCGCGATGGGGGTGTGCACTCCCGAAACTGCAGCCGAGCTCGGTTTGCCCGTGCGGGCCATTGTTCGCTTCGATCAAGAAGCGACAGGAGCAGACCTCGACATCGCTGCCCTGACAAAAGCGTTTGCCAGCGCCGCTCACGGTGATGCCACCCGATTCGCGGGGGGCTTTGTCGTCGAAGGCGAGCAGCCGAAGGGTTTCAACCGTGCGCCGATCGCGCGCTACACGCCGATGCTCGTGGCGCCTGCAAAGCGACGCTCGCAGCACCACAGCGCATCCTGATCCTCGCGCAGGCCGATGTCACACCGCTCGCCACGGCCTTGAGGCTCACCGGTGCACAGGTTCAGGTCACTGCGCCGGCGGCGTTTGTCGCTGACGATTTCCGGCCCGATGCGGTCGTCTGCGTCGAGGAGATTCGGTCATCAGAGCGCGTCCTGCACGACGTTGACGACGCAAGAGTCCTCTTCGAAGAACACGCTTCGGCGTTGCGCCTTCTGTATTCGCAGCTGCCAGAGACACAGCTCCTCGCGGTCGTCGGTGGCGGCGTCGCGAACGTCGCAGGTGAACCGCGACTGCATCCGATCACGGGCCTCTACAGTGGGCTGCTGAAGTCACTTGCGCGCGAAACGAGTTGCACGTCGTGTCGCGCGGTCGTCTTCGACGGCTCACCCGATGCTGCTGCAGTGATCAGCGAGCTGCGCACAGCTGGTGTTTTGGAGATCGTCTACAACGGCGGCGTGCGCCACGAGCGCATCCTGACCGAAGCGAAGCTCGCGGCGGCCCC
The DNA here is from genome assembly GCA_044349155.1 of Myxococcota bacterium. GTDB lineage: Bacteria > Myxococcota > UBA727 > UBA727 > VGSZ01 > VGSZ01. The sequence continues at coordinate 1,968 of JBIKRQ010000608.1, forward strand.
TCATGCACCGCAGCTCGACAACACCCACGTCGTGCTCGTCACCGGCGGCGCACGTGGCGTGACTGCCGTCTGTGCTGAAGCTCTGCTGACCCGCTTTGGATGCCACCTGGTGCTGTGTGGTCGGTCGCCGATTGACGTCGACGCGCGCTGGCTTTCGTACAGCGATGACGAGCAGCTCGAGCGCGACTTTTACGCTGAGATGCGCCGTGCCCATCCGGCCGACACGATGCGGGTCTTGAAGGAGCGTTTCGAGAAGCTGCGGGCCGGCATCGAGGCGTCGCGCACCCTCGAGCGGCTCCAGAAGCTCGGTGACTGCCACTACGTCACTGGCGACGTGACCTCTGCGTCCGACATGGAGCGCCTCTTTGCTGACATTGAACGGCGATTCGGCCGGCTCGATCTGATTGTGCACGGCGCTGGCGTTCAAATCTCGAAGCGCTTCGACAAGCGCGAACCCAGCGACATCCGGCAGACGCTCGACGTCAAGTTGCGAGGCCTCATGCGCCTCGTCGATGAAGCGCAGCGTTTCAAGCAGCCGGTGGCGCTGCACGTGCTCACCTCTGCGTTCAGCTACTTCGGCAACGACGGACAAGCCGACTACGGCGCCGCCAACGACGCGCTCGACCGGGCCTGTGCCTGGTTGATGACTTCGACGCGGTCGTGCGTTTCGGTCGGGTGGCTCGCGTGGAACCAGATCGGCATGACGCGCCGCCCGGAGTATCGCCTCCTCGGCGCCACCCGCGGCCTGCGCGGCATTGACGCCGACGAAGGCGCCGCGCTGTTCCTCGAACTGCTCGAGGCGCAAGAGCCGATTCAAGTGCTCATGACAGCCGACGAGCAGCGCTTCTACGGCATCGCCGTCGAAGAACGCGAGCTGCACATGACCCTCGACGCGAACGTCTGGGCGACGTCAACTACAAGCTCCCGCCAACGACAACTACATCTCCCCTTGAACTGCCTACTTCTTCTGCTTCGTAGTTGTTGTCGTTGCTGCCTTCTCCTTTCTGGCCTGCTCGCTCTTTGCGG
>JBIKRQ010000609.1:0-2991 GCA_044349155.1 Myxococcota bacterium
GTTGAGGGACAGAGTTGCGGAATGCACGCGCGGCGCGTCGGGGGTGGGGGCAATGACGATGTCGACGGTGGCTTCGGTTTCGGTGGTGCCGTCGAGGGCGGCTACGGTGAAGCGGTCGGCGCCGTGCCAGTCGGCTGCGGGCATGAATTGCAGCTTGCCCGAGGGATCGACGACGGCCTCGCCGTGGGCCGGGGGCGTGCGCAGGGCGAAGCGGAGGGCGTCACCGTCGATGTCGCGGGCGGTGGCTGTGCCGCGAACGATCTTGTCTTCGTCGGTCTTGAGCGAGAGGCCGTTTGTCACCGGCGCATCGTTCACCGGCGTGACGACGATGGTGACGTCGGCGCGCGTCCACAGTTTGCCGTCGTCAATCTCGACGGTGAGCTTGTCGCTGCCATGCCAATCGCGCGGTGGCGTAAAGCGCAGCTGGCCATCGCGCGCCAGTACCGCCTTGCCCGTGCCAGGTGGCGCGAACACCACGTAGTGCAGCGTGTCGCCGTCGACGTCGGTGGCGGTGAGCGGGGCGGTGAGCACGCCGTCTTCGTCGACGGTGAAGCGCATGGGCGCGGCAACGGGCCGATCGTTGACCGGCACCACGAGGGCAGCAATGGCGCGCTCCGCCTGACCGCCGTGGCCGTCGTCGACGAGGACGACGAAGCTGTCGTTGCCGTTGTGGTCCAGCGCGGGGGTGTAGGTGACCACACCTTTGGCATCCACGCTGGCCGAGCCGTGCTCTGGTGCCTGCTTGATCGAGAACGCGAGCACGTCGCCGTCGAGGTCTTTGACGTCGAGCGGGGCAGTGGTGGCGGTTTCTTCGCGCGTGCCAAGGGTGAGCTCGGCGACCGTCGGAACGTCGTTGACCGCAACGACAGTGACATCGACCGGCACGTCGACACTGGCGCCTGCACTGTCGGTGACGACGACGGTGACGCGCTCGGCGCCGTTGGCATTGGCGTTCGGCGCAAACGTGACCTTGCCCGCGCGGTCGACGGACACCGCACCCAGGCGCGCACCACCCTTGATGCTGAAGCGCAGCGCGTCGCCGTCGACGTCGGACGCATCGATCTCGATGCTGCCGCTGCGGTCTTCGTCGGTGCGCAGGGCGGTGGCCTTTGCCACCGGCGCGTCGTTGACCGGCGTGACCGTGATGGCCGCCGTGGCGCGTGCCTCGCCGCCGTGCCCATCGCTGACGACGACGGTGACAGGGATGGCGCCATTGAAATCATGGGCCGGCTGCACGTGCAGACGACCGCGCTCAATGCTGGCGCTCGCGTTGGTGGCGGGCTCAACACGCCACTGTAGCTCGTCGCCGTCGACGTCGGAGGCCTGGACGTTCACCTCGACCACGCCATCTTCAGCCACGGTTGCCGCAGCGTCGCTGATGCGCGGCGGATCGTTTTGCGGCTCGACCACGAAGTCGACGGTGGCGCGCGCTTCGGCTCCCGCGCGGTCTTTCACGACGACGATGCAGCGATCGCTGCCGTGCTTGTCGCCCGCAGGCGTGAACGTGAGCGAGCCCGCGCCATCGATGCGCACACGACCAAGGGCCGGCTGCTGCACAACGGTGTAGCTGAGCGCGTCGCCGTCGACGTCGGTGGTGGTCAGCGCAAAGGCGCGTTCGGTGTCTTCGCGTGTGGTGACCGTGGCGTTGTCGATCGTGGGCGCATCGTTGACGGGCGTGACGTTGACCGTGACGGGGATGTCGGTGCTGCCGCCCTTGCCATCTGTGGCTGTGACGACGACAGCGACAGCACCATTGACGTTGAGTGCGGGCACAACGCGCACACGGCCATCGACCACACTCGCGGTGCCCTTCGCTGCGTCGATGCTCTTGACGTCGAGCGTGACGGCATCGCCATCGACGTCGGACGCCGCGACCACGACATCGACGGCCACCTCTTCGGCGGTGCTGACCACAGGCGACGGTGCCGCCGGGGCATCGTTGACCGCTGCAACCGTGACGCTGACCGTGGCCGACGCCGCAGCCCCCGCAGGGTCTTTGACGACGACGGAGAAGCTGTCGACGCCGTTGAAGTTGGCGCGCGGCGTGTAGCGCACGTGGCCTTCAGCATCGACGCTGGCAGTACCGTTCTTCGGCGCGGTGCTGACCGCGAACTGGAGGGTGTCGGCGTCGACGTCGCTGGCGGCCAGCGTGGTGGTGCCCACTTCGTCTTCGTTGGTGGTGACGGCCGCGGCAGCAACCGCAGGCGCGTCGTTCACGGCGGTGATCTTGACCGCAATGGTGACCGTGACCTGACCGCCGTGGCCGTCGTCGACGACGACCGTGAAGCTGTCGGCGCCGTTGGCATTGGTAGCGGGCGTAAAGGCGACGTTGCCTTTGGCGTCAACGGTGGCCGTGCCGTGCTGCGGCTGCGTGCCGATGCTGAAGGAAAGCGCATCGTTGTCGACGTCAGAGGCGGTGATGCGCGCGCCGGTGGCCGCTTCTTCGCGCGTGGCCAGGTTGAAGCCAGAGGCAACGGGCACATCGTTTTGCGCGCGCACCTCGAGCTTGAGCGTTTCGCGGCCGCGCTTTTTGCCGCCAACAAGGATGTCGACGACGACGGAGTCTTCGCCGTTGAAGTTCGCCTGCGGGGTGTAAACGAACGCGCCTGTGGCCTCGTCGAGGGTGGCAGCACCACGACGTGGCCCGCGCTTCAGGCGGAGCTGCGCGCCTTCGGGCACCTGCAGTGAGGTGGTGAGCACGGCGTCTTCGTCGACGATGAGCGCGTCGGGGGCTGCGATCGACGTTGGCGCTGGCGCTGCCGCTGGCGGGGGGGCAGGAGGGGCTGGCGTTTCGTCGGCGCTCGCGAGCGCGGCAGAGACGACGACGACAACGTTTCCGAGCATCACAAGCACCCCTCAAACGACGACCGCTGTCTGTGCGGTCGGTCACGACTCTAGCAGGTTGCTGAAAAAGTCGGCAGTCGGTTCTCGACGAGAAATGAGGTGTTCGTCGTCGAGAGCTGCGCCAAATATCGGGTGTTCCGGATCTAC
>JBIKRQ010000207.1:0-11203 GCA_044349155.1 Myxococcota bacterium
AAGGGCCTGATGAACGCGCAGCTCGCGGTGCGCCGCAATCGCGTGTTCGTCATCGAGGTCAACCCGCGCGCATCGCGCACCGTGCCGTTTGCGAGCAAGGCCACGGGCCTGCCCCTCGCGCGTCTGGCGGCGCGCATTCAGGCGGGCGAGTCCCTCGACGAGATCGAGCGTGAGATGGGCCGTCCGCTCGACCGCCCGATGACCCGCGAAGGTGTTGGCCACTACGCCGTGAAAGAGGCGGTGCTGCCGTTCATCAAGTTCCCCGGCGTCGACGTGCTGCTCGGGCCCGAGATGCGGAGCACCGGCGAAGTCATGGGCATCGACGACGACGACGCGATCGCCTTTTACAAGTCGCAGCTCGGCGCCAACCACCGCCTGCCCACCGCGGGCACGGCGTTTGTGAGTGTTGCCGACGTCGACAAAGAAGCGATCCTGCCGGCGGTGCGTCGCCTGCATGCGGCGGGCTTCAAGCTGTTGGCGACGGGCGGCACGTGGCGCTTCCTCGACGGCCAGGGCGTGCCTGCTGAACGCGTGAACAAGGTGCGCGAAGGCTCGCCCCACGTGCTCGAGCGCCTCGCGGCTGGCGATGTGCAGTTGGTGTTCAACACCACGGTGGGCGCGAAGTCCGCGGCCGACAGCACGCACCTGCGTCGCGAAGCGGTCATCCGCGGCCTCGCCTACTACACGACGGTGGCCGCCGCCGACGCCGCCAGCCGCGCGATTGAGCGCCTGCAGACGGGGTCGCTGACGGTGAAGTCGCTGCAGGCACGCCTGGCGGCGAGCGCCCGCTCGTTCTGACGTCGAGCTGTTCAGGTTGAGCATGCACTGCTCAACCTGAACAGATCCTCTCAAACGCGACGACGCTGCTGACGGCGACCAGTGCCAGCAGGCGAGCTACGCTGCCGACAGCGACGTGAACGTCGAACACGAGGCAGCGCATGCAGCACATCCCTTCGAGCCCCACCGGGATTGGCAAAAGCGCGCTTGCTCGCGACGTCGCCGCGGTTGAGCGCCAGCTTCGCGCGGAGCGTCGACTCCGCATCGCCAACACCACGCTGTTCGTGACAACCACGGTGGCATGGCTTGCTGTCCCTGGCATTGTGGCTGGTGCTGTCCTCGCCGTCGTCGACGCACCGCAGGAAGGCGCGCCAGTCGCGGCGATATCGGTCGCCGTCGTCGGCGTCGTTGTGCTGATCGCTCTCGCCCTCAGTGCACGCCGGTGGCAGCGGGCCGTGGCCAGAACAACACCGCGACCACCACGTCCGCCGGCGCCGTGGTGGCACGCCCCACTTCGCGTCGGCGTCCTGGGGGTGGGCGCGGTCGTTGTGTTGCTGTGGTCACTGCTGGTGGTCGTCGCCAAGCAAGGATCCGACGCGCAGGTCGCCCGCGCCGTTGATGACATCGAAGCACACAGTGCCGCGTTCGCCACGGACCGCGAGTGGCTGCGCACCTCGAGCCTCTACCGCGGCATGGGGCGCGCACACGACGCGGGTCGCGTGCTCAACAGCCTGGTCCCCTGGAGCCACGTCGGTGCCCCGAACATCACCACCGCAGGCACGCTTCATCTCCCCGAGGTGTTGCCTGCGTCGGTCGAGAAGCTCGACTTTGCCAGAGCCGAACAGCGCGACCTGCATGGCCTCGACACAACCTGGATGAGCACGCTTGGCGCCTTCGATCACTGGGCCATCGACACCGCACCCGCGCGCAACGACCTCGCGAGCTTCGATGTCTTTACGGCACCCACCCCAGACTTCCTGTTCCTCCAGCGCTCGGCGAAGATTCGTGCCATCGCGGGCTACCTCCGTAACGACGTCAGAGGCGCAAGCGCTGACATCCAGCATCTCGCACAGCTCCTGGCGTCGACCGACCTGCTCGTCGGCACGATTGTCGCGGCCTCGCTGCTCAACATCGACCGCAAGCTCATCGAGGCCGATGCGGCGCGGGCGCCAGCGTCCGACCACAGCTGGTGGCACGGGTTCGGCGCCGACGACGTGCAGCGCCTGCGTCGTGCGGCGTTTGGGTCGCTGCAGTTCGTCGGCGTGCTGACACCCGAAGCACACTGGGCGCTGCTCGATGGCAGCACACCGTTCGATTGCGTCGGCCTGCAAGAAGGGCTGGCAGGGATGCGCGAGTATCGGCCGGCACTGCGTGAGGCCTGGGCGAAGCGCTACGCGCAGGCGGATGCTCGCCTCGTTGCCGCCAGCGCTCGCTGTCGCTTCACGAACCTGCAGCAGGTGTGGCACGAAGACCCACGGTCGTCGCCGTCAGCGGGCTGCGAAAGCCCGAAGGACGCCGACACACCGCGCTGCCGACGGCAGCACCTTCGCGTCCTCCCCCTGCTGACAAGGTCGGTCGTCCTGACGGACCTGGCCGAGCCGGGGCCGTTTCCACCCTTCGCCGGATATGCGGCGCAAACGCCACCGTGACCTCGACATGCTCAATCTGAGCATCACGCTGTTCAAACTGAACAGGCCACAGAGATTCGGGCGCATGTCCAAACGTGACCGCACCGCGATCTGGTGGCGGTCGTGGAGATGGCATGTGTGGTGCACAATGGGTGAACAGCCGCCGCTCATTCCCGAGGAGTGACCGGCAGAGGGGTCTGAGATGCGTTGTGTTGCCCTGTTCGCTGCCGCTGCTTTGAGTGCCTGTGCCACGACGCCGATGGTCGTTGGCGCTGAGCCAACAACGCTGTGGCGCGACGACGAACCCCAGGCCGCTGCCGTCGAGAAAGCCCCGTTTAGCGAGGCCGAAGCACGCAAATTCGCCCGCAGCCACGACGCCGCCTTCAACTGCGAGCAGAGCGCACGCTCGATGATGAAGAAGCAGCCCACGCGTGGCTGGGCGCTGATGCGGCAATGCATCCTGCGCAACGACTTCACCGACCTCGAGCTCCTCGTGGAGTCGGGCTGGTCTGACTACGTGCTCGCCGACCCCGACAGTGCCCGCCTGCTCGCCCATGTGATCGCGGTGCGCGGCGGCGACGTCGACAACGACCTGCGCATCCTGCGTCGTCGCAAGCTGCCCGTGTATTCGCTGCAGGCGGCCCTCGCCGAGCCAGGCAGCTACCGCGGTCGTCACGTGCTGGTGCGCGCCAACGCCCGCGACCCGCGCCTCGTCGAGGGCGCACGAGCGATGCTGCTCGTGGAGACCGTGGTGATGGCCGAAAGCGAGTGGGTCACGCCCACCGGCAAGTCGCGGTTGACGACGAGAACGCGTGGCGAGCGCGCCAATGCGGCGGGCATCGATGTGCGCCGTGGCGAGGTCGATCAAGCCCAACGCGACGAGAGCGAGAAGGTCGAGATCCTCCACGACGTCAGCGTCGAAACTGGCCGCGAAGTGCTGGTGCGGCTGCCCGGCGAAGACCCATCGCTCGAGCCCGCCACCGACTACATCGTGCTGCTGCGCTTCGAGGGCATCACCGCGGTGAAAGCGGAAGACGCCGAAGACGCCGACGACGTGAACGACGAAGCCACCGCCGTGGTCGTTGACTACTTCGAGCCCGAGCACAGCCGCTTCGCCCGCCTCGGTCGCTGACCACACCACTGCCCATGCGTTCCTCTGCGCGCCGTTGACGTCGTCAGCGCTGGCCGCGCCGTGCCGAACCGCAGACCACGACACACACCCCAGAGGTCCATCATGGTCACCGTCAACCTCGGCGACATTCATGCTCCGCGTCGTGCGGCCCGCAAACGCAGTCGTCGCCCCAGCACCGTCAGCATGCGTCGCCTCGTGCGCGAACGCGGCGCGCTCACGGTCCTCAACGACGACGACGACGACTTCGCTGATGTGTCGGAGCTGACCGCACCGGCGACGCGCTCGGCGTGCAGAAAGGGGCCGCGGCCGTGCCCGTGGGTGTCGTGCCGCTTTCACCTCTACCTCGACGTGAACCCGCGCTCAGGCTCGATCAAGATCAACTTTCCCGATCGCGAAGTGTGGGAGCTCGACGTGAGCTGCGCGCTCGACGTCGCCGAAGCGCGTGGCGGCATGTCGCTCGACGAGCTGGGCCGTGTCTTGAACCTCACGCGCGAACGCGCACGTCAGCTCGAGCACGCAGCACTGCACAAGATCGGCGACGTCGTCGGCAGCGACGAACGCTGATGCACAACAGCACGTTCACGTCGGACACATGGCCGGTGCCACGCACACTTCGCGCAGGTGCGACGACGACAACGCACCATTGTTGAGCACCACGTGAGGGTTGACCTCGACGGTGGCAGCCTTCATGGTGAAGGCGTGAGCGACGAGAGCCCACTGCCCCATCAACGGCGACCGTACGCCCGCGAACTGCAAAAACTGGAACTGGCCTTCATGAAGGCCATCGTGGCCGACCCGTCGTGGTTGTCGCCGCACGACGAGAGCGCTGTGCGTTGGGCGTTGTCGCTCGCGCGCATCAGTGCGGTGCAGGTGCGGCCCGACGAGGGTGACGCGGCCGTCGTCGACATCGGCCACGCCACCGACCAGTTCCGCGCGCGTCTGCACAGCATGTTGTCGCCGTGCATTGTTGGCGAACGCGTCTCGCGTGACGGCGTGCGCGCCCAGGTCGGGCAGATTCGCTTGCTCGTGCGCAACGAACGCGCCGCACTCCTGCAGCTCTTCGGCGATCGCCTGCCGCCCGCCGCCCTCGATCGCGCCACCCGTCGACGTCCGCTCGCCCTCGTCATGGGTGGTGGTGGCGGCACTGGCTACGTGTACATCGGCGCATTGGCCGTGCTCGACGAGGCGGGCATCGTGCCGTCACTCATCGCTGGCACGTCGATGGGGGCGCTGCTGGGTGCGTTTCGCGCGCGCACGAAGCACTTCTCGCTCGGCAATGTGCGGCAGCTGCTGTCGCGCTTGAGCTGGAAAAAAGTCTTTCGCCTGTTCGATACCGAGAGCCGCTTCGGCATGCCCGCCACGCTCAAGCTGTCGCTGCGCGAGGTGATCGGCCACGAGTTCCTCGTCGGCGAGGGCGACGACAGCACCGGCACCAGCGGCAAGCTCAAGAAGCGCTACCTGCGCATGCACGAGCTTGCGATCCCGTTGCGGGTTACGATCGCCGGCCTCGTCGACGGAGAACGCGCCGCGAGCAGTGGTGACTACGCATCGCTGCTCACCGGTGTCGACGACGCCATGGGCCTCAAGCGCCGCTCGCGCTCGATTGCTTCAGCACTCAACGACATCACGCGACAGCCGGCGAAGGCGCTGTACGTCGGCGGCGATCCGCTCACGCGTGAGTTCGACGTGCTCGACGCTGTGGGCTTCTCGGCCTCGGTGCCGGGCATCATCCACTACGACATCCTCCGCGATGACCCGCGCATGATCGAACTCGTCGAAACGATGATGCGCAAGCACGGCGTGTCGCGCCTCGTCGACGGTGGTCTCGTCGACAACCTGCCCGCGCGCGAGGCCTGGCAGGCGGTGCAACAGGGCGCTGTCGGCGATCGCGATCCGTTCGTGCTCAGCCTCGACGCGTTCGCGCCGCAACTCACCACGCGCCACCTGCTGTTTCTGCCGCTGATGCGCCGCGCCGCCGAGATGAGCCGTGTTGGCTACGAGCACAGCCACGTCACCGTCACGTTCAAGGGCGTGTTGTCGCCGATGAGTGTGGTGCCAACGCCTTCAGAATTCCTGCGGGCCGTCGACAATGGTCGCAAAGAGATGGCGCCGCACGTAGCCCTCATCCGCAAGATGATCGGGCCGATTCCAGATCCGCCCGGCGTGCTCACCGACGTCGAGAGTGCCTCTGGTCCGGTCCCCGCAGCGCCGCCACTGGCCAAGCCCGCGCCGTAAAGGCACACCGCCCGAGTTGTCTGAGCTTGTTTCCGCCCGAGAGTTCCTGGAGTCGCCGATGACGCAGCAGAAGACCTACGACACCGTCCCCGACAACTTCAAGGTGCCCTTCACCTGGCTCGACGGCGAGGTCGTCGACAGTGCGTTGGCGATGGTGCCGATCATGACCTACACGCTGCACTACGGCCTGGGCGTGTTCGAAGGCATTCGCGCCTACGAGGGTGCTCGTGGTCCGTCGGTGTTTCGCCTGCGCGAGCACATGGAGCGCCTGCACCGCTCGGCCAAGCTGGTGCGCATGGAGATCCCCTACAGCGTCGACGAGCTGATGCAGGGTGCTACCGACGTGCTCGCGAAAAACGGCATGCGCGCGGGCTACCTGCGTCCGGTCGCCTTCATCGACGACGGCAAGCGCGGTTTGTCGGCCCTCAACAACCGCGTGCGCGTGGCGATCGCCACGTGGCCCTGGGGTGCGTACCTCGGCGACGAAGGCATCAAGCGCGGCATTCGCGCCCAGGTGTCGTCGACGACACGCATGAACGCGCGCTCGAGCATGCCCAAGGGCAAGATCAACGGGCAGTACGTGAACTCGATCCTCGCGAAGCGTGCAGCGCAGCTCGCGGGCTTCGACGAAGCGATCATGCTCGACGACGACGGCTACGTCGCCGAAGCCACGGGCGAGAACCTGTTCATGGTCAAAAACGGCGCGCTGATCACGCCGCCGCTGTCGCAGCCGATCCTCGAGGGCATCACACGCGAGAGCGTGATGACGCTGGCGCGCGAGCTGGGCCTCACGGTGCGCGAAGAGCGCTTCGGCAAAGAGTTCCTGTTCGACGCCGACGAGGTGTTCCTCACGGGTACGGCCGCCGAGGTCACGCCGGTGCGCGAAATCGACAGCTACACCATCGGTGCAGGAGCCCGCGGCCCGGTCACCGAGCGCCTGCAGTCGCTGTACTTCGACGTCGTCAACGGCCGCAGCGGCCACGACCAGTGGCTGTCGCTCTACACGGTCTGAGTGCAGCTCTGCGCCCACGAAAGAGCCCCGCACATCGCGGGGCTTTTTTTTCATGCAGACGGCGCAGTGGACGTCAGTCGCCAGCGAGGCCGCTGTCGCAGGCGGCGTTGTTCTCGTTTTCCCAGTCGACAAAGCCCGACAGCGTCTGGTCGATGAACACGTCGTTGGAGCTGTCGACGGGGCCGAACTTCATACGACGCCACATCGCGTAGAAGTGCGCGGGCGTACCGTCGTCGCGCGTGAAGTACACCTCGAGCTGGGCATCGAAGTCGAACTCGCCGCCGCCGTCGAAGACCACGTCGGTGAGGTAGGTGCGCGTGAGCAGGATGTCTTTCGTGGGGTCCGCCTCGTCGCGGATGCGGCGTGCAGCACCGATCAGCGTGGCGTTGTAGGCGCTGCCCAACGGCGGAGGCTGAATCCGATACTCGGTGGTCCAGCCCACAGTGTCGGCACCGTCGTCGCGCGCGCGGAAGGCGTTGGCCTCGTCGACGTTGTCGAAGGTCTTCTCGTAGGTCTCGTAGACGCCGGGGTGCACCTCGAGCGCTTTGTTCGACAGCGTGAGGTTGATGGTCTGCTGCTGGCTGCACGTCGTGTCGTTCGAGACCGTGAAGCCCTGCACCAGCTCGATCAGGTCGAGCCCACGGATGTTGGCGAGGTTCTCGACGCGCTCGATGTTGATCCGATCGAGGGTGCCCGTGAACGGCGTCTCGGGGTCGATCTTCAGGTCGTCGAACTGGGCCCGGAGTTGCACGACCGCGTCGCGCAATTCGGTTTCTTGCGCGGCAGCACCAAGGCCGTCGGCGGGCTCGAAGCGATCCCAGATGAACGTCGACAAATCGTCGAGCCCCTCGGGCGCTGGTTCAGCACCGCACGAGCACCCAGGGCCCGCGAGAAGCAACGACGACGAACCAGCGAGGACGAGGTGCAGCAGGCGCTTCATGCGCAGCAGCGTAGCCTACAGTTCGTCGCTGCCCAGCCCGCTGCCGCCGACAACATTCAACGCACCGCGGCGTACAAGGCCCGCGGCCACGGTGATGCCGGCACCACCGAGGGCGTCTTCGTCGGCCTTCGAGATGCCCGGTGTCGTCGACGCTTCGGCATCGCCGGCCTCGCCTGCAGCGACCACCGTGCCCGTCATGCGCCGCTTGCCTGCATCCTTCACCTCGGTGGGGCGAATACCGGCGGGGCGTGCGTCCCAGGCAGCACTCACGTCGGGATCGAGCAGGTGCGTGGGGCGCACGTTGCTGATCGCGTGGTGCATCACGGCGCGCACGTCGGGGATGTCTTTCTCGAGACGGTCGAGCAGGCCGCTCATCACCTCGCGCTTGAGCCCATCCTGCGAACCACACAGGTTGCACGGCAGGATCGGATACGCGCGCTCCTCGGCGTAGACGCGGATGTCTTTCTCGGCGACGTCGATGAGCGGGCGGATCACCGAGAAGCGGCCGTCGTCGGTGGTGTAGCGCGCCGGCATCGCCTGCAACTTGCCTGCGTAGCAGAGGTTCATGAGCAGCGTTTCGAGCGCGTCGTCGCGATGGTGGCCAAGAGCGATCTTGTTGCAGCCCAGGCGCTCAGCGACGGAATAGAGAATTCCTCGACGGAGACGGCTGCACAAAAAGCAGTACGCCTGCCCTTCCTTCGTGCCCGCTTTGACGATCGAGTAGGTGTCTTCGCGCACGATCTCGAAGGGCAGCTGCGATGCCTTGAGCCACGCCTCAAGCGGCTGACCGTCGTAGCCGGGCTGCGCCTGGTCGAGGTGGACGGCGATGACGTCGAAGTGAAACGGCGCGCGCGACTTCGCTTCCCACAACAACTCGAGCAGCGTGTAGCTGTCTTTGCCGCCCGAGATGGCGACCATGATTTTGTCGTTGGGCTCGACGAGCTTCCAGCGTTCGACAGCACCCATCATGCCGCGCGTGATCTTGCGACCGATCTTCGACTTGTCGCGGCCACGTTGGCTCGACTGCATGCGCGTCGACCACGGAACGGCGGGGACAGCAGGAACGGCGGCGGGGGCGGAGGTGTCGTCGACAGAAGGCATGCGCAAAGCGTGGCAGCTTCGTCGGCGCACGCAAGGCGCGTCGTTGACGGTCGGGGTTTGAACGCGCAGGTTGCCGACGTGCAACCACGTCATCCCTCGCCGCCGTCCCGCCCCGCTTTCTTGCGCAACGATGGCCCTCGTCGTCGTGACGAGCGCCCGTTTCACGATGGCAACGCGCCTGCCGCGCGCGGCGATCGCAGCCCCGATCGCAACGCCGATCGACGCCCACCACCGCGCGAACAGCGTCGCGATGATGTCCGTCCACCTGTCCGCAGCGCGCCGTACGCCGATCGCGCCCCTCGCGACGACCGCGGTTTCGGCCGCGCACCGCGCGATGAGCGCCCCGCGCGTGACGACGGCGACGCCGGCTTCGTGCGCAACGACAACGAGCAGAAAGTTGCCGGCGAAAACGCCTGCCGCGCGTTGTTCATGCAGCGCCCCGACGACATCCGCCGCGTGTACGTCACCGACGAGGTGCTGCCGCGCTTCAAAGACGTGCTGCGCTTTTGTGCCGAGCGCAAGCTCGCCTACCATGTCAAAACCGACGCCGACCTCGACCAGATCGCCGAGACGGTGCACCACGACGGCGTGTTGTTCCTCGCGCGCAAAGCGAAGGAGCCCAACGTCGACGACGTGTTCGCCTTCGTCGACGACCTCGGCGACGACGACCGCGCCGTGCTCGTGCTGCTGCAAGACGTGAAGAACCCGCACAACCTCGGCGCGATCCTGCGCGTGTGCGCCCACTTCGGCGTGCCCTACGTGCTGCGCGCTGGCGAAACCCCGGCGTTGTCGCCGGCCGCGATGCGCACCGCCGAGGGTGGTGCCGAACACAGCCGCGTCGTCGACGTGGGCGATGGTGTCGACGTCATCGAGAGCCTGCAGGAGCGCGGCTTTGGTGTGCTCGCCACGTCGAGCCACGCCACGGTCAACCTCGGCCACGATCGCCTGCCGCCGCGCGCGGTGGTGCTGTTTGGCAGCGAGGGCGAAGGCCTGTCGAAAGAGCTGATGGACCTCGCCGACGGCGTCATCGCCATCCCCGGCTCGGGCGCGCTCGAGAGCCTCAACGTCGCGTGTGCGGCCAGCGTGGTGCTGTGGGAGTTGTGGCGCGAGGCGACCAGGCCTGTGCCCAAGCGTGCAGCACCACAGAAGCCGCGCGCTGAACGCCCCGATCGCGGTGAGCGCCCGCAGCGGTCGTCGTCGTCGTCGTCAGCGCCGTCGCGCGGCAGCCGCTGGGACTAACAACGTCGCGTCAGACCTTCGGGCGGGCCAGCGACGGACGCTTACCGAGCAGCGCGTAGTTGGTGCCGCCCAGGCGGGCGACGGGATTGATGCTGCTGCCCACGACAGCGCCGTCGTCGTCGACGATGGCCGGGTCGGTCCACACCGCCACGATTTCGCACACCACGAGGGTCACACCGTGCGCGTTGCCGTAGCGGTGTTCGTCGACGAGCTTGCAGGCAAAGGCAGCACGGCTCGACGTGATGCGCGCGATCGGCAGACCCGGCCATGGAGCGGTCTCGATGTTGGCGTACGTCGCTTCGCTCTCGTTGGGCGGCAGCTCCGCAGACGTGAGGTTCATGCGCGCGAGGTCGTGTTCCTCGACGAGGTGGACGCCGCAGTAGCCCGTCTCACGCAGCAGGCGCAGCGTATCTTTCACCGCACCGCCACGCCCGGCAGTGATGCTCACGGTGAGCATCGGCGGGTCGGAGCACAGCGCCTGGAAGTACGAAAACGGTGCGAGGTTGATGTGCCCCGCCGCGTTCATCGTCGAGATCCAGGCGATGGGCCGCGGCACCACCGTCGACGTCAACAGCGCGTAGGCCTGCTTCACAGACAGCTGAGCGGCATCGGTGAACACGGGCGAGCTCCTGAAACGAAGAAGGCGACGTCGCCGCCGCCTTGTCGTTGTGGTCGTCGAGAAAGACGCGAACGCCGAAGCGCTCACACCTCCATGATTTCCTTTTCCTTCGCCGCCAGCAGCTGGTCGATGGTCTTCACGTAGGCGTCGGTGGCGTCTTGCACGCCCTTGAGGCCGCGCTTCTCGTCGTCCTGCGTGAGCACGCTCTCGGCGGTCTTCGCCTTCACGACTTCGTTGGCGTCGCGACGAACGTTGCGGAGGGCGACCTTCGCCTCTTCGCCCTTCACCTTCGACATCTTCACGTATTCCTTGCGGCGGTCCGTCGACAGCGGCGGCAGCGCAAGCTTGATCACTTCGCCGTCGTTGTTCGGGTTGAAGCCGAGGTTGGCCTCGACGATCGCGCGCTCGATGTCCTTCAGCGCCTTGCGCTCGAAAGGCTTGATGACGAGGAGGCGGGCATCTTGCGCCGTCACAGTGGCGATCTGGTTCAGCGGCGTGGGCGAGCCGTAGTAGTCGACGC
>JBIKRQ010000011.1:0-39194 GCA_044349155.1 Myxococcota bacterium
CAACGACAACAACTACGAAGCAGAAGAAGTAGGCAGTTCAAGGGGAGATGTAGTTGTCGTTGGCGGGAGCTTGTAGTTGACGTCGCCCAAAGGAGGCGCTGCGGTCAGCTCGCTACGGGTCATCGTCCACGACGTCACCGAGCTCTTTGGATCGGAGTGGTCGGCCATCGCGCTCATCGCCTCACCGTGCGCCGCGCTGGTGACCCAGCCGAGCATGTCTTCTTCGCTCTCCCAGACGCTCAACGTGCGGTAGGTCGCGCCGCCGATGGTGCCGCTCGACGACAGACCAACGAGGCCAGGTGCTGTCTTCAGCGCTTCGGTCATGACGTCCGTGTGAGCATCGAAGATGCCCTGCGCCTCGCTGTCGCCGTCTTTGAGGATCAGCTTCGTCGTCGAGACCGTGAATGGGCCCTCGGCGTCGCTCGTGAGGCCGTCGCTCGACGAGTAGCCCGGGCCCTCGAAGGGCTGGGCGAGTTCGCAGCCGGTGACGAGGACGGAGACGAGGGCGAAGGTGAGTGCCTGGACTTTCACGTGGGCTCCTGCTGTGTCGTTGCGTTCGTTGCCGTCGACGTCGTCACCGACGGCGGTGGTGTCGGCTTGATCACGCCGAACCAGAGGGTGTCGAAGGTGCGGTCGAGCTGTCGGCTCGTGAACTGTGGCGCGGTGCCGAAGGCGCGCACGTCGAGGTGGTCGCCGACAACCACGTGCTTTTTGAGCGACGCCACCCAGCGCGCGTCGTCGCGGGCTCCATCGACGACGACGCGGACGTAGATGTAGCCGCTGACGGTGATGACCTCGGCGACGTGCCCGCTGAACGTCTCGTTCAGGCGCTCGATCGAAAACGGCATCGACGACGTCGACGGCGCCTTCGGAGCAGACGACGACGACGACGACGACGGCGCCGAACACGCCGCCAGCGCGAGCGTCAACGTCATCGAGAGCAGTCGGAGACAGCGCATGGGGACTCCTTGCCGCTGGTCAAGCAGTGCAAGACGAGGGTTCTTCGAGGTCGAGGGAGGTTGTGAGGAGGTTGGTGAGACCGGTGCAGATCTGTGTCAGATCCTGCGAACGCGGGCCCTCACGTCGTGCGTGCCGAGCCGTGTGGCCGACGCTGTGTACGGCAAGCGACTGCACAAAGTTCGCATCGGTCATCCTCTCGCATGCACGAAGCAATGCATGCGAGCGGTGCTTCCGCCTGTCGCAGAACCGAGAACTCGATTCTTGAAACCGCGAATGACGGCTTCGGGTCAGAAGCGTTCAGGGAATTCGACCGCTTGCGGTCGAATTCATATTGATATTCATGGAGTTGGCGGAACGCCAACTCCATGAATTCGGGCGCTCCGCGCCCGAATTCGCGGTCATGAATCGAGCCTCAGTTGTTGTCGCGGCGCAGAAGGAACGTGCTGACAAGATCGACGACGGGGGTCGCACCACTCTGGGCTGTCAACAGCCCACAGCCGATGTCGCCGCCGTCGACCGAGGTGAATGCCCAGCCGTTGTCCTCCGCCATGGCCCTGGCGGGCCCCTCGAGCGGACCGCCGAACACCGACGTCTGCTCCGGGTAGTCGTCTTTGTTGAGCGGAGGCAGCAGCGCGGGGCTGAGGAGCACCAGGCCAGGCGCATCGGCGTTGCCCACGCGGGTTCCTGGCAACAGCCGGTTTGCGTCGCCAGCGGTGACCGCGAACGTCTGGCTGTCGTCGAGCTGGATGTCGTGCTCGAGCGCGTCGAACACCTCGGTCAGCTCTCCGCTGCTGACGCCGCTGGAGACCTGCACAATCGCCATGCCCGCGTTGAACAGCGTGAGCGCCAGCGCTTCTGGAAAACACGTCGGCGACGCCGACACCACCACCACCGCGTACTTCGTCTCGGCAAACGCCGTCGGCAGCGCCAGCGTCAACGACACGCCATTCACCGTCGTCAACGGCTGATAGGCCAGCGATGGCGTGGCCTGTGGCGTCGTCGTCAATTGGTTGGGTTCGTCTTCGCCTTCGCCTTCACCCGGGTTTTCGCCTTCGCCTTCGCCCGGGTCTTCGCCTTCGCCCTCGCCTGTCTTTGTGTCGTCTTGAAACGGTGACTGGATGTCGCCGTTGGTCCAGCCATTGAGGGCGCCGCAGCCACCAAGACCCGCGACGACGACGACGGCCAGTGCTGCACGTTCAACCTTCATTGCCGCCTCCAAACACAAGCATGACCACGCCCGCTGCCGAAAGGCCCACGCCGAGCACGACGCCGGCTGGCCCAAGGGCGTCCCATGCATCGAGCTTGCTGTCGTCAGACGTCGTCGACAGCAGGTCGAAACCCACGCCGCTGGCCGCCACCACACCACCCGCCACGATCAAACCAATGGGCATCAGTGGCGATGGCGTCGACGTGGTGACCACCGGGCCCGGCGCCGCTGTCGACGTCGTGAGCAGCAACGGGGCGGTCAATGCGTGCAGCGGTGCTGGCAGCAACGCCGGCAGCTCCTCGACGCTGGTGAACGTGATCGCGGTGCGGCTGATCGCCATCGCCTGCTGCGCATCAAACAAGTTGAGGTTGAGCACCTGCCGCGATCCCAGCGGACCGACGTCGCCAAACACGACGTAGCGCGCGCCCAATGCCCCCGCGAGCTCGCTCAAACAATCCGACTGCGTACACCCAGCGACCTGCTTGTCGCTCTCGAGGGCTGTGAGTCGCTGCACCTCGTTGGCGCCGATCACGATGAGGCCTTGCTCATGCCCCAGCTCGACGACCATGAGGTTCGCCACCGTGGTGCGCGTGGGCCCATCGAGCACCGACGACGTGGGCTCGAGCACCAACACCTGCACCTTCGCGGGCGGTGCTTCTGCCGGCGACGCAGCAGGCAGTGACGACGACAACAGCGCGAACGCAACCGACGCAGCAATCGCGGTCATCGGCCGGCCTCGAGGTCGGCTTTGAGCGCCAGCATGAGCGCGCGGTGGGCGGCGACGCCGTTGTCGACGACAGTGGAGATCAACATCGGGTCGCTTTCGAAGTCGAGGGTTTCGCTGACAGTACTGGAGCCATCGGCATGGGCGGTGACGACGACGATCTGGCGCGTGATCGTGGCAGGTTCATCCCACGTGGTGGTGCTGAAGCGGTGGTGCATCGAATCGAGGCGGCTTTTCGCGTGGGTTTCGATGGGCAGCAGAAACGGACCGAGCGGCACTTCTTCAAAGGCGGTGAAGTCGTGCGCTTCGATGCCAGTCGCGTCGTCGGTGGTGCGCGCGTGGGTGATCACGCCACGCAACAGCGGGTGGCGTTTGGTGTGACCCGCCACGTTGGTCCACGCGGCAAAAACCCGGTCCGCAGACGCAGCCACATCGATCGTGAGCACGCGGCTCACGCGCGCCCGACGCGTAGGCTGGTCGACAGGGTGCGCGGCTGTGTGGGCGTTATAGGCGACGAAGGCCTGCTGCCAGCGCGCGGCCACCGCAGCGGTGTCGGTGGGAACCGGTGTGGTGGCGCAGGCCATGGCTGCAAGCAGGCAAAGCAGGGGCAGGCAGACACGCATCGCGCGCAGCCTGTTCCAAACCGCCGAATTTTGCATGCCGCCTGAAGTGCCTCGGCAAACGGATCGGCGGGGGACTTGAGGCTCAAACGGCCAGGGCGCCCCTCACCACGACGGTGCGGAGCGCCCTGAATGCTTGAGCCGGTTTCTCTTCGAGGCTCAGCGGCGCGTGATCTGCTGGGCGGGCTCAAACACGTCGAGCACGGTGTTGAGTGCACCAAAAGCGCCGTTGTCGCCGTTGTAGAACGTGGCGTCGTCGGCATCGACGCGCAGCACCGGGTTCACACCGATCACGCGCGCGCCCGAGCAGTCGATGAAGAGGGCCGAGCCCTCGCTCACGCCGTACACCTGCGGCGGCGAATTCCGACGGGCGTTGGCGATGCCGAACAGGCGGCCGTAGCGGTAGTCGTACTGCAGGCGCGGCTCGAAGGCGACGTCGTCATTCGACGACACCAGCGACAACCCCCGCAGCACGTTTGCCTGTGCCGAGGTGAAGGCCTCGATCGAATCGGCGTCGTCGGCGACGCCGTTGTAGACGTCGCCCGCCACTGCCGCCAACGAACGATCGAGCATGAGCACGCCCGACTTCTGCTTCGCCGCACGGATGAGCCGGCCAAAGGCGCGGTCGCGCATGAGCGCTGGGATTTCGCCCTGGTTGCCCGCGAGCATGATCACGCCCGCAGCGTTTTCGAGTTGGCGCTCGGTCACGCTCGACCACGTCCGCTTCGCGGTGATGTTGCGCGTCCACCCCGAGGCCGAGAGCGATTCGCTGTAGGCCTCGATGTCGGCTGTGGCGTCGTCGGCGGCCTCGTAGCCTGCCGTGATGATCAACACCCCGCCCCGTGGGCGCGCCGCACCGATGAACGCCCGCAACACGTTGGAGTCACCCGGCCAGTTGGGCCCCACCGAGAGGTCGCCGCCGAGAATCAGCGGCGTGCTCGACGTCAACGCTGGGCGCGAGCTCGTGTGCACCGAAGGCGCGTCGAGGGCGCGGCCATTGAGCGAAGGCTCACGGCTCGCGAAGTCGTAGGTCACCCGGCTCGCGCCACCGCTCGCTTTGGGCGCGAGGATGTGCACCAACACGTTGCGCGCCGACAACGCCGCCGTGGGCGTGTCGGTGGGCGACGGATTGGCAACGGGGCGACCATTTTCGCCGACCCAATTCCACGTGGTGCCAAGGGTTTGGAAATCGACGATCGTCGACGACGTCGCACCAAACACCGCGCTGACACGGGCGTCGTTGCGCACCACCGGTGCGGTGTCGACGTCAGCACCCACGCCGATCAAGCCGCCGTCGCCGAACTGGTCGCCCGTTTGGGCCACGAGGTTGAGGAAGCGACCAAAGCGACCGCGCTCGTACAGGTGCTGCTCAAACACCGCCTGCGTCGAGCCAAACGAGAGGCCGCGCCGGTCGTCTTCGTCGCCAAACCACACGTCGAGAGCACCGAGCTGCAAACCCACGTAGGAGTCGCCGTAGTCGGTGTAGCCGTTGTTCATCACCACCGAACACATCGCGTTGCCGGCACTCGTGCCGCCCACCACCGCACCCGCGGAGTACGCCTGCGCCAGGGCCGCTTCTGCCGGGGTGCCAGCGATGGTCGTCATGCCAGCACCCTGGTCGCCGCCGAGGATGAAGGCGCCGTCTGCGGCGCGCAGGGCGGCGATCACGAGGGGGTCGTCGCCGTCTGGTCGGCGCCACAGGTCGACCAGGCTGACGTGGCAGCCGTTGGGAAAGCGTGCAGGCTCAACGATGGCGACGCAGGCCGCGTCGAGCTCGGCGACATGCTCAAGGGCGAGGTCGTAGTCGCCGTTTTCGATCGCTTCGTCTTTCGTCTCGTCGTAGGTGGCGGGCACCACGGCGATGTCGATCGATGGGCCCGTGGCGTTTCCGGCCACGACCTCGACAAACCCCGAGACCGCCCCGTAGTCGGCGCCGATGGGGACGAGGGTCGGCTCGCCAGCGCTTGCTGGAACGGCGGCCATGGCCAACGCGCCCAACAAACCCACGTATCGCTCTGCCATGTGTTGCACTCCTGATTCGGGTGTCGCGCTCGAGCTTGTCGCCACCGAGCGGCCGGAACCTGACAGCTGCGAACAGATCGCGAAAGCACTGCCTCGTCTGTGCACGCGACGCGGCTGTGCGAAACGATGTGGGAAACAGACCCACCCAGGAGCGGGTCGTCGAGCTGTGATCCACCGCGGTGCTGCAGGTCACACACCGCCGAACCACGAAGCGGCCCAAAACGCGAACGGCTTCGTCTGGTGCTGCGGGTGAAACAACTGCGCGTGCCCGGCGCTCGAGCTGCACCATGCTTCGTTTGTCCGCTTCGTTTTTTGCCGCATCACTTTTTGCTTCGGTGTCGACGTCGGCCCTTGCTGCTGCCCCCCTGCCCGCCGAACCCGACAAGGGCTTTGTGACCGACGTGCACAAAGAAAAAGCCGGCAGCATTGTGTTTGCGAAGTCGGCGGCGGCGGTGACCACGCCCGAGAAGCCCGCGGAATTCGCCACGGCGTTTTCGTCGAAGGACCAGATCTTTTTGCGCGCGTATCTGCCGCGCTCGCTGAACAACGCGTTTCGCGCCGAGGGTGTGGAGTGCGTGGATCCGTTTCGCACGTGGGCCATCACCGTCGACGGCAAGGCCATTGGTCGCGGCGCCACAGATGCCTTCGTGTTCTACGAGCCGCTGGATGCTCGCGGCTTCAAAGAATCGACGTCGGTGCGCTTCGACAAGCCCCTCAACGGCGAGCCCGACGGCGATCAGTCGTTGTGGCGCGCGTTTCACGAGCACGTCGCACCACGCCTGACATCGGGTGAGCACACAATCACCCTCGCGGTGCGTGGTCAGTGCAGCGCAAAGGTGAGCGGGCTGCCGACGGCGACGTTGAGCACCGACCTCGCCAGCGGCACCTTCACGTTCACCGTGCCCGCGGGCACCGTGCTCGCCGAAGTGATGCCCAAGCCGGCGAAGAAGGACAAGAAGCTCGAAGCCGACATGGCGCGTTTGCTCGAGGAGCAGTGGCGCGGCGAGAAGGTGTTGAAGCTGGTGATCGTCGACAAGGACTGGGACGTCGAGAAGATCGTGCTCAAAGGCAAAGCCGTGCCGCAGCGCCGCACCATCAACGCGAAGGTGGCGGTGCAGCAGGCGAAGGGCTGCCGCATCTTCGAGGTCTCGTACGTGCAGCCCGCCAAGAGCTTCACCGCGTTTGGTGACACCGCCTACAACGCCGTCGGCGGCAGCAACGAAGTCGCCTGCGAAGCTGTCACCGCGAAGTAGTCCGTCGAATCCGCAGGATCAGTGTTGATCGGCGGGGAAGTTTCCCCGCCCGCCCCTCAGAGCCGTTCGCCTCGGCGACAAAACCGCAAAGCCGGTTTTCTCTTCGAGGCTCAATCGTCGCTGCCCCAGAAGCGGCGAAAGCCCTCGACGAGGTGATCGTGCAACGTGCGAATACGACGACGGGTGACCTGCAACGTCTCGGCAGCATCGCGCTCCGAGAGGTTGTCGTCGAAGCGCAAACGAAACACGGCGCGGTGTTCTTCGTCGAGGGTCGACACGTACTGTTGCACGCGCTGCACGCGACGCGCTTCGTCGATGGCGTCTTCGGTGCTGTCGGCGGCGTCGGCGACCTCGGCGGTGTCGTCGAGGGCGACGAGTTCAGCGCGGCCCGCGGCGCGTGCGCGATCGATCATCAGGTTGCGCGTGATCTGCAGCAGGTAGGCGCGAAAGGGCACGTCGCCCGAGTAGCGCTGCCGCGCCGTCGACGAGAACGCGCGGATGAACGTGTCTTGCATGAGGTCTTGTTGGGCGGCGGGCTCGATGACGCCAGGCACACCCTTGCCGTTGACGACGAAGCCGCGGCGCACGACGACAAACACCGCGCGCAGATGCTCGTCGTACAACGCTCGCAGCGTGGCACGATCGCCTTGCCGGTACTTTGCGAGCGTCGCCTTCTCCACGTCCGCACACTCCATCGTCCTTCTACCCAAATTGTGATCGACGGCGAGGTTTCCCCGCCTGAAACGGTGACCGAATGCAGCGCGCGCTGTTGTTTCTGCCCCTGCTCACGAGCTGTCTCGACGTCAGCGACGCCGTGGCTTGCCGCTCAAACGCCGACTGCCTCGATGGCTTTGTCTGCCTCGACGCGGTGTGTGCTGCCGCAGAGGGCGAAGGCGAAGGCGAAGGTGAAGGCGAAGGCGAAGGCGAAGGTGAAGGAGAGGGCGAAGGTGAAGGCGAAGGAGAAGGTGAAGGCGAAGGTGAAGGTGAAGGCGAAGGTGAAGGTGAGGGCGAAGGCGAAGGCGAAAATGTCGTCGTCACGCGGCCCATGCCCGACTCGACTTCGGGCATCTGTTTGGAGCCTGGCGTGCAGGTGATTGTCGAAGGCGACTGCCCCGCTGTGGGCGCTTCGGGCTTCGGCCAGGACCTGCAGTACACGAGCCATGCACCGCGCTTGACGTCGACCCTCGGCGGGGCCGCGGTGCTCGACGAGGTCACGGGTCTGCTGTGGGAACCAGCGAGCCGCGGACCAACAACGTCGAGCGATGCGGCCACCTTGTGTGCCAGCACCACCACCGGCGGACGCACGTGGCGACTGCCGACGTGGTTGGAACTCGTGTCGCTGTACGACCTTGGCAAGAAGGCGGGAGCCGCGGTGAACGGCGCGCTGTTGGCCGGCACCGACGACGAGGTGGACCACTGGAGCAGCACCACGAACGCGCGGTGCCAAAAGCCGATGGCCGCACGGTTTGGTGGCTACCCGTACGACGTGGGCTGCACCACCGCGACGTCGATGTTGATGGTGAAGTGCGTGAGTGGTGATGTGACAACGCCTTCGTTTGTCGGCGACCACGACACCGTCACCGACAACGTCAGCGGCCTGATGTGGGCGCGCGAAGACGAAGGCTTGCTGAATTGGCTGACCGCGTTGTCGACGTGCGAGGCCTCGACGGTGGGCGGCTTTGCCGACTGGCGACTGCCGTCGTTCAAGGAGCTCGCGACGTTGGCCGACCACAGCCGCGCTGTGGCACCGTTGGCCACGACGTCGTTGGTGCTCGCCGACGACTCGCATTGGACGTCGACACCGCATGCCCGCAGCTCGGGGATCTGGGTCTTTGATTTTCACACCGGCACCCCAGGCACGGGTGACGCGCGCTTCGATCAGTTTGTACGCTGCGTGCGCGGAGGTCTGTGACCATGGCGATGAACGACGACGAGCGGCGCGACATGGAACGGTTGTTGGCGGCAGGCCCTGGCCCCGACGAACGCGATCGCCTGTTTGCCGCGATCGAGGCCGCCATCGATGTGCCAACGCCTGCACCACGTCGTCGTGTGTCGACCATTGCTGGGCTGTCGGCGTTTGCCGCGTCGGCGGCGGTCGCGGTGTTCGCCTTGAGCGGACAACCAACGACGACACCAACGACGACACCAACGACGACGGAGCCTGTGGGCGACGAGTTCGTGGCCCGCGGCGCGAATGCTCGCGTTGTTGGCGAGGGCGACCACAACGGCACCCACGTGGTGGTCCGCTGCCCCACCGACGGCTGTCGCACCGCCGTTGAGACCGACATCTGGCTCACGCCGCCTGCCACTGGTGCGATGGTGCACCTGGTCGCCGTCAACGACGACGGCACGGCCACGTGGCTGCCCATGTCGAGCACGCCGCTCACGCAGCCAACACACCTCGCAGCGAGATTGCCGTCGGGGCACCTGCGCTTCTACGCCGCTGCTGGCCCAACGCTTACGCGTGACGAGGCGCGCGCCGCCGTCGAGACCAACACCGCGTTGCAATTCACCTTCGACGTTTCGCCATGATCCACACGCCAGCGCTTTTGCTGTCGCTGCTGGTGCCGACGTTCGCGCACGCTGCGTCGTCGTCGTCGTCAACGCCATCGTCGTCGGTGCCAACGCGGCTGTATGCGTTGCATGTGGGTGTGAACGATGCGCCCACGGGGGCCACAGCGCTGCGCTTTGCCGACGACGACGCCGCCCGCTTCTACCGCTTCACCACCGATCAGGGGGCCACGGCGGTGGTCGCCACGATCGTCGACGACGAGAGCCAGCAGCGTCATGGCGAAGTCGCCGCGCGTGCGATCGTGCCCGACACGCAATCGTTGAGCGAAGCACTCGCGGCGCTGGGCACGCAGATGGCCGCCGACCGTGCTGCGGGGCATGTGGTCGCGTTTTACTTTTCCTACTCGGGCCATGGCGTCGACGACGGCAGCGGTCAGGTCGGGCTCACCTTGCTCGACGGTGTCGCCGACCAGGCGTGGCTGGTGGAGCATGTGTTGTCGGTGCCGGCCGATCGCATCCACCTGTTCATCGACGCGTGTCATGCCGCCGGTGTGGTGGCGGGCCGTGGTGTGATCGCCCGTGACGTCGAAGGCAGCGCCCGCGTGGTGAACAACGACGACGGTGTGCGCCAGTTCTTGCGTCGTCATCCGCACGCCGGGGCGTTGATCGCCAGCCCCCGTGGCGACGTCACCCACGAGTGGTCGCGCCTGCAGGCGGGCGTGTTTACCCACGAAGTGTTGAGTGCGTTGAGCGGTGCTGCCGACGTGAACAACGACGGCCACGTGGTCTACTCCGAGGTCGCGGCGTTTTTGGCCGCCGCCAACCGTGACGTCGTCGATGAGCGTGCACGTCTGCGCGCCGAAGTGGTGGCACCACGCCTCGATCCACGCACGGTGCTGTCGGTGGTGGAGCCATCGTCGTTTTCGTTTGTGCTCTCGGGCCGCGCGCTGTCGGGCCATGTGGTGATCGAACACGCCGACGGTGTGCGCCTCGTCGATGTGCACAGCGACGACGATGCCTATGTGCAGTTGGCATTGCCCGCCAACGAACCGCTTGTGGTGAAAAACAACCACCAGGTGGCACAGCTGCAGTCGAACCGCGGCGTGCGCTGGGACGAACTGCGCTTTGTCGACGACGGCAGCGACGACGTGGGCGAACGCGGTGTGGCCAGCGCCCTCGCCGAAGGCTTGTTCGCCGCTCCGTTCGGTCGCGCCTACTACATCGGCTACGTCGACAGCCGCGGCCTGCCCGCCGAGGCGTTCTCGTCGTCACCAGCCAACAGCACCGCGATCGGAGGTGCTGCGATCACATCGGTGAACACCGCGCCGCCGTTGCCGATCGCGGCCATCGCGGGCTTTGCCATCGGCGGTGTGGGCCTCGTGGGGGCGGTGGGTGCTGGCCTGTGGGCGATGCAGGAATACACGACGGCGACGACGTCACCGTACCAGCGGCCGGCCACCGAAGCGGGCGAACGCTTTCCGATCGCGGTGGGTGCTGCCGCGGTGGGGGCGGCGATCGCGGTGGCCGGTGTCGTCGTGGGTGGGCTGTCGGTGCCATGAGCGGGTGATGGTTTGGTGCGGTGACACGCAACAAGAGCTGGAGGATGTGCATGATGTCGATGCGTTCGATGAAGTCGTGGTGTGCTGCGTTGGTGCTCGGTGTGGTGGCAGGCTGCGCGCCAGCACCCGATGAGAGCGACACCAACAACCGTCGGCCCCGCGACGACGGTGATGAAGGCGAGGGCGAAGGCGAAGCCAACGAGGGCGAGGGCGAAGGCGAAGGCGAAGTGGGCGAAGGCGAGGGCGAGGTGGATGCCTGTGCGGGCGACTGCGCCGCAGGCCGCTACACCGCGTGCAGCTGTGGCACCACCGACCCGTGCGGCTGGGCTGAGGATGGCGCGTGCGACGGGCGCTGCGTCGAGTTCATCCCCGACATCTTCTACGACTTCATCGACTGCACCACGGGCAACGGTGCTGACGTCGTGGTGAGCGGGCCGGAGTTGGGGGCGGCCACCACGCCGAATGCCGACCTGGTGACCAACCTGGCGCCCACGGTGTTCACCGAGATGACGGGCATGGGGGGGCCGCGCGGTGTATGCGCGCGAGACCACCACGGGCTTCAGCGATTCTCCCGTCGTCATCGTCGAGCTCGTCAACGACAGCAACGTGCCCTGGTGCAACGTGACGGCGACGAGTGTGGCGGTGTTCTCGGCCAGCAACACATCACTGCTGAGCGAAGACAGCGCCCTCATCATGGCGCCGACGCAGATCACGATGCCCTCGGGCACGCACACGGCGTGCATCAGCCCGGGGCACATCGGCTACCTCGCGCGCACGTTGATCTCGGGGCGATCGTCATGCGCAACACGGGCGCGAACCCGGCCGTGCCGTCGTCGTTGTCGACGCACTTGTTCGTGCTGCTCGACAACGTCGACCGCCCCGTGGGCCTTGGCTTTCTCGACGACGCACCGTTTGCGAGCGTGCAGGCGAACCAGACGATGACGATGACGACGGCGTTCCCGATCGAGTTCGACGGTTCGTCGTCCCGCCTGCGCGCGTATGTGAACTTCAGGCAGGACTGAGCTTGATCACCTGAGCGCTCAACGACGCCAGGGGGCCTTGTTTGCCGACGAGGCCTCGGGCTTCGACGCTGCTGGCTTCGCCGGTGCCGACTTGGGCTTCGCAGCAGCAGCAGCAGCAGGCTTCTTCGCGGGCTGCGGGTCGCGCGACGACAAGCGTGGCGTGTCGCGGCCCGGCTTGGGCTTCACCACCGTCGAGTTCGGCGCCTTCAACGGCACGCGGGCGGCGGCGGCGGCGGATGCATCGGGCTGCAGCGCTTCGATCTGCTCGAGCAGCGGCAGGTCGCGTTCGGTGATGAGATTGACGACGACACCCTTGCGGCCCGCGCGCGCGGTGCGGCCCACGCGGTGCAGGTAGTTGTCGAGGTCTTTGGGCATGTGGAAGTTGATCACGCGGGCGACGTGCGAGACGTCGAGGCCGCGGGCCGCGAGGTCGGTCGACACGAGAATGTCGACGGTGTTGTCGCGGAAGGCCTGCAGGTTGGCCCGTCGCTCCTGCTTGTCCATCTCGCCGCGGTACACCGCACAACGACGACCGGCCTGCGTGATGAGCGTGACCACGGCGTCGACCTGCTCGCGCGTGTTGGCAAACACGATGGTGCCGCCGGTGACGTGCTCGCTCAGCAACAGCTGCAGCTGCGGCAGGCGCTCGCCGTTGATGACGGTGCGGTTCACGGTGGTGAGCGTGGCGGGCACGCGGTGGCTGCCCTCGCTGCGAATGACCTCGGCGGTATCAAACAGCTTGGCCATCAACTGCTGCACGGTGTTTGACACCGTCGCCGAGAACATCGCCATCTGCTGGTTGCCCATGCAGGCATCGGCGATCTTCGAGGCATCAGGCAGAAAGCCCTGGTCGAGCATTTGGTCGGCTTCGTCGAAGACGAGGAAGCGCACGTCGTCGAAACGCAGCAGGCCACGGTCGAGCAGTTTGATCACGCGACCAGGGGTGGCCACCAGCACGTCGAACGGACCAGCGATGGCCTTCTTGGCGACGTCGATGTCGGTGCCACCGAGCACCGAACGCACGCGCAACCGCGTGGTGTGCGTGAAGGGCTTAAAGACCTTCGCGACCTGCTCGCCGAGCTCACGACCGGGCACGATCACGACGGCCCGCGGACGCGCCGACATCTCGACGGACTTGCCCTCGGTCTCAAGCGTCTTGAGGATGTGCAGGATGGGCAGTGCATACGCGAGGGTCTTGCCGCTGCCGGTTTGCGCCACGCCAACGATGCTTCGGCCGTCGAGCAACGCAGGCACGGCGCGGCGTTGAATCTCGGTGGGCTTCGTGAGCCCCTGCTCGACGAGGGCGGACTGCAGGGTGGGCAACAACGGCAATTCGGAGAAGGCGTGCACAGCGGGTCTTTCGGGCAAAACAGACGGCGGGCGGCAGGACAGGACGCGCCGTCGTGGAGGTCTGCACGGCATTCTGCAACCACCCCGCCGCAGCTTCGGGCCGAGCCGCACGCATTTCGTCAGATGTTTCAGCGGGTTACGCGGTCACCTGTACGGACGCAACGCACACGCTGGTGTTGCCGATAGTGGAGTCATGCCTTCTTCGATTTCGTTTCCGTCGCGTCCTGCTTCTGCTGCTTCTGCCCGCCGCACCGAGGAGGCTTCTGCTCCGCAGGCGAGCGAGGCCGCGTCAAACGCTGCGTCAAAGGCACCAGCAGCGGCAGCACCGCCCCAGAGCGACTGGACGCAGACCCTGACCGACCCCGACCAGCAGCGTCAGGCGCGCGCGCGTCATGCGGGCGCTGGCGCGTTGTTGCAGGCGGAGTTGTTGGCGCAAAACGAGCGCGCCGAGATGGATGCGATCGGCGGCAAGAACGGCATGGGTCAGCTGATGCTGCAGGGTGGCGACGCCAAACTCGGTACGTTGATCACGATCCACGGCATCAACGACAACCCCGCCAGCGTCGCCCCCCTCGGCGAGCGTGCCAGCAGCAGCGGCGAGGCCCTGGCCACCTTCGCGTGGGACGACCGCTCCCGCCGCCTCGGCGACAGCGCCAACGATTTCGCCAAAGCCATCAAGAAGACCATCGCCGAAAACCCCGATGCGCCCATCACGATCAACGCCTTCTCGATGGGCGGGCGCGTGGCCGCCGTGGGCCTGGCGCGGCTCGACAAAGAGGGCGCGCTCAAGGGCAAAGATGTGCGGCTCAACCTCGTCGCTACCCCGTTGCAGGGTTTTGCGTCGGCGAACTGGGCGGGCATGGGGGCGCCGTTTTCGTCGTCGTTGAAGTCGGCGCAAGACATGGGCACGCGCTCGGGCTTTCAACGTGAACTCGAGGCTGTTCGCTTCAGCGATGCTGTCAAAGTGCAGGTGTTCGGCGGTGGTGCTGACGAGGTCGCTGTCATGGACAACCGCTGGCAACACATCGCTCGCAATCTTGCTGGCGGGGCTGAGCCCACCGCGTTGCCTGGGGCGACTCACGACACCGCTGTCGTCGCTGCGGGTGTTCTGCTCCGCTGAGCGCGCTCGTCGTCCTTGCCGAGTGTTCGGCGACCGCTTTCTCTCCGACCTCTGCCTTCGGTGACCGGCTTTCTGTGCCACTGCCGTGTCGGGTGAACGATCGTTCTCGTCGCTTCACGTCATCGTCGAACGTGAGCGTCGGCGATCAGTGCACTCTCGCTTTGGACTACGCCTTCGGCGCGACCAGAAAACCTTCCAGGGCCAAGGTTTTCTGGACTTTCCAGGCCCTCTTGTTCCGATATGTGCAGCCCTCCCCGTGCACTTTGAGCGTCGGCGGCGAACATGTCGTCGTCGTCGAGCGGGCTGGCGCCTCCTGGTTCAAAGTGCATCGGCCAGCGACACCTTCGGCGCGCTGCGTGCGGTACCGCGCGTCCGGCCGCGGCGCAGAGGTCAACCATTTGGTCAGGTCCTCCGGCCGCGTTGCTGGCTGCTGGAACGTTCGTTCACTTCTTCTCGTGACGACGTCAGAAGCTGAGGGCGTTGTAGTGCTGCATGCGCTTGGCGATCTCACCCGACGGGTTGGCTGGGCGCTCGTAGTCGCGCACGAGGGCCGACATCATCGCCTTCGGATCGCTGCCCTGCAGGGCCTCCCACGTCTTTGGGTACTTGTTCTGCATCTCCCAGATCGCCGCTTTGGTTTGCTCGGCGACCGTCATGTCTTTGGGCAGCTTGCCGAACTCCTTCTTGATCGCGGCGGCCCGCGACGGGTCCCACTGCACGATGCCCTGCGACATGTGGCTCACGTCCCAGTGGTGGTCGTTGGGCTTCGCGAGCGACTCGCCGGTCATGTTGGCAACGAGGGCTTTGGCTGCCGTGGGGCTCAGGCCTTCTTTGATCGCTGCCGCGTAGGCCTCCTGCTGGTTCGCGCGCAGGCTGCCCGTCGGCGCGCTGCCGGGCCCAACGCCGATGGTGTCTTTGGCGAAGTCCTGCGCCTTCTCGATCGTTGAGCGGTCGGCCTGCTGCGGCGGACGACGCACGCCGAGATCGCTCAAGCCGGCGCTCGACGCGGCGGCGTCGGCACCGCCCTCGCTCGCGTCGTCGTTGCTGGCGTTGCTGGCGCTCGCGCCGCCTGCTTCGCCCGCTTCGCCACCACCGCTGCTGCCTGCGCTCTGGCTGGCTTTGGCGGCGGTGTTGCGGTCGTTGCTGGCCTGCACGAGGGCCATCAGGGTTTCGAGGTCGAGGGAACCCGTGGTGGGCACGCCGAGGGCCTCTTGCACCTGCTGGATGGCGTCGATGGTTTTGGGGTCGGTCAGCGACGTGCCCGGCGACAACCCAAGGTCGCGCAACGACTGCAGCACCTGCGGTGTTTGCTGCTGCAACGCGGCGCCAATGGTCTTGTTGTTGAGCGGGGCGCTGTCCGACATGCCGAGGGCCGTGCGGATCGCACTGGCGGCGGCGGGGTCGTCGTCGACGTCGCCGATGCGGTCGAGGCCTACATCTTGCGGGAAGTCGGCGGCCATCGCTGGCCCGGGCATGGGCGGCGGTGCTGCGCGACCACGGGCACCAATCAGGGCCCCGCCCGGGATGGCGGCGGTGTCGATGCCGTCGACGACCTGCTGCCCCTGGCCCAGCGGCGCAATCGGGGTGGGCGGCTCGCTCGCGCATCCCCCGTCGATGCGGGTGGAACGTGAGGGACCGTTGACGGTGATCGGCATGGGGTACTTCCTGCGGCGCCAGTGAGGGGTGCAGGCAGGAGTATCGACGAGCGTTGCCCCGTCGACGTGTCGCATCAGCCGTTCGCCCGAACCCTGGTGGGCCAGATCGCCCAGATCGCGCAGATGACCGACCCGCCGCACACGCACACACACGTGGCCACGTCGTGACATGACCGCAACGCGAACGCCGCTTTGCGTCATCCCTGCCCTGCGCTACCACCGCGCCAGAAAGAGGGTGACGTGTGCGAAGTCTGCCGTTTCCACGCCGACTGCAACTCGTGAAACTCCTGCGAGCCCACGGGGTCAAGGACGTTGAACGCCTGCGCGAAGACGAGCTGCGCGAAGCCCTCACCACGTTGGGCATCTCGCTGCCCGACCTCGTGGATGACGCGCCGTTTGCGCCACCGTCGTCGACCAGCTCGGGGGCGATCCCGCAGGAGCTGACCACCGAGGCCATCGAACAAGCCATCGACCTCGACGCCGACGACCCCCACGCCCTGCCGCAATTCCGCGAGCCCCGCGTGTCGTTGCCCGAGCACGACCACACCTTCGTGCGCGCCATCGCCGTCGCCCCCGGCGAGCTGTATTGCACCTGGCAGTTGCACACCGACGTGGTGCCTGGCCCCGTGCGGTTGCGCGTGCACACCGCCGACTACCTCGGCACCGCACCCCCCGTGAACGAACTGCTGCAGCGCCCCGGTGTCGACGCCGAAGTCGACCGCGACGCCCCCGGTTGGTACCTGCGCCAGCCCGCTGAACGGCTCGCGTTTGTCGTCGAGCTCGTGGTCAAAAGCGATGCCGGCGACGTCGTGGTGGCCACCTCGAACACCACGTTGGCACCGCCTGCGCGCCCCGCTCCTGCGGGTCCGTTGTGGATGGCCACGCTCACGTCTGACGTCGACCGCCGCGCCCTGCGCAACAGCGGTTTGCTGCAGCCGTCGCTGCCCGCTGGTGTCCACGTCGAGCACCTCGGCACCGTCGACGACAGTGGCATCACCACTGTTGATGGCGAGCGCGTGCCGTTGGGCATTTCGGCGTCGGCCTTGTCGCGCGTGTCGTCGGGCTCCGGGGCGTCGGCGTCGGGGTCGTCGCTGCTGTCGTCGTTGCCGTCGTCGTCGTCGTTGCCATCATCGCGGGGCCGGGCATGAGCGCATCGTTGGTCATCGCCCTGCATGGGCATCTGCCGTTTGTGCACCACCCGGAGCACGAGTTCTTCCTCGAGGAGGACTGGCTCTTTGAGGCGATTGCCGACTGCTACCTGCCGCTGCTGTCGATGTTTGATGGTTGGAAAAACGACGGCATTCGCGCGCAAATCACGCTCGGGTTGTCGCCGCCGTTGCTGTCGATGCTCGCCGAGCCGCTGCTGCGTGAGCGCACCGTGCGCGCGTTGTCGGCCCGCATCTCGCTCGCTGAGCGTGCGTTGTTGCACCACAGCGACGACAGCCCGTTTCGTCCAGCACTTCACTGCGCGGTCGACGAGGCGCAACGTGGGCTCGCCCGCTTCGAAGGCTGCGGCCGCGACCTCGCGCGCGCGTTCGCGGAGCACCACGAAGGTGGCCGCGTTGAGCTGATGACGTGTGGGGCCACGCACGGCCTGCAGCCGGTGTTGCTCGACGCGGGCAGCATCCGCGCGCAGGTGCGCGAAGCAGTGAAAACCCACGAGCGCTTTTTGGGCATTCGTCCTCGGGGCATCTGGTTGCCCGAGTGTGGCGTGCATCCGTTGGGGCTCGACGCGCTGGCCGAAGAAAACCTGTGGTTCGCCTTCTGCGAAGACCGTGCGATCCGCTTCGCCTGGCCACCGCCCGCCCACGACGTGTACCGCCCGCTGTACAGCCCCGAAGGTGTGGCGATGTTCGCCCGCGATCCGGGCAGCGCCAAAGAAGTGTGGAGCGCTCAAGAGGGCTACCCCGGCGACCACCGCTACCGCGAGTTCTACCGCGACCTCGGCTACGACGCCGACGAGAGCTGGCTCGACGCTGTGCACAAGCAGGGCACCGGCGCGCGCAAGAACGTCGGCGTGAAGCTGCACAAGATCACGGGCAAAGTGGGCCTCAACGAGAAGCAGGCGTGGGATCCGATCGCGGCCACCAACGCTGTCGAGGCCCACGCGTGGCACTTCGCACGTCGTCGCACCGAAGACGCTCTCGACATCGAAGCAGCCCTGGGCACCTCGCCGTGCATCACCGCGGCATTTGACGCCGAGTTGTTTGGGCACTGGTGGCACGAGGGCCCGTGGTTCCTCGACCGCTTCCTGCGCATTTTGTCGACGGGAACGGTGGATGGTCGGCCGTGTCCGCAGCCGGTGTCGGCGTCGACGTATTTGCAGCAGCAGCCGCAGCAGCAGGTGTCGAACCCGGCGGTGTCGTCGTGGGGCGACGGCGGCGCGTTTGAGGTGTGGTGCAACCAGGGCAACGATTGGCTGCACCGTCGTTTGTACGACGCGCGCGAGCGTCTGGGTGCAGCGGTGCGCGAGCACGGGCAGGCGTTGTC
The DNA here is from genome assembly GCA_044349155.1 of Myxococcota bacterium. Taxonomy (GTDB): domain Bacteria; phylum Myxococcota; class UBA727; order UBA727; family VGSZ01; genus VGSZ01. The sequence goes on from JBIKRQ010000011.1 coordinate 18,494, forward strand.
GACGTCGTTGACGGGGCGGGCCCTGCGGCAGGCCACGCGCGAGTTGATGTTGGCGCAGTCGTCAGACTGGCCGTTCATCCTCACGATGGGCACGCAGATGGGCTACGGCACCAAGCGGCCCGTGGTGCACCTCTCGCGCGCGCACCGGTTGCTGCAGGCCCTGGAGAAGCAGCACATCGACGAAGCAGACCTGAGCCAGCTGGAAGCCCGCGACGGCGTCTTCGTCGACGTGGACCCCACCGTGTTTGGCTGACTGCGCCAAAATGGAGGCGTGCGCGCTAGCGTAACGATACAGTCACACGCTCAGGAGTTCGGCATGCCCATCACGCTCAACGCTCAGGTTTCGAGTTCGCCACGCAATGCCCCGAGTGCCACGCACCCGTTCGGCGTCGGCACCGGATGGACGCCGAAGGCTCCCGACCGAACCTTTGAGTGGGCGGCCAACAAGGACGGCGCGGCGACGTTTCGCGAGGTGACGCGTGGGAGCAACCAGCCCATCCAGGGCTCCAACACCGTGCGTTTCCACAGCGCCGACAAAAACGGCGTGTTCGATCTCCGCTTTGGCACCAACGGCGATGCGCTGCACCTGAAGGTCAACCTTGCGGAGAAGTCCTGGCACGTGGAGCGTCACGTCGACGGGAAGGAACTCGCCGTCGATCCCCAGGGCCTCCTCGACGAGCACAAGGCGGAAGTCGCCTTCTACGTCACCTCGATCCTCGGCGGGACCAAGGCGCTTGAGGCAGGGCCGGGCGTCGCCAGCGCAATCACCGTGAGCTTCGACGGTGGTGCGTACCGCTTCGCCGACGCGCCTCGGACCGCGGGCCATGCGCAGACGTCGCAGATGGACCAGTCGCTGCCGTCGATGGCGAACCAGCTCCCAACGCAGCAGGCTCCCGTGGGCGGCGCCTCGTCGCTGCAGGTGCGCCTGGGGGCTGCAGATGCCCGCGCAGGACGCCTCGCTGAGCTCGATCGCGCCGCCCTCTCGGGGCTCGGCCTGCCGAAGGACGTCGAGACCGGCGTGCTGAAGATGGCAGACAAGGTGGTGAAGTCCGTCGACCAGGGCAGCTGGCTCTCGCTGACGCGCTTCGCGGATGCCGACCACAAGAAGCTGCAGACCGGTCTGGGCGTGAGCGTGCCGCAGTACGTGGCCGAGCTTCTTGGTTTGCACACGGTGGGCAACTCGTTGAGCACGGGGGCCATCACCGCCGACGACATGGGCCGCGTGCGCGACCTCTCGTTCAGCAAGGCCGAGCGCGCGGGCGACGTCGTCACCCTCACGGGCAAGGCCACGATCGGCGAAGGCAGCAGCGTGCGCACGCTTCGCACCAGCATCGACATCGACATCTCCGACGCTGCACAGATGAAGCTCACGGGTGGCATGGGCTGACCGCAATGTCCTGCGCGCCTGCTGGCCTCAGCAGGCGTTGCCCAGGGCAGTCTTGTCGACGTCGATCTGGGCGCCCGACACGTGTCGTGGTGCGCGCGCTGGAACCCGGTAGGCTGCGCGCTTGTGGAGTTTCCCATGCGCGTGTTTGCCTCTTTCGTTTTGCTCAGCCTGATGATGGCGATGTCGTGCTCACCGACGGTGCCAGACCCACCCGACGACGGTGGTGAAGGCGAGGGCGAAGGCGAAGGCGAAGTGCAACCCGCGAACTGCGACAGCAACGCGGACTGTCAGGGCGGCGAACTCTGCGACGGCGGCGTCTGCCTCGAGGTCTGCGACGAAGACAACGACTGCGACAGCGCCGTGTTCGACACCTGCGACCTTGAACGCGGCCGCTGCGTCGAGTGTGTCGACGGCGGTCAATGCGCCAGCGACGAAGCCTGCATCGACCAGCGTTGCGTGTTCTTCTGCGACGACAACAGCGACTGCCGCGGCGGCGAGGTCTGTAACCTCGACACCGGCGCCTGCCGTACGGCCGAGTGCGTCGACGACGACGGCTGCCGCGGCGGCTTCATCTGCGACAACGGCGCGTGCATCAGCATTCTGCCGATCGTGTGTGAACCCAACAGCATCGGCTGCGATGGCAACGGTGTTTCCACCTGCAACAGCGACGGCACCGGCTTCGATGTGGTGGCCTGCGGCGACGACGAAACCTGCATCGATGGTGCGTGTGCGGCCGTGGTGTGCGTGGCCAACGACTTCGGCTGCGACAACGACAGCACCGCCTGGGTCTGCGACAGCACCGGCACGCAACGCGACCTGCTGTCGTGCCGTGCCGACCAGTACTGCGACGACGGCGCCTGCCGCACGCGCGTGTGCACGCCCGACAGCGTGGTGTGTGCGGGCGACAGCCTTGTGGTGTGTGATGCCGCCGGCGCCACCAGCACCGTCGAAGCGTGCGCCGACGTCGAGGCCTGCGCCAACAACGCCTTTGGCTGCAGCTGCAGTGCGGTCGATGGTCGCGCCACGTGTGTCGAGCGCATCTGCGAACCGGGCATCGGCCAGTGCGTCGGCAATGGTGTGCGCGTGTGCAACGACAGCGGCAGCGGCTTCTCCTCCGTCGTCAACTGCGGCGCCAACGACTGCATCGAAGGCCGCTGCTTGAACAGCACCTGTGTGGCCAACAGCACCGTGTGCAGTGGCGACGTGCTGCTCACCTGCGACGCCGACGGCAGCGGCTTCCGCGCGACGACGTGCACCGAGACCTGTGCTGGTGCCGACGGCAACGCTGCGTGCGTGAATCAGGTGTGCGAGCCGCGTGCGACCCGTTGTGATGGTGCAGGCGAAAACGTGCTCGCGTGCAACGATCGCGGCTCGGCCGAAACGACAGTCCCGTGCGTGGACGGCTTCTGCCAGGACGGTGTGTGTCGCCCCGAGGTGTGCACGCCCAACCGCGCCCGCTGCACGTCGTCGACGTCGGCCGCTGTGTGCGATGCCCGCGGTGCCAGCGAACGCGCAGTGGTGTGTGGTGCTGACGAAACCTGCAGCAATGGCGTGTGCACCGACACCAGCTGCACGCCCCAATGTGGTGCGCGCACCTGCGGTAACGAAGCCACTTGCGGCACCTCGTGTGGCACGTGCGACGCCGACGAAACCTGCAGCGCCAACGGCCTGTGCGTTGCCGCCTCAACGAACCACGTGCTGCAGATCGTGACGACGTGGACCGACACCGACGCCCTCGACTTCGACACGTACCTCTCGCGCACACCAGCAAACGCCATGTGCGAGATCGACACCTGCTACGTCGGCACGTGCACCGCCGACAACACGCTGCGCCCCGACTGGGATGACAGCGGCGGCGCCAGCGACGGCGACCCCGTGGCGGTCTTCAGCGCCGAAGGCGAAGAAACCCTCACGCTCACACTGCCACGCGCCAGCCAGACGTACCGCCTTGGCCTGCACTACGACTCGACGACGAGTTCCGATCCGCAAGCGAGCGTGCGCGTGCGCGTGTTCCTCGACGACGTCGAGATCGACAGCGCCACCAAGGTGCTCCGCCCGTCCGACTTGTGGGATGGCACCACCATCACATGGAACGGCACGCGCATCGCCCTCGTCGACAGCACGCGAACGCAGAGCAGCTTTGTCTGCGACGCATCACCCGGCTCGTGCAACAACGACAACGAGTGTCCAGCGTCGCAGTTCTGCAACGGCAACTTCCTGTTTGCCGGCGTGTGCGTGAACGGGTGCCGCAACGACGCCAGCTGTGCTGGAAACCAGGTCTGCGACAACGGCACGTGTGTGGCGACGTTGGGCGCCGGCGTGGGCGACGACTGCACGAGGGATTCCGATTGCCGCAGTGAACTCGTCTGCGGCGCCTTCTCGGGCACCTGTGCGGAGCGGTGCGAGCCAAATCAATGTTTGCTGCCTGGCTTCTTTGGCTGCTGCGAACTCACCGCCGCCGAGAACGGTTCTGCGTCGTGCAGCAACTTCGGCTTCTGTCAGTAGAGGCGAACCCACGGGTGCCATGCATCGTGGCCCGGGCAGTACATGTTGACGATGTGCAGGCGGTTGTAGGCCGTCGCCGTGACGGTCGCTGCCGTCGTCAACCACAGCAGCAACAGCCCGCACGCCGTGGCGCGCACCTGCAGGGCGTGTCGTCGTTCAGCGGCGGCACGTTCTTCGAGCGTGCTGCCGAATGCCGGTGACGAAGCACGAAACGACGTCGACGTGGTGTGGTGCATGAGCCACCTGACACCGCAGACGTCGCCGAAGTTTCACGGGTCGTGGTGCTCGCGCAACATCGTGGCGAAGGCTGCGGCGTCGGTGGTGGCGCGGATGAAGCCACCCAGGGCCAGGTTGGCGACGTTGACGCCCATGGCCACAATGCTCGACGAGACGTAGATCGCCATGAGCTCGAAGTTGTGGCGCTGCGCGAGGGTCCACTCGGTGCTGAGCTGCCGTGCCTCGGTCGAGTACGTGCGCAGCGCTGACCAATCGTGAAACGCAATTGCGTGCCCGCTCGCCGTGAGCCGGGTGCCCTCGACGATGATCGCCCGCGTCAACGCCGCGTCGAGATGACCCGCCAAAATGAAGTGGCTCGAACGCGGGCCCAGACGACGAACGCGCAGACTCCCGGTGCTGTGTTCGGTGACCACTTCGTCGTGCATCGCAATCTCCCCGACGGTGGTGCCGCTGTCGATGCTACCCCGGTTGCGGGTCGGCGTGTTCTGCGATGGCAGCGACGTCGACGACGAACGCTCGGTCGAAGCCATCAGCCGGCTCGTCGGGATAGCCGCGTTGGTTGCTCACGACGCGCGTGCCGTTCACGTTCACGTCGACGGCATGGTGCGTGTGCCCGTGAATCCACACCTGCGCGCGACCATCGAGCAGCGACGACACATCTGACGCGTACGCCGCGGACAGTGGATCGGCGCGGTGGTGTGGCGGGATCGAAAACAGCCCCGGCGCATGGTGCGTCACCACCACCGTGGGTTCGGGGCACGTCGTCGACAGCTGTGTGGACAACCACGCCCGCGCCCGCAGATGCATGCCGTGCACGGCCCGCGGCGTGAGCTTGCTGAACGCGGGGCTGGTGCGGATGCGTCGGTAGTCGTTCAATTTCGACCGCTTGCGGTCGAATTCATGCTGATATTCGTGCACTTGGCGGAACGCCAAGTGCACGAATTCGCGCGGGCGACCTCGCCGTGTTCATCGCGGTGCTCACGACCAAAGAGCTGAAAGTCGGTCCACATCGTCGCACCCAGAAAACGCACGCCACCGATGACGACAGCGTCTTCGTCGAGCACGTGCACATGGGTGCCCGCCGCCATCGCCTTCAGCTTGTGCACCAGATGCGGGGTGGCGCCACCGTAGAACTCGTGGTTGCCGGGCACGTAGACCACCGGCACGTCGAAGGTCTGCAGCGCCCACGTCAGGCCGTGGGTCCTGGTGCCAATGTCGCCTGCGAGCACGACGACGTCGGCGTCGACGGCGGGTGGATCGAACCGTTCGAACTCGAGATGCAGGTCGCTGAAGACACGCAGGCGCATCGAGCAATGATCGGCCATCTGCCTCGACGAGAAAACCCTGGGTCTGCTCGTCAGAGCTGCATGATCGAAGATCATGGAGTCGGGATCAGGCGACGGCGGTATCGCCCAACGGGAAGCTGAACTCGAAGGTGGTGCCGCGACCAGGCTCGGTGTGCACCGAGAAGCTGCCGCCGAGGTCTTCGCAGGCCTTCTTCGTCGCGCTCAGGCCCACGCCGCGGCCCGAGAGGGTCGTGACCTCGTCGCGGGTGCTCACGCCGTCGGCGAACAGGGCGTCGATGAGGTCGCGTTCGGTTTCTGCCGGCAAGCCCGCCGACTTTGCCTTCAAGCGCAGGCGCGCCCAATCGATGCCGCGGCCATCGTCCTGCACGATGAAGACGAGGTTGTCGTCGCGCATCCGTGCGGAAAGGCGGATTTCACCGCTGCTCGACTTGCGGCCGGCGAGCCGTTCGCTGGGCAGCTCCAAACCGTGGTCGACAGCGTTGCGCACGACGTGCACCAACGTCGCGCAGAACCCGCGCAGGTCGGCACGGGGCAGGCGCAGGCCACCGTCGTCGACCACGACCGTGAGTTCCTTGCCCAGCTTCTCGGCGGCCCGTTGTGCAGCAGTCGCGTGCGACTGCAGCGCTGGCCCAATCGGCCGTTGCGACCAGGTCGCCACCAGGCGGGCGATCTCGTCGTGGCTGCGTTGACCGTTGAGGTACTCAAGCAGCATCCCGTACTCAGCCGCCGAGATGCGCGGAGCGTTGTCGTCGGTGTCGAGGAACATGCTCACGCGCGAAAACGACTGCGCCCACTCCGTCGACAGCACTTCAACCGCGGCGGCGTTCATGGCGGCTGGGTCGTCGGCGATGCGGTCTTCGAGGGCGTGGCACGCCTCGGCAAAGCGCCCAAACCCAAAGACCATCGCGTTGCCTTTGAGGGTATGCAGCATGCGCTGCTGTTCGGTGAGCGATGTGCTGGCAGTGAGGCTCTCAAAGAGCTGGCCAATTTCACCAACGAAGTCGCGGAATTGATCGCGATCGCGCAAGAGCATTCCCACGATGGTGGGCACTTCGCGATTGATACGGTCGGTGAGTTCCTGGGCCAAAGCCTCAGTAATATCGAGCAGGGTGACCACGACCTCGGAAATCACATCTCCCTGAGCGACCGGGCGAAACGCAACACGATAGGTGCGCGACTCCCGCTGGATCTTCTTGGGCATTTGTTCAGCAATGACTTCGAAGGGCAAAAAGGCGTCGCGCATGCCTTCAAAGCCGATGTCGATCCAGAACTTTTGCTTTTCGTCGCCCAGGTAGTCCGCCAGCGACATGCCCTCGCCCGGCTCGCCGAACCACGTGGTGACCGACTTCGAGCGGATCGGGCCCACCATGCCCGCGACGTCGCAGACCACCAGGCCCTCGGCCATGCTGTCGAGCACCAGCTGCATCGACGCTTCGCGCTCCACAACGCGGGTCATCTCGGTGGCGACCATGGCCTCCAACGAGTTGAACAGCGTTGCCGTGCGCAGCCCCGCCGCGATGAGCTCCGCCAGGGTCTCGAGCGTGGCCGTGTGCGCAAAGCTGTCGGGGGTGTGCGGCAGCACCGCAAACACCACACCCTCAACGGTGTCGGCCTCGGCCACGGGCAGGCAGACGACGTCTTTGGACACCAGCACACGCCGGCTTTTGGCGGCTTCAACGGCGAGCGCGAGTACGGCCTCGTCGTCGTTGCTACCGTCTGGCACGACCATCGTGACCTGGGCGCCGTCGCCACCGATGGCCACCCAACCTGCCCTCGCAGCGTCGAGCAAGCGCATGGCCGCCTCGACGCCAACCCGTTGCACGTCAGACGCGACCGTTTCTTTGCTGAGCGCTTGCGCGACCTGAAGCAGGGCTGTGGCGTTGAGGTGAGACTCGTGTTCCTGGGCGATCATTGAGACTCCGCTGCAGTGATCTCTGCGCGCAAACACTGCTCAAAAACAGCCAATTGATGGGCTCGGTCTTCTGGCGACGAGTGGGCCCGGTGCAAGAAGGCGATCTCGCCATCACGTACACCGAGCCGAATCTCGAAGAAGAACTGCCGAACGAGGCGCAACACCGACCGAGACCCCCAGCTCTCGGTGGCTTCCACCAGTTGCTTCCCCCAGGCGTCTTGCAACGCCTGAGCGAGTCGCGCCTGGTCGAAGGCACCGCTCACGACGTAGGTCACGGCCAGCCCGCGCTGGCAGCGCTTGTCGGGAAAGGACTCGAAGGCCGCCGTCGCCGTCGCCATTGCCGTCACCGCTCGGCCACGATCTCGGTGTACTCGTCGCCCATCGCCATCGATTTGGTGTGGCGGGGCGTGAAGCGCGCTTCGGACTCAAAGACCCGCGCGTAGGTGTCGAAGTCGAGCTCGGGCCGGTTGGCGATGTCGCCGACATACACAAGATTCATGACACCCGACACGCCACCCGCCATCAAGTAGCTCACAGGGCGTTCTGCTTTGCCGTACATCCCGATCCAGCCGGAGCTCTCGTAGTCGTCATAGGCGCGGACGACCAGGCGGTTCTCCGTGAGTTCATGAATGCGCCACACGCCCCAGCCAAGGGCATTCACTGTGGCGATCATGCCGTGGACCCAGTCTTCGCGTGTTTTGCACTGGGGCTTGATCACCGCATCCCACTCACCGCTGGTCATGATGCCACCGAAGGTGTGGAAGGCGCAGCGGAAGCCGGCTTCGGTCAGCAGATCTTCGGCTGCTTCCAGCAGACCCGTCGACTTCATTCGTTGAATGAACTCGAAGGAGATGCGGTTGTAGAAGTTGGCAAAGTGCGCCGTCAGCATCACGCCGAAACGGGGAACCAGGCCCTCTTCATTACCAGCGAAGTCGAGGGTTGCGAGGGCCGCCAGAATGCCGGCCTCATCAACGTTGGTCGCGCTGTTTGGTGGGGGTGGCGTGCCCGCCCAATGGGCGCCCTGACCACACGGTGGCAGCAGTGGGCCACTGCGCGTGCGCGGGCCGATGGCGATGCGGCCCTCGGCGGCACCCATGGACTGACAGGCCTCGATGCTGCCCTGCAGCCCGTCGAGGGGGACGCCGTGGACCAGCGCCGTTGCGGCGACGGCGTAGCCGACGTCGAAGTGGGACTGGGGATGGACGAAGTCAGCGCCCGAGGCAGCGCGCAGGCAACGACCGTAGTGCGACACGGGCGTTCGCGCCGAGCCGCCCCCGGCCGCCGCGGCCGACAGGTCGATCACGCCGAAGCCAAGTTCCGAGAACGTATCCTCGGCAAGCTTTCGCCGCGCGTCGGGCGTCGTGAGTCCGAGTGATTTTGCCGCGTCTTTCAGCATGGCGTAGGCCGACGATGCCGCGGCATCTGCAATCACGTGCTCCATCTGCAGCTCCTCGTCGAGGAGGATCGTTTTCTGCAAGAAGTAGTTGTAGTAGTTGCAGTGAAAGACCAACGGCTCGCTGCCCAGGAGGCGTTTGCCGTGTTGCGATGCGATGTATGGTGCGAGGTTTCGTGCCATGTGGGTCATCCTTTCCGGACATCAGCGAGGGTGGTGATGAGCTTCTGCAGAAGTTCCGGCTCGATGACTGCAGTCGGCGACATGGTCATCAGTGCCGGCATACGAAGTTTCAGCGCAACACGCGTCAATTGGACGCGCCCCATGTTGCCGGGGAAAAGTTCTGCGAGGGTGCCCATGCTGCCTCCTTGTGGTCTGAATTGTGAAAACCAATTGCTTCTTCAGAGCAAGGCAACTGATTACAGTGGTGAGTTTGGGCACATCGCCCATAGAAACTGAAGATTGCGACATCTGACGAATCGACATGCGCATCAACCCGACTTCGTTTCGTCGCACCAACACATGCAAATGGAGTGCGCGCGAAGAACCGTCGATCCGTCTCTTTCTTCACGAGCGCCTCCATGCTGGCGAACACCTGTCGGGCCCTTTCCTACGGCGGCCTCCGCCTGGACTTGAAACCTTTGCGGCTGATCGATTCGGCACACCGAAAACCTGGACAAGGTCGTCTTCACGCACGGTCAGTCGCGAGCAGCAGCGCTTCGCTCGCAGTGTCGAGGTCGTCGACCTCACCGCAACCTCACCGCACCCTCACGCACGGCGTCTGGGCGTATCGCCGGCGCGAATGCGCTCCTATCGTGACGACGAGGGAGATGAGGCCGCGCCTGCTGCCTCAAACACTGCACATGCGCCGACGTGTTTCGTTGCTGATGTTTTTCGCCACACTCGCTGCCGGCCCCGCCGCGGCGAACCTCGACGGCTATCCGCAATGTCGTGCCGGTGAAGAGGTGCGCATGGTGGTCAGCAGCACGCTGGTCCCGACGTACATGCCCAACGCCCAGCGCGGCGACGTCGTGCTCACGTCGGGCGGACACGGCCTGGCCCGCGTGATCCTCGACGCGCTCGAGCAGGACTTCCACCACACGCTCGTCGTGAGCGAAGCCCTGGCGGCCAACGGCCACACGCTGCTCACCCACGAAACCGGCAGCGACATCGGCGACCGCTCCAAGATCTGGGTGGGCCAAATCCCGGTTGGCGTTCAGCCAGACCTGCTGCGGCGCATGGCCCCTGGCAACGTCGAACGCGACACCGCACAGACGCTGCTCACGGGCGCGCTGGCCGGCTGCAACGACCACCACGACCTCGACACCTGTGTGCAGCTCGGCGCGCGGATGACGAACCTTTGGTACAGCACGTTGCTGGTGCGTTCGAACCCGAACGTCGTCACGGGCAACAGCATCGCCGCCGCCGCCGAAGCCCCGCCGCAGGGTGCGTTTCCCTACGCGCTCGGTTCGTACTCGCGCTACAGCGACGCGTTGTTGGGCATTGGCGACGAAGCGGGCTTCGGCCCCGGCACCATGTGCAGCGGCTTTGGTGCCTACGCCGTGAACGCCGCCCTCGCGCAGCAGGGTCGAGCCGCGCAGTTGCTTCAACGCGCCTACAGCCCGGCTGAGCGCGTTTCAGCAGCCACCGCGCTGTGGGATCGGTTCGTGTCCGACAACGCTGGCGTGCTCTTGTTCCCCGAGCTGCCGAGCCAGGTCATCCGTTGCTTTGCCTTTGGCGGTGCGTGCAACAACCCGCTGCCGCTGCTGTTGACGACGACAGCGCTCGGCGCGGGGGTGTCGATCTCGGGGCAAGACCTGTACGACCAAAGCAGCGCCCGCCTCGGCCAACCCGACGCCTGGGCCCAGCAGGTGATTCCTGCGCAATGGGCCGGCGGCTACACCATCGACCGCTTCGACCACTTCGAATGCTGCGTCGCGGGCACCAACAGCTGTCGCCGTACCGACACGGCCACGCCCATCGCCCTCGACTTCCCCTACCGCGGCCTCGTGGGCGGCAACGGACCGCTGCCACCCGGCGTGACCCCCGACGCCATCGCCGACACGCGCACCGCCAACGCCCTGCTCGCGGGCCTGTTGCAACGCCCGGGCTTCATCGACGAACGCGACGACGCCATCTGCTACGTCGCCGACGGTGCCTCGGTGTGTGCACCACTGCCCGCGCGCACAGAATTCGGGCCGCGCGCACCGCGCCTGCGCGATGTCAGCGAGCTCGTCGCCAACGACGGTGCACAAGACCCAACGCTGCCCCTGATCGAAGACACCACCGAGGGCGAAGGCTTGATCGCCGACGTCGCCTTGCCCGACGCCGTATGCGCTGGCGATGTCTTCGCCGTCGACGTGGCAGCGTTTTCACCCGCAACCCGCGTGCGCATCAACGGACACATCGGCAGCACCGCCGTGATCGCCGCCGCCGGTCCGCTGCCCTCCCCTGTCGTCGTGTACGCCCGCGATGAGCGTGGGGCCGAGCAGTTGATCGCGCGCAACGTCGAGGTCGTCGACTGCGGCCCCATCGACACCGTGCTGCGCCTGGCAGCGAAGCGACTGCCCTTTGCCGCCGACGCGTTTCGCTTCTCGCTCGACACCCTCGACCCCCGCGGCAGCAGCGCACTCGTCGAGCCCATCGTGTACGCGTGGGACTTCGGCGACGGCGTCACCAGCACCACCGCCACGCCCACGGTGCGACACGACTACGCGCGCCGTGTGCAGCGCAGCGACGGCGATGCGTTTGTGGTGACGGTGAAGGCGACCGATGCCGAGGGTTCGTCGACGACAACGCAGACCAGCGTGCACTTGAAGAACACGTTTGCAGCCGCAGCAAACGCCTCGGGCGTGTGGACGTTGCGCGGTGAGGTGCAGCAGCAGCGCCCGCGCTTCACAGGTGGTGCGATCGTCGGCGACGTCGAGGTGAGCAACATCGCGCCGCGCGGTCCGTTTGTGGCGCACACGGCAACGGTGGTGATGCAGCCTTGCGATCGCCAGCAGAAGCCCACCACCACCACGTGGAAAGCCGGCGCCATCAACGCCGCCTTCGTCGTCGACAGCGGTGCTTCACAAACGTTGCGCGTGAAGGTGCCCGTGCCAGCAACACTCACCACGGCCGTGTGCCGCTACGACCTGACGCTGCAGGGCACACTCGAAGGCAAAGCGAGCGCGGTGGTGCCCGTGAGCATCGAGACGGGTCCGTTTGTCGGCGTGGGGGTGACTCCTGCTCGCGCTGCAGTGGTGCAGCGCTTCACCCGGTTGGTGGCCCGCGCTGGTGCCACTGCCGACGTGCTCGACGCGCTCGATGTCGTCGACGAAGCTGTCGTGGCGCGCTGACCGTCTTCTCGCGCTGATCGTCTTTCGCGCTGATCGTCTTTCGCGCTGATCGTCTTTCGCGCTGATCGTCTTTCGCTTCACGTCGTCGCGTCACTCGACGATCGGCGATCAGTGCGTCCTCGCTTTGGACGACGCCTTCGGCGCGAGCCGGGGGCCGCGTTGCGCGGCGGCCCCCGGCGCCCCCGCGCGCTTTTGCTTGATATTTCGGGTGGTTGCGCCGCGTTCTACGGAGCGACGCCCGCCCTTTTTCCCTTCGGTGGTGCTGGCGTTTCCCCTGCGGTCGCGCTCCTGCGAGGCGTCGGACCCGGCGCCCGCCAGCATGCACGTGTTCGTTCCCGCTCGGGTTTGGAGGCGTTCGCCTGCGTCTGCTGCCTGCCGCCCCACGGTCACGCAGAACGCGGCGAGCGGCGACGAAGAACTCTTGACGCACCTCGTCATTGTGCAAACGCACATGGACTTGACCCGCGATGCTGCAACTGCGAACGCGTCGCCATGGGGCACCTCAAGTCCAGATCGATTCGGCATCTGCTCGTCGCCGCGGTTGGCAGCAGCTGCCTGGCCTCGTGCATCACGCCAGCCCAACGGCTGCCAACTGCACCCACCACCACTGCCAGCGACGAGTCGTTCGTCGACGTGGGCGATGCCTGGCTGCGCGTGCGCGACACCGGTCCGAAGGACAGCCGCAAGCAGACCGTGGTGCTCGTGCACGGCTTTGGCGCACGGCTCGACAACTGGCGTGCGGTGCAAAACGCCCTCGACGACGACCGCCGCGTCATCGCCTTTGACCAAAAGGGCTTTGGCCAATCGGAGCGCACCGCTGGTGCCTACGGTCCCGATCGCCACGCCGAAGACGTTGTCAAAATCATGGATGCGCTCGGCGTCGACCACGCCGTACTCGCGGGCCACTCGTATGGCGCCGGCGTGATTCTGCGTGTGGCGATCAATGCCCCCGATCGCGTCGATGGCGTGGTCGTGGTCGATGGCTTTGTCCTCGACCGCCAGATGCCCACGAGCTTTCGCTGGGCGAAGGCGCCGGTGATGGGCGAGGCGATTTTCTCGGTGCTGTTTACCGAGCTGCCCGGCGAAAAATACATCATGGCCTTTCACGACGGCCAACGCTTCGCGTCGACAAAAGTCCTCGATGAAGTGCACGCGATGCAAGACCGCGAAGGCAGCATCTTCGCGCAGCTCAACACCGTGCGCGGCATGCACTACGCCGATGTCGAGACGAAGTACCTCGCCGCCGTCGTCGACAAACCGCGTGGCGTGGTCTGGGGCGACGACGATCGCGTGATGCCGCTGCGTCATGGTCGGGCGGTGGCAGCGGCCCTGGATGCGCCACTCGTGATCGCTGCTGATGCGGGCCATGTGCCACTCATCGAGCGCCCCGCGATCGTCACCGCTGAACTGCAGCGGGTGTGCGAGCTCGCCGATGCAGCGCCCAAACGACAGCCGCTGCTCATCCGCAAAAAAGCACCGCTCGCCGACGTGGAAGACGCCACCGGTGATGCCAGCCGTGCGGCCGACCACGACGAAAAATCCAAGCGCGCCCCCGACGACACCAACGACGAGGACATGCCATGAAGCGCCTGGCCGCCATGACCCTCGCTCTGTGTGCTGCCACCGGTGCCAACGCCCGCACGGGGTGGGGCGATCCCATCCAACCGTGGCGCGACAAAGAACCCGACGAGACCTTCGTCTTTCACGGCCACCTGCGCCTGCGCTCGTCGCTGATGCAGAACCTCGACCTCGGCCGCGCGCCCTCGAGCGATGGCTCCACGTTGTGGCTGCACGGCGACAACCCGCAAAACCTCACGAGCGGTGGTGACCTGCGCGTGCGTTTGGCGCCGTCGTTCTTCGTCGGCGACTCGGTGCGCTTGTTCCTCGAGGTCGACATGCTCGACAACGTGGCGCTTGGTGCACGCCCGCGCTTCACGCCGTTTGGCAACACGCCGGGCCTCGTCGCCGCCTCCGCGTTTCAAAGTCCGCTCACCGCCCTCGACGGCGCGTTTCATGTGCGTACCGCGATGGCCGAAGCGATCTTGCCCATCGGCATCATCTCTGCCGGTCGCATGCCCAGCCACTTCGGCCTGGGCATTGCCGCCAACGACGGCAACGCCGTCGACGACGATCTCGGTGACCGCGCGGATCGCGTAGCAGTTGTGGTGCCCCTGCTCGGTCACGTCGCCGCCGTCGCCTACGACATCGGCGCTTCCGGTCCGTCGGGCGGCCCACTGCCCGGCGTTGGTCCGGCCGCGCGCAACATCTCGGTGTCTGAACAAGCCGTGAGCGTGGCGTTCTTGAGATTCCACTCGCCGTGGGAAGCAGACCTGCTCGCCAACGATGGCCGCACCGTCGTCGACTACGGAATTGCGGTCAGCACCGAGTGGCAGGACAAAGACATCCCCGGCTACTACACCGCGTTTGACGACAGCCTGGGGACCGACCCCAACGCCGTCGTCACCCGTGGCTACCGCGCGGGCATTGCCGATGGTTGGTTTCGCCTGCTCACCGACTCGTTGCGCGTCGAGCTCGAGGTCGTGGGCTCGGCGTTTCAGATCCAGAATCCATCGCCGTACGCCGGTGTCGTGATTCGCGATGCGGTGGCGGGCATGCCGTTTGGCGGCGTTGGCGTCGTCGAGGTCAAGCCGCTGGCCGACAAGAAGCTGTGGTCGCTGCAATTCGAAGGCGGCCTCGCCAGCTCCGACCCAGCGCCAGGCCTGCCGCTCACCTCGCCCACGGCGTTTTCGGGGGCCGTCCCCGGCGACGTGTTTGGCTCGCAGCTCAACGGCAGTGCCGACACGCAGATGAACGCGTTTCGCCTGCATCCGTTGCACCGCGTCGACTTGATTCTGTGGCGCACGTTGCTGGGCGGTGTGTCCGAGGCCGCCTACGGGCGCTTCTTCACGCGCTTCTCGCCCGCACAAGACGTGGCGCCGGGCTTGAGCTTCGAAGGCAACGTCATCTACAGCCACGCGCTCGATGCGAACTCCGCACCCGGGGGCGCAAATCCCCTCGGTGTCGAGGTCGATGCGGCGATGGTGCTGCCCTACGAAGCGTTCTCGATACGCGTCGACGGCGGTCTGCTGGTGCCCCTGCAGGGCCTTGCCGATCGCGGCGGCACCGCTCCTTCAGTGGCTTCAATGCTGCTCGTGAGGCTCGGCTATGCGCTGTAGCTCAACATCGACATCGACATCGACATCGACACCGACGACGACGACTTCTCCTTCGGAGTTCACGATGAACCGCGTTTGCTCTGCCCTGTCTGCGTTGTCGGCTTCGGTACTGGCGCTGTCGGCGTGCACGCCTGAGACGGCGATCGACGACCCCGAAGACTACCTCCCCGTCGTGCAGCTGCCCGACTGCCGCCCCAACAACGACGGCGTCATCGAGTTTTCCGAGCTGCCCATCGTGCTCAACGCCGTGGCCCGCGTGCGCGTGGGCACCGACGTCGCGGTCGATGTCGAAGGCCAGGTCGACGACGACGGCGTGCGCTTTTGGGACCTCAGCCTGCCCGCGGTGGAGACGCAGCCCCAGGGCACGTTCTCGGCGGAAGCGATGGAAGGCCAGTGGTTCGCGAGCCTGTTTCCAAACGCCGACATCGCCGCACCGCTGGTGCCCGGTGGCTCGCAGTTGGGCCCGGTCATCGCCGACGAACAGAGCTGGCGTTTGCTCGGTGCTGCGTCGAAAGACGAAGACCCGGCCGAAGGCAAAACCCAGATCGTCTACGACACGCCCAGCGTGCTGTACCCGTTCCCGCTGCAGCTCGGCACCACGGTGACGACGACGTCGCGCGCGCGCAACGCGCTGTTGCTCGGCGTGCAAACCGCGTTCGACGACACCGTGAGCGTTGAAGTGGTGCGTCAGGGCACGGTGATTTTGCCCGACCTCATCCTCGACAACACGCTGCAGGTGAAGGTGAAGCTCGAGCGCACCCTCGTCGCCGGCGATGTGCAGCAGGTGAGCTACCACTTCGTACACGAGTGCCTGGGCGAAGTGGCGCGCTTCACGTCACCCGCGGTGGGCCTCGACGAGGAACTCGACGACGTGTTCCCCGTGGCCAAAGAGGCGTGGCGCCTGGCGCTCTGAGCAGGAGCGATGTGCTACGGCTCGTGCGGCGCAAGGGTGAGCAGGCGCTGCGTCGACTTGCGCATCGCCGCCTCCCACTGGGCGCAAAGCGCGTCGTCGCCCATGGGGTCGAGTTCGCGCACCACCTCGAGCTGAGAGCGAATCCACACGTCGTACATCCACGCGCGCACACCGATGCGCACGTGCAACTGAGCGAGGCGCGTGAGTGCCAGCACACTCAGCGACGAGCCCTCGTCGTGATCGATGAGCATCATCATCCCGTGTGACAGCAGCTCCTGCTGGCGGGCGATGTCGGTGCGCGAAAACAGCGCTGCGATCTGTGGATCGGCGGCGAGAAAGCGTTCGTAGAACTTCGGCGCAAACGTGGAGCGAATGCGTCGGAAGCTGGCGAACAACGGGCTGTCCCTCATCGGCAGACCTTCGGCGAAAACCTGAGAGCCGCCAAGACGCTGCAAACGTGTGTCGCGAGACGTCGACGAACTCCGCAGCCACGGTAAGCTCCGCCCCATGCGCGCGCTTTGGCTTCTGGTCCTGCTGCAACAGCTGCTGTCGTCGGCGGCCTGGGCCGTCAGTCGCGATGATGGGCAACTGCTCACCTCGATGGTGGCGAGTGCGGCGTCGGCGGATGCGCGCGTGGATGTGCTCACCGCCACCGACCTGAAAAAGGCGATGGACGTCGAGGCCGGCAAGATGGCGCTGTGCGAGACCACGAGTTCGTCGTGCTTCGCCGAGCTCGCCGCGGCGATGGATGCCAGCCAGGTCCTGCACGGCAGCCTCGGCACGCTGGGCACCGACGTCGTGTTGAACCTGTCGTTGTTCGACTCGACGCGCGCCACCGCCGTTGGTCACATCACGCTGAAAGCGCACGACGTCTCCGCTCTCGCCGACCGTGTCGACGGTGGTGTGTCGTCGTTGTTGGCGCGCTTGCCGAAGTCGACGCGGCGCGTGCGCGTGTTGGTGCTCGACCTCGACGTGGTAGGTGCTCCGTCCACGTCGTCCACTTCATCATCGTCAGGGTCGACCCAGGCGGGCGCGCCTGAGGTGGGCGAAGCCGGTAGCGGTCCGCCGTTGCTTAGCGTCGTCGGCGTGGGCCTGGGCGTGGTGGGGCTGGGCGGCCTGGGCTTTGCGGGCTTTCAAGAGGTGCAGCTGCAAGCCACGCTCAAAGAGCTCAAGACCGCGAACGCCACCGAGTTGGCCGGCTTGCAAAAGCAGCGCAACGACGAGGTGCTGCGCGCCAAAATCGGTTGGGTTGCTGGCGGTCTGGCCGTGGCCGTTGGTGTCGTGCTGGCCGTGGTTCCTGTGGTGGGAGAATGAACATGCGCTTCACTGTTGCAGTACCGCGCGTTGCGTTGGTGGCCCTCGCCCTCGTCGACAGCGGCTGCTCGTTCTTCACGAACACCAGCGCTGTCAGCCCCGAGGGCGTTGCCTGCGGCCCCGACTTCACGTGCCCCGACGACTTCACCTGCGTCGACAACGTGTGCCGCGCTGAAGGCGAAGGAGAGGGCGAAGGCGAGGGCGAAGGCGAAGGCGAAGGCGAAGGCGAAGGCGAAGGAGAGGGCGAAGGAGAGGGCGAAGGAGAATGCGTCACCGGCCCAGAGCTGTTCGACGGCGAGGACTGCGAGGCGCCGGGCACCTGCACCAACAGCGTCGCCTGCGACGCCAACAGCCAGGCGCAAACGTGCGCATTTGGCTGCTTCGGTGAGACCTGCTCTCCACCGCGCCCCACGGTTTCGTTCCCCCTGGGCGCCGCGGTCGAGGGATCGTTGATTGTGCGCGCCGGCCAAACGCTCTCGCTCGAGCCACGCCCCGAAGACGGCAATGCGGTGGTGCTCGAGCTGAGCACCGTTGGTGGCGGTGTTCCGGTGCCGCTCGACGCGACGTGCATGGGCATTCGAACCTATACGACCGAGCTCGATGACGGCGGCCCCAACACGCCGCTCACGGTGCTGCAGGCTGACAACATCATCGTCGAGCAAGGCGGCCGCATCGTCGTCGACACCGGCGATGGCGCGATCGGGTGTCGCGGCCTGGCCTTGCTTTCGCAGCGCGACATCCGCATCGATGGCACCATCGACCTCGCTGCAGCAGGCGCTGTACCGGGTTGTGGCGGCGACGCGCCCACTGCCGGCGACTCCCCTGCTGGTGGGTCGCACGTGACCGGCGCAGCGCCATTTGGTTCGTTGCACGGGGTGTCGCCGTTTCGTGGCGGCGGTGGTGCTGTTGGTGGCGAGGGCGGCGCTGGCGGTGGTGCGCTCTACCTGCTGGCGCGTGGTGATGTTGGTTTCGGCGGCAACGGTGTTGTCGACGTCAGCGGCGGCGAAGGTGGCGCGGTGGGCTCCGGCGGTGCGGGTGGCACGGTGGTGATCGACGCCGCGAGCATCTCGGGAGCAGGCACGTTGCAGATCGGCGGCGGCAACGGCGGCAACGAGGGCGGCCTTGGGCGCGTGCGGGCGAACGTGCTCCTGAGCGGCAACAATTTCACAGGCCGCGTCGTGCCTGTGGGCCGCACCAGTGAGGGCGAGCTCTGCACCGCAGTACTCACGCGCGGGGTGGCGAGCACGGCGCAATTCACGCCCGCCGCCGAGCCAGGGAGAAGCGGGGCCATCGACGAATCTCGTCCGAGCGACTTCGGCATCGAGGGTCTCGACAGCACGGTGAGCGGCAACGTTGTCTACACCCCCGTGCCACATGTTCTCGATGTGGTGATGGCGAGCGATGGCACGTTTGCCGCGTTCATGGGCAACGACAGCATGTGGGTCGTTGGTCCCACGGGTGCAAACACGATCATCGAGCTCGGCCAGAACGATGCGCGTGTGCTCGCTGTGGGCACACAGGCCAATGGCCGCGCCGTCACGGCGTTTGCGAACGCCGTGGCACCGGGCAACGCCACGATCCTCGACGGCGACAACCGCTTCACGCTCACGGCGAGCACCACGGCATCGATCAGCGGGTTGGCGGTGCTCGATGGGCATGTGGTGGCGTCGGTGGCGCGCACGATTTCGGCCTACGGCCTCACCAGTCTCAACGCACCGCTCACGACGTTCAGCGTGGCTGGCACAGGCGTGGCCGCCCTCGCCGGACGGGGCACGCGGGTCGCAGCGGCCTACGTCGACAACACTGCCGACGGCACACCTGGCAACGTCCGTGGCGCGATCCTGCTCAACCTCGCAACGACCCTCGAGGTCGTGCGCAGTGACTTCGACTTTCGCGCCAATCCGGTGTCGATCGCGTTGTCAGCGACGCAGACGGCGGTGGGCGTTGCCAGCGACGACGCCTGCGCCGCCAACGCCGGCGGTACAGTGTTGATCCCAACAACCGCCAATCCGTCATCGGTGATCAACGCGTGGTCGCCGAGCACCGAGGGTGGCTTCGGTCGTCACGTGAGCACAAGCGGCGACTACACCGTCGTCGTCGACGACAGCCAGCAAGCAACGGTGTTCGAAGCCCGCGGCGAAGACCGCGTGCCCGTGCACATCTTCAGCGGCGTACGCGACGCCGTGTTTGCGCGCCGTGGCAGCGGCCCGAGCAGCGAGCTCCTGTTGTTGTTGTTGCTGCCCAACTTCACGTTGCGCGTCTCACCCGAGGAGTCGTTCGACCACTGAGCAGCTACAGCCAGCGTCGACGCTCGCAGGTTGCGTGTGGTGTCGTCCAGAAGACGCGGTGGTGGCCGGTGAGACCGGTGTGGCTCGTGTGTTCTCTTCGGAGCCAGCCGAAGAAGCCGTCAACGCTTCCTCGGCGATGCGCTCCAGTGCGTTCGTCCAACCGGGACGTCACGACGTCGGCACGGCCAATGCAATGTGCGCGTCATGACATGGCATGCCTCTGCACTCGTTGCCCTCTTGTGTGTTCCATCGCTCGTCGCCTGCGACGCCTCTGAAGGCTCGCTGGCTTCGATCCGCAGCGTCGATCTCGTTGACCCGTTCTCGGAAGGATTCGAGGACACCTTCGAGGCCGCAGCGTTCCTCTTTGCCTCCGAAGAACCCTACGAAGAGTTCACAGCGTGGCGGGACGTCAACCACCTGCGCGCGACCCTTGGCGACGTCGAGCTCGAGCTGGGTCGATTGAGTGGTGGAAGCGCTGTCGTAAGTACGTCGGAACCGATCGCAGCAGCACCCTTCTTTGACTCGATGACGTTGACCATCCGCGACGACGATGAAGAGCTGTCGGCGACCTGGCCCGGGCTGCTGGTCTCGCCTGAGGCCACCATCGAGGTGCCCGACGGCGACCTTCGGGCTGGGCAACAGGTCCGCTTCGTCTTTGAAGAAACGGTGCAACCGTACTCGGATGTCGTGCTGGTGTGGCGCGGTGTTGGTCGCCCCGACGACGAGCAGGTCTTGTCGAACGATGTGGAGATCGTCACCAACGGTGTGAGTGCCGCGGTCCCTGCTGGTCTGCCGCCAGGCCCGATTGTGGTGCAGCTCTTGTCCAACAACTTCGTGGAAGCCGACGCCTGTGTTGGCTTCATTCGCTGCGAGCCGGCCGACCGCCGCACCATTCAAGAGTTCGAACTCGAGCTGATCGAGTAGGACG
>JBIKRQ010000610.1:0-2973 GCA_044349155.1 Myxococcota bacterium
TTCAACCGTCAACTCAATCTCGGGTGGGAAGAGCTTGATGTCGCCCACGATCTCGAGCACGTCGGTGATGCGCGCGGCCGGGTCGTCGTACGAGGGCACCTTCACCGTCGTCATGCCCGAGTAGCCGGTGGCATGGTTGATGGCGAACATGGTGACTTCGTCGCCTTCGCGCAGCACGCGGGCATCGCCTATACCGGCGCGCAAACGTTCGGCTTTGGCGAGGTCGCGCGGCCCGAAACGATCGCGACGAAACACGCCGTGGTGAGGCGAGTTGATGAGTTCGACAGCTGGCTTGTAGGTCGCAATCGCGCGGGTGAGGTCGTCGGCCTTGAAGAAGTGGACTTCCGTCAGGGTCCCTCGCGTTTTTGGCCTCGCGTGCACGCGCGCGGGAGCCTCCGCCGGCGTGAACGACGAAGCCAAAGCCAACAGGAACGCCAGAAATGTCGACACCGAAGTGCGACCCTATCGCGCTCGCGTTCGTTCGTTGTGGGCCGTTTCAGTGCGTTGAGGACGCGAGACAGGAGCCGCCAGGGAAGCGGCTTTGCGCTTCCCTCTTAGCCGCTGCCTTCGTTTCGTACCGCCAAAACGACGACGACGACCGAGCTGTGGGCTCGATCGTCGACGTTTCAAAGCAACAGCTGGCGGAGGCGCGCAACCGACCGGTGGAGGCCGCTCAGCGCGAGTGTGTCGAGCAGCTCCATCGCTGTGCGCGGCGGGTTCTTGAGAGCACGTGCCTGCTCGCGCACCGCATGCGTCACTGCGCCGGGCGCGAGGTCGATGAGGTCGAAAACAAAGGCGTCGGGGTCAACCGCTTCGATGCCCCACGCAGACAATGCGCTGCTCGGAAAGTCGCGAAGGTTGAAGGTCACAATGACCTGAGCGCCCGATCGAATCGCCGCAGCGAGCACATGCCGATCGTTCTCGTCCGGCAGCGACAGCGATGATTCGATCGTCTCGAATCCGTCAACGACGACGTCAGCAATCGCCGCGTTCATCAACTCCCGCGTCCGCACCAAGGAGCTTTCGTTCAACTCGGGACGCACGCGCAGGATATTCCTGAAGACCTCATCGAGGATTCGGTTCGACCATCGCGCTCGCACAACTCCCGTTTGCCCCAACCGAATCAGGAGATCTCTCACCGGCGCAGGGAACAGGACGCACGCATCGTAGACGACAACAAACGCCATCTCAGTAGCCGAGCCCGAGTTCTTCGGCAGCGGCGACCAACTCGTCAGCAGCGGCAGAGCGTGCCGCGTCGTCCGCCATCTTGAACGCCATCAAATCGGCAACGAGCACCCGACGGTGCGTGCCGACGAGGCGATGCGGGATCCGTCCGTCGTCGAGCAGCTTCACCAGATACGGCCGCGAAACGTTGAGCACCTCGGCGGCCTCCTGCGTCGTCAACTCCGCGTGTACGGGCATGACGGTTACGGCATTTCCGTTGGCCATCTCCGCCAACACCGTCAGCAAGACGTCGAACGCCTCGGCGGGAACATCAACCGCCAGCTCGTCACCATCGACGTGAACACGAACCTCGCGTCGCGTGCGACCAGCAACCGAGAGGACGCGCAACGCGGCCTCTGCCTTTGATGCGGTTCGCACGGACGGCGACTTGGTCTTGAGCGCAACTTGCATATTCTAATGGTAGCAACAAACGAAACAACCGCAACGGTCCTCGACAACTCAAGCATCGCCACTCACGTAGCATCCGGAGAGCGGCTAAGGGACGACTTCGTCGTCGGCGGCTCTGCGCTTCACCTGCTTCGATGGTGCTGGTGCTTGCTGCGATGGGTGGGCCTTCTCGTACGCCGACTTCAACGACGTGATCGTAACCTTCGTGTAGATCGCCGTCGTCGTCGGGCTGTTGTGGCCCAACATCTCCTGCACGTAGCGAAGATCGGCGCCGCCCTCGAGCAGCAGCGTTGCCACTGTGTGTCGGAACACGTGGCAACTGCCACTCACACCGACGTTTGCGCTGCCGATCGCGTCGTGCACTACGTCGTGCAAACACTGCTCGTGCACCGGGCGTGGCGTCGTCATCGATAGAAACAGCGCGTCGGTTTTCGCGGCTCCTGGCAACGCGCCGCGCACCGCCATCACGTAGCGGTCGACCCAGTACAGCGCACGTTTGCTGATGGGCACGATGCGCTGTTTGCGGCCCTTGCCTTCGCGCACAAACACCGTGCCGCGTGCGCCGTCGACGTCGCCAACGCGCAGGCCGAGCAGTTCCAGCCGGCGAAGCCCCGTCGCAAACAGCACCTCCAACATGGCGCGATCACGCAGGCCCTTTGCTGTGCCGATGTCGGGCTGCAGCAACACCACTTCAGCGTCGCTCTTCGTCAACGCCGTGCGCGGCAGGCTCTGCGGCACACGCGGTAGGTCGAGGTCGGCGGCGGGGTTCAGGTCGATCAGCTTCAGCTTGAACAACTGCCGAAACACGCTGCTGATCGTCGTCATCTTCAGTTGCTGCGTGCGCAACGACAGCCGCTGTCCACGACGTGCGCCACGCTGCACCCGCGTTTCGTACAAGGCCCGCTGATAGGCCTCGATGTGCGAGCGCAACACCTGCCGCGCATCCTCGATGCCGCGCAGGTGCAGCCAGTCGATCAGCTGCTTCATCACGCGCCGATAGGTCACGACTGTCGTCGACGGCGCCTGCTTCGTCGTCGTGAGCCAGATGAAGTAGCGCTCTACCTGGTGCTCGATCACGAGCGGCGCGCGCGGTGTTTCACCTTGTGTTTCATGATCTGAAACATTCATGGCGTCACCGCCGTTCCCGACTTTGCGGTATCTGTGCTTTCGCCGTGAGGGCTGGCGGTTTCGACAATCCGCAGTGTTCTTGAGATGTTAACTCGCGAAAAACCTCCAGCCCCAGGGGGCTGGAGGTGGGCTGGAGGTGGGCTGGAGGTGCTGGCGGTTGCCGCTGGTGGTTGGCGTCCTGGCACAGAAAACACGTTCGGCCGCTCAACCACG
>JBIKRQ010000611.1:0-2970 GCA_044349155.1 Myxococcota bacterium
GGAAACGCCGCCCCCGGCCACGTCGGCGACGTTCACCACACCCGCTGAGTGAGCTGCCGCCTGTGCTGACGAAACGCCCACCATCCGGTGGGCGTTTTCGTTTGTGCCCTCAACACAGCCAAACGGCCCAGGAGCGACGAAAACAAGATGGCCGCGCATCGGGCCGGCCAGAGTCCTCAACGCAGGCAGCAGGGCTCAAGGCGTGGTTTCGCTTCGGGGCTCAACCAATGACGAAACAAGAAGGCCGCGCACCCGGCGCGGCCAGAGGTCCCCAACGCGAGCAGCAAGGCTCAGACGATGCGGAAGTGGTCCTTCAACGTGCAGCGACGCTCGCGCGAGAAGCTGAGGGCGGTGGTGAGCCCCTCGCCCGTTGGCGACGCGATCGTGAAGCTGGTGTAGCCCTCGCCGCCGAGGCCGAGGCCCGCGTACGTGGGCGCGTTCTTCACGAAGATGCTGCAGTCCATCGCCCGCGCCATCAGGTGCAACGCATCGATGTTTGTGGAGTACATCGCCGCCGTGTGGCCAAAGCCGTGCTCGACGCGTACCGCCGCGGCCACGCCGTCCTCGACGGACTTCACACGCACCAGTGGCAGCACCGGCATGAGCAGCTCGGTTTGCACGAAGGGGTGGTCTTCGCCGTCGACCTCGCACAACAGCACGCGGGTGGCGTCGGGCACGGTCTTGCCAATGGCGCGCGCGATCTTCGCCGCATCTTTGCCGACCCAGTCTTTGTGCGGGTGGGCTTTGTCGTCGGCGAGCACGAGCTTCTCGAGCTTCGTGATGTCGGCACGGCTCATGACGGCAGCACCCGCCTTGCCCATTTCGCCAATCAGCAGATCGGCGACGTCGTTGACGACGAAGATCTCCTTCTCGGCGATGCAGACGATGTTGTTGTCGAGGCTGCAGCCCTTGATGATGCCGCTGGCTGCCGTCTTGATGTTGGCGGTTTCGTCGACGACGACGGGTGGGTTGCCCGGGCCGCCGCAGATGGCGCGCTTGCCCGACTTCATCGCCGCACTCACCACACCAGGGCCGCCGGTGACGACGACGAGGCGCACGCCCGGGTGGGTCATGAGCTGGTTGGCGCTGTCGATGGTGGGCTCGCCGACCATGCTCAGCAGGCCGTCGGGACCGCCAGCAGAAACGATGGCGTCGTTGAGCTGCTCGACGAGGAAGCGGCACACCTTCTTCGCCGACGGGTGCACGTTGAAGACCACCGCGTTGCCGGCGGCGATCATGCCGATGCCGTTGCAGATGATGGTTTCGGTGGGGTTGGTAGTGGGCGTGATGGCGCCGATGACGCCGTAGGGCGCGCGCTCGAGCAGCATCAGGCCGTCGTCGCCGGTGTACGCCTGCGGGCGCAGGATTTCGGTGCCGGGGGTTTTGTCGGCGACGAGGAGGTTCTTGTTGATCTTGTCGTCGACGCGACCGAGGCCGGTTTCTTCGACCGCCATCACCGCGAGCTGTTGTGCCAACGACCGCACCGTGCGGCGCATGCCGTCGATGACAGCATCTCGGGTCTTCATCGTCATCGTGTCGACGAGGGCGTCGTGGGCCTTGCGGGCGGCCTTCACCGCGCTGTCGACGTCGTCGTAGATGCCGCGGCGACCACCGCCACGACCCGACATGCTGGCGCGCGACAACAGTGGCGGCGACACACCGCAGACTTCGGCGGGAGCAGGCGTTGCCCTGGGGTTCGTGGCCGGGCCAACGCCGAGGGCCGGCGCCAACTTCGCGACGACCTTTTGGACAATCTCGTCGAGGCTGCTGTCATCGATGCGCGACATGAGGGCCTCGGCTCAGTTCTTCTTGAACTTCAGGTCGTTGCCGACGTGGATCTCGTCGACGATCGCCATGATCACGTGGTCGACGGGCTTGTTCTTTGTGACTTCGGTTTGCCGGGCCGACGAGCCCGCGCAGTAGAGCACCAGCTCGCCAACGCCGGCGCCGACGGCATCAGCGGCGACGATGACGCCACCAGAAGGCTTGCCCTCGACGTCGGCACCCTTCACGAGCAACAGGCGAATGCCCTCGAGCTCGCGCTCTTTTTGGCTCGCAACGACGGTGCCAATCACAGTGCCCAGCAGCATGGCGAAGACCTCTTTGGATGCACCCTGTTCCACACGGCGGGTGCGCACGACGGGCGTAAGCGCCCGATTCGCCACGGCAATTCAAGCATAAGCCGTGGAACATGAACAAAGGGTGCCCGACAAGCGGGCACCACATGCAGCGTCACTGCCCTCAGCGAAGGCAGAAGACGCGCGACCTCAGGCCTTCTTGGCGCCGAGCGGCAGGACCGCGTCGAGGCTGGCGTGGGGGCGCGGGATGACGTGCACGCTGACGAGCTCGCCCACGCGCTCAGCGGCGCGCGCGCCGGCTTCGGTGGCGGCCTTCACGGCAGCGACGTCGCCACGCACGATGGCGGTCATGTAGCCACCGCCGTAGCCCTTCTCGTACCCCACGAGCTCGACCTTGGCGGCCTTCACCATGGCGTCGGCGGCTTCCACCATCCCGACAAATCCCTTGGTCTCGATCATGCCCAGCGCGAGGCCCGCAACGTTGTTGTCAGCCATGGTGTCCTCCGAATGGCTCGACGATGTGTGTCGAGCAGTTGGTTCTTTGCAGTGAAAAACGAAGTGTTGACGATGTCACGAAGCAGACGACGACGAGGGCTCAGCCGCCCTTGCCAGCCTGGCCGGTGATGCCTTCGAGTGCGGCGCGCGCCGCCTTGGCCGCTTCGTCGACCTCGGCCTCGGTACCAGCGAGGTACAGGCGACCAAACGCGCCGAACGGCGTGAAGTCGACGAGGCGGATGTTGGCGGCCTTTTCGGCCTCGTTGGCGGCGAGGGCGATGTACGCGGCGGGCTCGCACTCCATGATGAACAGCGAGAGGCCGGGCTCGATCATCGCGCCGAAGCGGATGCGGTCGATGATCATCGCGTGCATCGGTTGGATGTTGCGGATGACGGT
>JBIKRQ010000665.1:0-9907 GCA_044349155.1 Myxococcota bacterium
CCGACTCTCCCTCTAAGGAGCGCGGCGGGCGCGTCTACGCCCTCGGCCGCGCCGGAGGCGCAGCCCTGGGCGAGCCGCTTCGAAGCGTGACGCCGAAGCGAATGCACCACCACGTGCAGACCCTCAGACATGTGGAGCTGATTCGTGAGGAGCTCGCAGCCCAGGGCAAAACGATCGCGAAGCTCGAACTTGAGCGCGGGGAACGCGCCAGCAGCGAAAGGTGCGCCGGCAACCACATCCCCGACGCCATCCTCACGCTCGATGACGGCGCAACCATCGCCGTCGAGTACGTGTCCACGAACTACTCAGACGAAACGATTGCCATGAAGGGCAACCACTTCGCCTCCGCTTACAGCCAGGTGCGCTGGTCCGCGAACTCGGTTGCCACGAGAAACCGGGTGCTGCGTATCATGCGCGATGCGTGCGATGTAATTCGATGAAGACACGTGCGTCTCGGCACTACTCTGTGCGGATTTCGTTCCACAGTCGCTTCGCTACATATTCAAGTACAACTTTTTTGAAATTGGGGTCGTTCAGGTACTTCGAAACGAAGTTGCCATGCATGTCGAGTCCGTCGATCACTTTGTCTTGGACGGCATCAGCAGCGCTAAGTGCGAAGTTTTCGTAGGTGTTAGCTTTAGCCTTCGTCTGGAGTGCGTCATCGGTCTTGGCTGACGCAACGATGTGTTCGACGAAAAGCTGGTCCTCCGCCTTGAACTCTGTGCCGAAGCGGTCGTTCAAGACTCCGATCAGTTCATGCAATGCAACCTTGTCGTCTTTGGGCGCGCCGGTGCCGACTGCCGTTGGACCCTTCACCTCGCCGGTGCCGGTTTGCTCAAGGACGATGTTCGTCTCCCCGAGCCTCGCCAACCGGTAGCTGTGAAGGTCGACCTCGCCGTCGAAGTCGTATTGCTCCTTTGCGGGTCTTGGCAGGCGACGCAGGAGCAGCCGGCCGAAGCTGAAGCGCATCTCCAGTTCACGATCGGCGTAGGGCATTACCTGGCTGAGGAACGCATACAGCCTGACAAAGGATGCCAGCTTTGCGCGCCACACTTCCTTCTTCTCTTCGTCCTTCCACGCCTTGAAACGGTCGACTGATGGCTGGAGCCACTGGTAGAGGGCCTCATTCTCTTTCGTCGTGAGCGCGTCCTTGGGCTTGTAGAAGACCTTCGAGAACGCCTCGACCTCGCTGGGCTGCCAGACTTGACCTTCGTCGAGGTCGTGCTGAAGCTGATCTAGCTGGCCAGGGTCGGCAAGCTCGCTCACCGTTGTCTGCTCGTAGAACGGCTGAAACGAAGCTTTGATCTCGTCGGCGTCGTTGACGAAATCGAGGACGAAGGTGTCCTCCTTGCCGGGGTATGTGCGGTTCAACCGTGACAGCGTCTGCACGGCCTGCACGCCGCTCAGCCTCCGGTCGACGTACATCGTGTGCAGCAGCGGTTCGTCAAAGCCAGTCTGATACTTGTTGGCGACGATGAGCACCTGCCACTGGGCCTTCTTGAAGAGCTCGGGCAGCTCCTTCTCGTTGGTCTGGCCGGGGTTCATGCCGACCTCGGTGTGGTCCTTCTTGTTGTCGGGGTCCGTGACCGTGCCTGAGAACGCGACGAGGGCACCGAGGTCCTTGTAGCCCTTGTCCTTGATGTACTCGTCGATCGCGCGCTTGTAGCGAACGGCGTGAAGTCGCGAGCGGGTCACCACCATCGCCTTTGCACGTCCACCGATTTTCTGGCGAACGTGGGCGCGGAAGTGCTCGACGATGACCTCGACCTTCTGCGAGATGTTGTGAGGATGGAGGCTGACGAATCCTGCGAGAGCGGTCGCCGCTTCCCGCTTCTTCACGTCAGGGTCCTGAGCGCTCGTCTGCACGAGCTTGTAGTAGAGCTTGTACGAAGTGAAGTTCTTCAGGACGTCGATGATGAAGCCTTCTTCGATGGCCTGCCTCATCGAGTAGAGGTGGAAGGCCACGGGCTTTCCGTTCGGCGCCTTGGTGCCAAAGACCTCCAACGTCTTGGCCTTCGGCGTAGCCGTGAAGGCGAAGAACGAGAGATTCTTCTGCGGCCCGCGTGAGCCCATCGCGTCGGCAATTTCGTCCTCCCACGTCGGCTCCTCGGGCTCTTCGGCATCATCCCCCGTGAGCACCTCTTTGAGCTTTTGTGCCGATGTCCCCGTCTGGGAAGAGTGTGCCTCGTCGATGATGATGGCGTATCGCCTGTCAGGCAGCTTCGTGATCTTGTCGGCGACGAATGGAAACTTCTGGAGCGTCGTGATGACGATGGGCGTGCCGTTCTCCAGGTTTTCTGCCAGTTGGGCGGAGTCTTTGTCGATGCGCGCGACGACGCCTTGCTTGTGCTCGAACTGGTAGATGGTGTCTTGGAGCTGCTTGTCGAGCACCCGACGATCGGTGACGACGACGACCGAGTGAAAGACCTTCTCGTCGGAAGCGTTGTGCAGCGTCGCGAGACGATGTGCAGTCCAGGCGATGCTGTTGGACTTCCCTGAGCCCGCCGAGTGTTGGATGAGGTAGTTGCGACCAGCCCCTTCGGTGCGTGCAGCGTCTTCGAGTCGCCGAACCACATCAAGCTGGTGGTAGCGCGGGAAGATGATGGACCTCTTCTCCACCTTCTTGCCGCCGACCTCATCCTCCTTGACGTCGAGGTGGACGAAGCGCGCCAGAAGATCGAGCAAGCTGTCGCGAGCCAGAACTTCCCGCCAGAGGTACGCGGTCTTGTAGCCACCGCTCTTGGGCGTGGGATTGCCCGCGCCGCCGTGGTCGCCCTGGTTGAAGGGGAGGAACCTCGTGCGGTCCTTCTTCAACTCCGTCGTCATGTACGCGGTGTCGGGGTCGATCGCGAAGTGGACCAGCGCGCCTCTGTTGAAACGCAACAGTGCGTACTTCGGGTCGCGGTCTTTCAGATATTGGCGGATGGCATGGGTGGTGCCTTGCCCCGTGAGCGGGTTTTTCAGCTCCATCGTGACGACGGGGATGCCGTTGACCGCGACCACCATGTCCACCGAGTCGTTGTGGTCAGGGATGAAGCGGACCTGACGCGCGATGGATACGCAGTTTTGCTGGAAGCGAAGCTCGGTCTCGGGATTCAAGCCATGTGCCGGCTTGAAGAACGCCGCGTGGATACGCTCACCGAAGAACTTGAACCCATGCCGGATGACGCTGAGCGGACCCTGTGCGTCGAGCGCCTTCGCAAGGGCATCGAGCACAGCAGGCTTCAGGTTGTCTCCGTGGTGCTTGGCCAGCTTCTTCCAGACGTCCTGCTGGCTTGCTTGCACAAAGCTGATGAAGGCGTTGTGAAAGAAAGCGCGTTCGCGATCGAAGTCGTCGCTGTCGCCCTCGACATGCCCGCCCAGCGTGGGGTCAAGCAAGTCCGCCTCGATGGCTGCCTCGAACGCAGACTCAGTGTGACTCTTCATCAGCTCCCCCTGCAGCAGGCTTTTGGATTTTTGGCGCCGTCAGGCTCACCAGCGGCCGCTGGCCGACGACGCGACGCACGACCGGCTGAATCGCGGTCGCGTGAATCGGGCGCCCGGCCTGCTGGCCAGCGTTTTGAATCGTTCGCCCGTAGACGTCGACGCGAACCTCAAACCACAGCGGCTCACCTCCGTCGGGCAGGATGTAGAGCGCGGCAGTGGCCTCCATGTCCATGTGTCGGTGGTCGCCGTGAGAGAATGACCAGTCGTCGGCGTACTCCATCTCCAGGCCGAACCGATAGAACGGCCGTAGCGTCAGCAGCCGCCTCAGGGAGTCTGTCTCCATCGCAGACGTCGCTTTCCATTTGAGTGGCCAATGGTGGAGCCGGTGGACGGGACCGTCGGCGAGCGGCGCGACTTGCTCAATCCTCGCCAACAAATCTCCGGCGATCGGTGGTGTCTTCGTCGTGTCGGATTCGACGAACGACCACGCAATCAGTCCTGCGCTTGTTGCGGTCGAGCTCACCAGCGAATCGTTGGTGACGCTGAACAAGACCTCTGGTGTGATGACTGAGCCAATCCGCGAGTTGTAGCCAGTGGTCGACTCGCGTCGTTCTGTGCCGAACTTCCACGGGACAGCGTCGACGATAAGCGTTGGACTGTGCCTACGGCCCAAGACCAGGTCGGCGACCAGTGACGCCGGAACCTCGCGGGCTTCGTCCTCGATGCGGAAGTAGTAGGCGGCCTGCCCAGCCTTCGAGATGGAAACCAGTGTCGGGGCACGGTGAACTCCAACGAGAAGGACCTGCCCGCCCTCCACGTCGACTGTGGCGAAGCGTGGTGGCGCTCCCAGGGCTCCGGTGAGGTCGCCCACCGTTCGGGACGCCCAGCCCTTCAGGTCGCCTCCTACGCGGCCCTGGTGCGTCTGTGTGAGGGGAACGATGGCCTTGGTTTTGTCTTGGATACCGATTGCCAAGACACCGCCTTCGGAGTTGGCGAAGGCGGCCACGTACTGGCGGAGCGTGAAGTTCCGCTTGTCTTTGTCCTTGAGCAGTTCGTCGGAGTGCTTGAAGTCGAGGAGGAGCCCTTCGTTGGACGCCTTGGATGCCAAGAACACGCGGAGGTCGTCAACGCTTGGGACCTCCTCGCGAAGCAGTGCCTCCAGAAACTCACGGGCCGAGGCTACTGTCACGCCGCGTCCTCGGTCACACTGACCTGCCCGGTGACTGCGGCGGTGACGAGGGCCTGACGATGCTCTCGGAGTAGTTCGATTGATCTGACTGTGTCGCGATCGAGCTCATCCAGCCGCTCGGTTGCACCGTCGAGCATTGCGATGATCGCGGCCTGTTCGCTCAGGGGTGGGACGCAGACCGGAAATGACATAAGCATTGGTCGCCGTAAGGAATCAACAGTCGACTTGGCGTTGCCCGCGAGGACGACACGGTGAAGTTGCTCGCGGAGGTAATAAAAGAAGTACCGACCAAGAATGCCGTCGAAATCGTAGTAGAGATAGACGCGCTGATGGAACTCGAATTTTCCTTTAGTGTGATGAAATATCTTTCCGACGCCAGCACCATCACCGGACGTCAGTACCCCTTCTCCATCGAAAGAATACGTGTCGATCCGTTCGACAGTCTGCGAGCGAACGAAGAACGGGAATGCGCCGTCTTCCTTTGCGTCCTGCGTGTCTCGGTAGCCAGTCGTCAGCTTACAAATGCGGCGCGTAGGCATCACGGCCCAATGGGCTGGAACCGCCCCAAGCCAACCGATCCCCGAGTCCTTCGTAGCCGCCTTCGGGTCCAGTCCCTTCGTCACAACAGAGGTGATAAGGGCTTGCCGTCGCTCGTGAAGCAGGGCGATGAGCCGCTCCTTCTTCTCGATCAGCGCATCGATGGCGGTCGTCTTTTTGTCGAGGAAGGCGGCGACGGCCTGTTGAATTGCTAGTGGCGGGATGACGATCGGCAGCATCTCGAAATCTTCACGGCCGACCCGGCGATCGAAGGTTGTCTGGCCCCGAGAGAGCAGCGGATACAGAGTCAGGTAGGGCTGAGACCTGACGAGGTGATGTATGTAGCGAGGATGGAGGTCCGGGCCGAGCCGATAGACCCGGTAGTCTGGGCTCACCACGCCGGTAATTTCGGAGACTGCGATCCCTCCGTGCATGACCCACATTGGGTTGATCACGAGATCATCCGGTTCAGCGCGCCAGTACTTCGCCAGCCCGTCGCCAGTCCGTTCTTGGTTCGCATCTTCCCACTCCTTTGGGATGAGGCCGCGCGTTGCAGATAGGGAGAGGAGGCGCCCCTCGCCCGACGCATTTCTTTCCTTCTGCCAAACCCCGCAGCGACGGAGGGGACGAACCTCCCAGCTCGCAGGAAGTCGCGACAGCCATGGGGCACTCCAGGCAAACTCAAGCCCGAACGCGGTCACAGGGCACGCTCATGCGCCGCGAGGATTTCCGCCTCCAAGGCCCTGATGTCGGCCTCGATCGCGGCTAGTGAACGCAACGGCGTGTACTCGTAGAAGTGCCGTGTGAACGGCACCTCGTAGCCTACCTTGGTCTTCTCCTCGTCGATCCAGGCGTCTGGAACGTGGGGTTTCACCTCACGCTCGAAGTAACCGTGGATGCTTTCCTTTAGCGGCACGTTTTCCGTGTCCCGCAGGTCTGTATCGGGCTCCGGTTTGCCCTTCTTGTCCGTGCAGATATCCGCTGTCTCGTCCCGCTCCGACAAGGCGGAGAGCACCGCCTTCTCGATGTTCGCCGCGAGCTTGATGCCTGACTTCTTGCACGCGGCTTCGAGGTCGGCGACGAAAGCGTCTCTGTTATTGTAGAGCTTGGTGCCAATGGTCACCAGGGTGCTCTTGAGTGCGACCTGAAAGGCGATGCCCTCTGCGCGCTCGACCTCACCGGCCGAGCCCTTCTTGGCTGACCTTGTGAGATTGATGAACGCCGTCTCTTCGTCGAGCCGGGCTATACGCTCGGGCGACGCTTGGAAGTTCAGCCGCAGCGGGCGCTCGACGACGATCTTGCGGTACCCGAAGTCCTCGTTGTCAAAGATCTTGGACACCTTGCTTTGCTCGAAGTCGCCGAAGATGCGGGAGAGCTCGGCGATGTGCGCCTCACTCAGTTGCTGACGCTTTTCCCCGAGGCTCTTCTTCATTTTCTCGTAGAAGCTAACGCCGTTAATAAGTTGTACCTTTCCTCTGCGCTCCTGGGGTTTGCGGTTCGTGACGACCCAGACGTAGGTGCTGATGCCCGTGTTGAAGAACATGTTGTCGGGCAGCGCGACGATGGCCTCGAGCCAGTCGTTCTCGATGACCCAACGACGTATCTCACTCTCACCGGACCCAGCGTCTCCTGCGAACAGCGGGCTGCCATTGAAGACGATGGCGATGCGGCTGCCGCCGTCCTTCGGCGCCTTCATCTTTGAGATCATGTGTTGCAGGAACAGCAAGCTCCCGTCGTTGATACGCGGGAGCCCGGCCCCAAAGCGCCCTGCGAAGCCAAGGCTCTCAGCCTCGTCAACGATGACTTTCTCGACCTTCTTCCATTCCACACCAAAGGGCGGATTGCTGATGCAGTAGTCCACGCGAAGTCCCGCGTGGCCATCTTGGTTGAAGCTGTTTCCGGGCCGGATGTTCTCGGTGGCCTGCCCCTTGATGAGCATGTCGGCCTGGCAGATCGCAAAAGTCTCGTCGTTGAGTTCCTGCCCGAAGACTTTGAGTTCCGCCTTCGGGTTCAGCTCCCGCAAGTATTCCTCGGCAACGGACAACATGCCCCCGGTTCCGCAAGCAGGGTCGAACAACGTGCGCACGACGCCAGGCTTGGTCAGCACATCCTTGTCCTCGTTGAACAGGAGGTTGACCATCAGTCGAATCACTTCACGGGGAGTAAAGTGTTCACCGGCGGTCTCGTTGGATTGTTCAGCAAATCGCCTGATGAGGTCCTCGAACACGAGGCCCATCGTGTGGTTGTCGACGACGTCGGGGTGCAGGTCCACTTCGGCGAATCGCTTCACCACCATGAACAGGATGTTTCCAGAGTCGAGCTTCTCGACCTGCTCCTGGAACTTGAAACGGTCGATGAAGATGTCGCGAACGTTCTCGGAGAAACCTTTGATGTAGCCGGTCAGGTTCTTCGCGATGTTGTTCGGGTCGTCGAGGAGCTTTTTGACGTCGAGCTTCGAGACGTTGTGAAATGGCCGACCCGTCACCTTGTTGAGGATCGGGTCGAGGTTCTGGATGGCACCGCCCTTCGCGGACTCGTGCTTGTTCAGCACGGCGATCTTTGTTTCGTCGAGGACGCAGTCCAGACGACGGAGGACCGTGAACGGCAAAATGACTTTGCCGAAGTCGTGTGCTTTGAAGTCGCCTCGCAACAGGTCGGCGATGCCCCATAGAAAGCTCGAAAGCTCGGAGAACGTCGAGAACTGTTTACCGTTGCCCGTGACGACGGACTTGGCGGCAGGCATCTTGGTGGTCGTCATCGGCTCTCCTGACGCCGCAGGACGAGACCGAGCACCTCGTTAGCCCCATCTCACCCGTGCGGCTGAACACACGAACGGCGAGGGTCTTACATCATTTACGAGCCCCAAATGGAGAACCGGATTCTCGTCGAGAAACGGCGTCCCGAGAGCATCTCCGAGGATCAGCTTCGATGACGACACGAACTGCGGCGCCGGCGAAGGCTGGAGCGCTCGATCCCTGACAAAGCCATTGATCCTCAGATCAGTGGTTAGGCGAGGACACGTTTATGAGCACCGGGAGAGAGCGCGTTTCTCGTCGAGAAACGCGCTTCTGAAGCCTTTCGCGCCACCATGCACGACAACGGTTGCGATTTCTGGGGGCTTGTCCCTGCGCTCGCGTGCGGCGTACACTCGCCCCCGAACAGTAGCGAACAAGTTCGAAGCGAGGGCGCTCACCCAGAAAGCACAGCCCAAAAACAGAAAACCCGCCTTGCCCGGCGGATTTCCTGCGGAACGGCTCTTCACCATCCCAGAACAGCAACCTTCAAGTTCGAAGGCGATGAGTCATTCTAGCGCTGCCTCCCCATGGGAGGCAACGGGGATGGTGTGCCGTTTCGCGTGCGAGCGCGATGACGACGTCCACGACAGCACAACCAGCGCATCCAGACGCCGTTTCGGCGTTTTGGAACACCTGTCTGCGTATGCCGTCCCAGCGGCCCCAAAAGGGGCGGCAAGGGATCAGGGGCATCGCAGGCGAGGTCGCGTGGGCTGGTGCGGATGAGGACTTCGGTCGCGCCCTGGCATTCACGCCGGCCGCGTTCACGTGGCTTCGCCAGAAGGCCAATCTTGTCGAGCTGCCCGCTCTGTGGGTACGCGTGCCGCTGCGCGGCCGCGATCCCACAAGCCTTGCAGACGACGTCGACACAGCCCTCGGCGGCGAAGGCTGTCCCTCGCCCCATTTCATCGTTGCTGATGACGACGACGTGGTTGCCGTGTGGCGCATCAAGTCGCTGTTGAGGCCAGCACCGTCGAAGCCGTCGACGTGGCATGCCGCGTTCAACGGAGCGCTTGAGGCGTGGCGACGAGCTTCGGTGAAGCTCTCGCTTGTGCTTGCGCCCCTCGGATGTCGGCCGCTCGACGTTGCTCTCGTCGACGACCACCTCACGAGTTTTATCCCCCTCCCCCTCGAATCGTCTTCACCGCTGCACGCAGTGATGGGCCTCCACGACGACGCGGGCGTGCTCTTGCGCGCTGCCGAGGACACGACACCGATCGTCATCGCCGACGTGTCGAAAGCCTTGAAGCGCTTCGATCCTCCGATGTTCAAAGCCCTCGGCATCGAGGCCAAGCGCGGTAAGCGACGCTGGCTCTCGTCGCCGACGTCGCTCGCTGCGGCGATGCCGAAGAAGCCAGGCGACCGCCACCCCGCCGCCGTCGAGATTGCATGTGCGGCTCGATGGGATGGCGAGTCGGAGCGGCAGATCGAAGCACGGCTTCGCGCATGGGCGGCGACGTGCACGCAGGATGGGCAGTTCCCCGATCGTCGCCCCGGCGCCGACGAGCTCAGCGACATCGTCGCGTGGGTCATGAAGAAGCTCGAGCCCGGTGGTCCAACCGTCGACCGCGCCGGCAAGAAGGTTCGTCGTCGCACGACCGTCGACGCTGTGGCCGAGGGCATCACGGCGTTTCTTACGAGCGTCGGCGGCACCCTCGACGCGCCAAAGCACGAACTCGCGAAGCAGGTCGCATTGTGGCGAGCCGAGCGACGCGAGCCGGCCTCTTGCCCACTCAAGACCTTCAAGCGTGCCGTGGCCGCGCTCAAGGCCGCTGGTGGCCTTGAGCATGAGGTCGTTCGCGAAGGCCGCACATGGCGCAGCACATGGCGCTTGCCGGCGATCCCAAAAACTGCCTGTGACGACGAGACGTCTTCACGGGGTCAAGGTGAGGTGAGTAGCTGGTCCCGTCCCAGGCCGCCTTCTCGCTTGCCACACAGTGGGGGGGCTGCAGGGGGGCTGCTG
>JBIKRQ010000208.1:0-11125 GCA_044349155.1 Myxococcota bacterium
GAAGCTTCCCCGCCAACTCAATGGAGCCTTGAAGAGAAAACCGGCTTTGCGGTTTTGTCGCCGAGGCGAGTCTCTAGGGGTGGGCGGGGAAGCTTCCCCGCCGAATCAATTGCGACATCTGTCGCATTTTCAGGCTTCGCAGATGCCGCGGACTCGACCGTCACGCCCGCCAGCTGACTTCTTCAGCGCCTGCCGACGGTCGACAACAGCGTCAGAGCTCCCACGAACACTCAGGTGCAGCAGCGAGGCACTGCCCTTCGTCGAGGGGTGCGCACGACAACTCGGTCGTCCCAGTACACGTCGACGACTGGAACAACGCCTGGCAGCCCGGAGCCGCGCTGCACGTTTCGGCGTTGGCGAAGTCGCGGCACGCTTGTGGGTTGGCGTCAGTGCACCGTTGCTGGCCACCCTGCACGACGATGCAGCCTGGCACCATGCCGCAGGTGGCGAGGCCCACGCTGCCGCAGATGCCACGGCACACGGTGAATGCACCAAGCACGACGTCGCAGCCGGGGTCAACCTCGCAGCCGGGGAACCGCTCGTTGGCGTACAGGGTCGCGCAGTCGGCTGGAAATGTTCCCACGCAGCTTTCGGTTGGCGGTTCGCCCTCACCTTCACCTTCACCTTCGCCCTCTCCTTCACCTTCGCCCTCACCCTCACCTTCACCTTCACCTTCTCCTTCACCTTCACCTTCGCCTTCGCCCTCGCCCTCTCCTTCTCCTTCTCCTTCGCCCTCACCTTCGCCTTCGCCTTCACCTTCACCTTCACCTTCACCTTCGCCTTCACCTTCGCCTTCGTCTTCACCTTCGCCTTCACCTTCGGCTCCTTCGCCTGCAGGCGCACAGGCAAACGATGTCGGCAAGCCGGTGAGCAGCGCGAGAACGAGGAGAGGACGCAGACGACCAGAGTGAAAAGTGTTTGCAGAATAGCCGACGCCCTGACGCGCGGCTGAGGCGGCTCATACTGACGCACCGAACGTCCGTGCAGCGGCCTTGACGAGCGACGGCGCCGTCAGAGGTTGGGCGCTCACGACGTCACGTCGCCGGATCGTCACGGTGATGCCGGCTGACCGCATCGGGGTCGAGGCCAAACGACAGCAGGTATTTGCGCAGGCGATCGGTGTCGTTCTTCGTCTTCTTCTGCTGCCGACTCACCGAAAACAACGCGCGCCCCGCCTCAGCCAACGTCTCGTGACGACGACACACCGCCAACACGTGCTGCAATTGCACCGCGTCGAATTCGTCGAGGGCGGTGTCGGTGGGCAAGGGGGCCGTCGCGGCCAGCGGTGCTGCGGTCGTTGGTTCGGCGCGGCGCTGCTGCCACGTGCGCTGCAGACGCAACACCTCGCGCGACACCACGGGGTCATCGATGCGGTCGCCGCTGCACAGCGTGGTCATGCGCACCACCGCGGCGCCAAACTCGCGGAAGTTCCCCGGCCACGACGACGACAGCGACGTCGCAAACGCCAGAAACTGCTGACGTGCCGACGTGGTCATCGTGATCAAACGCCCGCGCTGTTGGCTGGCGCGCGCCAACTCGACGTCGAGGTTGTCGGCCATGTCGGCTCTTCGCTCGCGCAGTGGTGGCAGGTCGAAGCCCCACACATCCAGCCGGCTCAGCAGGTCTTCGCGAAAGCGCCCACTTCGGCTGTGCGCCACCAGATCGCGGTGGGTGCCGCACACCAACTGAAAGTCGCTGCTGACCTCGACGTCGGCCCCCATCGGCGTGAAGCGCTTGTCTTCAATGGCCTTGAGCAACATCGCCTGCTCATCAAGCCCCAGCTCACCGATCTCGTCGAGAAACAACACGCCACCATCAGCGCGCTTGAGCATGCCAGTGCGGTCAGACACGGCCCCCGTGTAGCTGCCTTTCTTGTGGCCAAACACCGTCGACATCGCCGCATCACCGCGCAACGTGGCGCAGTTCACCTCGACAAACGGCCCGGCCACGAGGTGCTTGTGCTTCTTCAACTCGTAGATGCGACGGGCCATCCACGTTTTGCCCACGCCGGTTTCGCCGCGCAGCAACACCGGTGCCTTCGACGACGTGGCGACCACTTCGAGTTCTTGCAGCAGCGCCTGCATCACCGGCTCGCGCGTGACGATGCCGCCCGACAACGCCAACGCTCCCGCCTGCTTCTCGACGACAAAGCGGCGCGCCAACTGGTCGTAGCGCGAGAGGTCGAGGTCGATGACGTCGAGGGTGCCCACGTTGGAACGGCGCGGGGCGCGCGGGTCATCGGCCTGTCGACGGGGCGGGCCCGTCTGCAACAGCTTCGCCGGGATGCGGCGCGACTCAGCAAGCAGGAACCAGCAAATCTGCGCGGTGTGCGTGCCCGTGGTGATGTGGATGCCGAAGTCGACGTCGTCGCCGTAGCGGCCGAAGTCGTAGTGCGCGGCGAAGTCGTGCAGGCCGGCGTAGACCTGCTCGAAGTCCCACGGGTTCTCAAAGCCCACGGCGTGCAGCACCACCTGGGTGGTGGGCGAAACACTGCGCACGTCGTCGGCAATGGTCTGCGCGAGGCCGGCGTGCTCGGGCTGGTGCAGCAACTCCAGCACGTCGACAGGGGCGTCGGCATGACGGCAGAGGTCGACGGTGGGCCGCCACTTTTCCCAGCGGCCAGGTGGGGCGCCACGACGGCCCGGATTCGTTCCCGCGCCATCCAGCGTGGTGCCCAGCAGCCCAAACACCACGAGCTTTCGTCGGTTCTCGCTCATGCGAGAGATTTCTCAGCTTGCTCGCCACCTGTCGAGTCGACGTCGATGCATCAGGCTCACTCGCCGTAGAAAGCCTCTTGCGGCGCGCCGTCCTGCATCAAGCGCAACAGGTCGGCGGCAAGGGCCACCTCCGCGTCGAGGGCGGGGTCGGCGAGCGCTCCGGCGTCGGCGGCGATGCGAGCGCTGACCGTCGTCATGCGGGCCACGGCGGCGGTGGCTTCGTCTGTCGCGTACAGCGTGGCCGCCTCGCGCATGCCGCTGACCAGCAACGCCAACGCTGTGGTCTTCTCGACGCCCGGTTGCGCAAACTGCATCCCGCGCTCGTCGAGCCCCAGCCCGTTGTGGCCGACCGTGATCGTTTCGGTGGCGCGTCGCCCGTTGGTGGCGGTGTAAGCGATCGATGCAGCAAGGTCGAAGCCGTCGGCGAGCTCGCCGGCCACTTCGAGCAACAGGGCGCCGCGCTTCTTGCTGAGAAAGACCGTGGCGACCTCGAGCCCCACGTCGCGGTCTTCGCTCGCCGGAAACCCGAACGCGCGGCCCGCCACATCGTCGTCGCTGCGCACGTTCACCGTCACGGTCAGGTCGGTGGCGATCGGGTGGGCCAGAAACGGGAAGCTGTCGTCGATCACGCGCGTCACATCGGTCAGGTCGATGACCGAGAAAGCGTTGCCGCCGCGCAGGTGACTCATCGCGACGAGCAGCTCCTGGCCAACACCAAGCCCCATCGCAAACACCGTTGTGCCTGTGCCCTCAGCGGCAGCGTCAGCGACCATCTGCTCAAACGCGTCGTCGCCCGTCGCGCCAACGTTGGGCTGTACATCGGTGAACAGCAGCACACGCACCGGGCGGTCGTTGGGGGCTTCGCGCGCGAGGGCGTACGCACGGTCAAGGCCCGC
The DNA here is from genome assembly GCA_044349155.1 of Myxococcota bacterium. Taxonomy (GTDB): domain Bacteria; phylum Myxococcota; class UBA727; order UBA727; family VGSZ01; genus VGSZ01. The sequence continues at coordinate 3,614 of JBIKRQ010000208.1, forward strand.
CTCCAGGTTGGTCGAGCCGTCTTCCGCGAGCACGTCAACCGCGTCGTGCATCTCCTCATGGCGGTCGCCGCGGACGAACCCCAGCGGTGTTTCGACCCACGACCCGAAGGTGACGATCGCGAAGGTGTCGTCGGCGTTGAGCTCGTCGACCACCTTGCTCAGCAACGACTGCGACAGGCGGCCAGGGGTCGGGCCCGTGCCGTAGTCCCAGCCCATCGAACTCGAGACATCAACGACAGCGATGTAGTTCGCGGCCGGACGGCGGTAGCGCTCGAGGTCGACGTTCGAACTCATGCCGAGCTGCACCCAGCCGCGCGGCGCACCGTCGAGGTCAGGGGCGACACCACCAGCACCGCGCAGGCACAGCGCCGTTGTGCACGGTGGGCCGTTCAGCGGCAGGTCGTGCTCGGAGAACATGGCCTCGACGAGGAACGCCTCGGGCGGTGGGACAGCGCCCGAGGCGATCACGGCGCGGGCAAAGCGCATGTCTTTGACGCCACCCGGCGTGGCCCCAGCCGCCATGCCGCCGGGAGTGCAGGCCGTGAGGGCCAACGCAAAGAGCGACACGAGCAGCGGCAACACACGGTTCATCAGCACACCTCGCCGGCCGCTTTTCATGGATGGTGCCAACGCTGCGGCCGCAGTCTGCTGCGCCCTGCCAGCGCACACTGCGACACCTCTGTCGCAGCAGCATGCGCCACTGCACGCATCGCCACGTGCGCGAAAATTCGAGCGACTGCGCGAAATTTCTAGCGAACGAAACCCGCACCGTCGAAAAATCAAAGACTTACGGTGGATCCGGTGCTGGCATCGCCGCTGCACAAGAGGATGCACGACCAGCCAACAGGAGTCGGTGATGACGACCGCGATGCTTGAGACGACCGAAGCGACGACGACCGAAACGGCCACGAACCAGACGACGACGACGGCGCCGCGCGCACCGCTCGCCTACGAAGTGCACCAGCAGGAGGGGGCATCGCCCATCAAGCGCTGGACGCGCGGTGTGCCCGTTGAAGATGGCGCCATTCGTCAGCTCGAGGCGACGGCGCGCTTGCCGTTCATCCACAAGTGGGTCGCGGCCATGCCTGACGTGCACGTCGGAATGGGGGCCACGATCGGCTCGGTGGTGGCCACGAAGGGCGCCATCATTCCCGCCGCTGTGGGTGTGGATATCGGGTGCGGGATGATGGCGGTGAAGACGACGCTGAAGGCGTCGGACCTCCCCGACAACCTGCACGCGATGCGCTCGGCGATTGAAGCCGCTGTGCCTCACGGCTCGACCCCGGGCCGTACCGATCGCGGCGCCTGGCACGACCTGCCCGAGCCCGTGACCGAGGCGTGGGCCACGTTGTCGACGTCGTTTGCGCGCATCACCGACAAGACGCCGCGCTTGAAGAACACGAACAACGCCAAGCACCTGGGAACGCTTGGAACCGGCAACCACTTCATCGAGGTCTGTATCGACGGCGATCAATGGGTGTGGGTGATGTTGCACTCGGGGTCGCGTGGCGTCGGCAACGCGATCGGAACGCACTTCATCCAGCTCGCCAAGAAGGAGATGGAGCGCTGGTTCATCCAACTGCCCGACGCGAACCTCGCGTACCTGCCCGAGGGGTCTGAGCACCACGACCACTACGTCGAGGCCGTTGAGTGGGCACAGCAGTTCGCGCAGAAGAACCGTGAAGTGATGATGGCCGCCGTGGTGCGCGCCATCGCGAAGCTGCCGGGGATCAAGCCCTTTGAGACGACGTCGATGGCGGTGAACTGTCACCACAACTACGTCGCCAAAGAGCACCACTACGGCGAGAACGTGTTTGTGACCCGCAAGGGCGCTGTGCGTGCTCGCGAAGGTGACCTCGGCATCATCCCGGGCTCGATGGGGGCGAAGTCGTTCATCGTGCGCGGGAAGGGAAACCCCGAGAGCTTCTGTTCGTGCTCGCACGGTGCCGGTCGCACCATGTCGCGTACGGCGGCGAAGAAGCGCTACACGGTCGCCGATCAAGAGCGCGCCACGGCCGGCGTTGAGTGCCGCAAGGACGAAGACGTCATCGACGAAATCCCCATGGCCTACAAAGACATCGACGCGGTGATGAAGGCCCAGGCCGATCTTGTCGAAGTGGTGGCCACGCTGCGCCAGGTGGTGTGTGTGAAGGGTTGAAGCAACCAACGGGGAGCAGTTGCTGCAGCGATGTGTGCTGCCTGCTCCCCGTTGTTGGGAACTGGATGGAGGCACCATGATCTACGACGCACTGAAGCGCGAAGACGTCAACGACATCAGCATCGCGCGCGGCCGCTGGTTGCGCGTGCGTTCGCTGCCGCAGCAGGCCACGCCACACGAGATCGACGACGTGCTCGAAGAAACCATGCCCATCTGGGACGCCCTCGAGACGGAGTGCGTCGCCGGCTGCTGCGGCATCGACGCGTTCTGCTTCTGGCCCGACGAACTCGCCAACAGCGTCGCGAAGCTGCGCGGTGTGCCGGTGGTGCCAGCACTGCTGCGCTTGCGCGATGCGGTCACCGGCGACGACGACGACGTGCTCGTGAGCACCCGGTTGAACGCGTTGTTCGTACGTTCGTCGTTTGTGCAGCTCGTCGACGTGCTGCTGGCCGGCTACAGTCGTGTGCGGTGACACACACGTCACTGCAGGGGGCGTCGATGCGGTGGCTGCTGTGCTTGTTGGTGATGGTTGGCAGCGTGCAGCAAGCGCGGGCGTGCGAGTGCGACGACGACACCCGAGATGCCGCCACCATCTTGCGCGAGTACGACACAGTGTTTTTGGGCACCGTCGTTTGGACCATCGACGACGGTTCCTGCGGTGACACCGACGACACGCAGTTGCTGGTGCGCGTCGACGAGGTCTTTGCTGGCACCGCGTCGCTGTGGGAGGTCGTGACGTTGCGTGCCGACTGCTCGCGCGCGTTGAGCGACGACGGCAGCGAAGAGGTGTTCTTCTTCGACGCGGGCTCGCGCACGTTTGAGAACCAGTGCAAGCCGGTGTTCACCCGCGACGACCTGGTGACGACGTTCGGCGAGCCCTCGCAAGCGCCGCAGAACGACAGCCCGGATGCAGACTGCGCCGCCCCGCCGGGCACCCGCCGCGACAACTGCGCGGCAGCACCACCGGCACTGTGGCTCCTGCTGGTGCCCCTGTTGCGTCGTCGTCGGCAGGTGCTCAACGAAGGTGCAGCCCGCTGCGTGTTGGCACGAACGACGCAAACGCGGCGCAGAAGCCATCGCTTGTGACGGCGTGCATCGCGCGCTGCACGACGGCGCCACCCAGAAAGCAGTTGGTGGTCTCGACCTCGACGCCAAGCGCGTTGCGCTCCCAGGTGACTGCCTCGGCATCGACCAGACACTGCTCGTCGCGGCGGTGCAGTGGCTCGCCCTCGAAACGCTGCTCGCCGCGTGCGACGACCAGCTCAATCAGCGCATCGTCTTCGGTGGTCGCCAACACGATCAGCTCGCCGTAGACCTCGTGGGAGAAGCCCTGGACAAACACCTTCCGTGGATGCTCCCACTCCCACAACGACATCATGGCGCAGCCCGACACGCGCTCTTGATAGCCCGCAGCCCGCAGCACGCCGCTGTCAACACCGAGGAGCGGCAGCGCGACCGCCAGACAGGTTGACCAGAGTCCATCCATGCAACGAGGAACACGCCACCGTCGCGGCGTATTCGCTGCCTCAGCGCGCGCGGTTCAGTGTGGCGAGGTCGTCGGCGTCGAGGACGATGTGGGCCGCGGCCACGTTTTCCTCGAGGTGCTGTTGCTGCGACGTGCCCGGGATCGGCAACATCACGGGGCTTCGCGCGAGCACCCACGCGAGGGCAATCTGTGCGGGCTGCGCGTGGTGCTTCTTGGCGATCACGTCGACGACACCGCCTGGTTTCGCCAGGTGGCCGGCCGCCAGCGGGTACCACGGGATGAAGCCGATGGTGTGGGCGGTGCAGTGGTCGACGACGTCTTCGCAGGCGCGGTCGGCGAGGTTGTAGCGGTTCTGCACGGTGGCCACGGGGAACACGCGCTGTGCTGCGGTGATGTCTTCGACGCTCACTTCGCTGAGGCCAGCGAACTCAATCAGGCCGTCGTCGAGGAGCTTTTTGACCGCGCCAAAGGTTTCATCGCGCGGCACGCGGGCATCGATGCGGTGCAACTGCCACAAGCTCAAGCGCTCGACCTTGAGCTTCTGCAGGCTCTTCTTCGCTTCGGCGATCAGGTGCTCGGGACGGCCGTTGGGCGCCCACTGGTCGGGCCCCGAGCGCGTGAGCCCACCCTTGGTGGCGATGAGCACGTCGTCGCCGTAGGGGTGCAGTGCTTCGGCAATCAGCTCTTCCGACACATCGGGGCCGTACGAGTTCGCCGTGTCGATGAAGTTCACGCCGAGTCCACGCAGCGCGCGCAGGGTGCGCAAGGCCTCGGCCTTGTCGGCGGGCTGGCCCCACACGCCCTTGCCGGTGATGCGCATGGCGCCAAAGCCCAGGCGGGCAATGGTGAACCGACCGAGCTGAAACGTGCCCGCGGTAGCGGCATTGAAGCTCGAAGAACTCGACATACACACCTCGTGATGAGCGCGTTGGATGCGGCCGACAGGGCGGCGTTGCTTACGACGCTTCCTGACACAGCTCGATGAGCTCGTGGCCCTTTTTGTCGACGAGCCGCTTGCTCAAGCCCGGCACCAGCGCCAGCTGCTCCAGGCTCGACGGACACGCCTTCGCCAGCGCAATCAACACGCGGTCGGAGAACACCGTGAACGCCGGCGCTTTCGCCTTTTGGGCTTCGGCCAGGCGCCACGCGCGCAAGCGGTTCATCAACTGGGCATCCGCCGCCGCCCACTCGCCGTCGACGCGCTTGCCACGCGTTGGAGTCGCCGCGCGCGCACGTTCATCGCCATCCCAGGTGCGCCGGCCCGACGAGGTGTCTTCGTCGTCGTAGGTGGTCGTCGTGGTTTTCGATTTCGTCGCCGCACCCGAGCCCGCTGCAGCGCTGCGTGTTTTGCGTGCCGGCTTCTTCTTGCTGTCGTCGCGCGCCGACACGAACATGCTCACGGTGCCCGCCGACGACGACGTGGCCGCCGATGCGAGCGTCGCGTTCATGTAGCGGATTTTTTCGCCCTTATCGTTGTTGAACACGCGCTCTTCGACGACGACGCGGTTGGCACGCACCAGGGCCGACAACAGATGCTCAAACGAGCGGCGATCAACACCCCTGGGCTCGAGGCTCTCGGCGTACAGCTTGCCCGTCGACACCCCTTTGCTGCCCACGGTGCGCAAGCGCGTTTCGATGGCCTTGAGCAGCTTGTCTTCTTCGTCGGTGAGCTCGCGGCTTTGGCGCAGCCGACACGACTTCGGATCGCAGCCATCGCAGATACCGCACGGGCCTTTGTTGTCGACGTCGCCGAAGTGCCGCAACAACGCCAGCTGCCGGCAGCTTTTCTCGTCGAGAAAGCGCGTCATGCCCGCGATCTGTGCTTCTTTGTGCCGCTTTTGCGCGAGGTACGGCTTCTCCCACTTGTCGTGCCCACGTCGCCACACGCCGCCGAAGCCCAGGGCACCACCGTGAATCCACAGCTTCTCGATGGCCTTGGCGAAGGTGTCTTCGTCGAGGCCGCTGGCTTTGCGAACGACAGCTTCTTCGGTGTCTTCGTTGTCGAGCACGCGCCACACGCGGCCGAGCTCTTTGCTGTCGGGGTAGTCGCGGTCGAGGAAGAAGCCGTGCATCTTCGAGTCGACCATGCTGCCCAACAGCAGCGCGCGGCTGGGTTTGCCATCGCGGCCCGCACGACCCACCTCTTGCGAATACGACTCGAGCGACGACGGCAAGGCGAGATGCACCACCGTGCGCACGTCGGGCTTATCCACACCCATGCCAAAGGCGATGGTGGCCACCACGACGTCGAGAGCGCCCTTCAAAAACGCGTTCTGCACGTTCTCGCGAATCTTTGGATTCAAGCCCGCGTGGTAGGCGGCGCACTCGAGGCCCTCGTCGGCGAACTCGGCGGCAATTTCTTCGGCGTCTTTGCGCGTGGGCGCATACAAAATCGCCGGGCGGTGGGCCGGGTCGGCCACGGCTTTGGCCGCCAACGTTCGACGCTGCGTGGGCGCGCAGTCGACCACTTCGAGGGCCAGGTTCTCTCGGCGAAAGCCGTGGATGAAGCGGTGGGCGCGCAGCGCCTGGGGGCCGCTGTCGTCGTCGTCGTCGCTGGCGGCTTCGTGCCCACCAGCGGTGCCAAGACCCAGCAGTTCAACGATGTCGTCTTGCACCGTGGGTGTGGCCGTTGCGGTGAGCGCGATGACCGGGGCAGGGCGCAAGAGCGGCAGGCGCTCGCCGAGCATGCGGTACTCGGGGCGAAAGTCGTGGCCCCAGTGGCTGATGCAGTGGGCCTCGTCGATGGCCACAAGTGCTGGCGTGCGCTTCGCCAACAGCTCGGGGAAGCCGGGCACCGCCAACCGCTCGGGGGCGAAGAACAAGAAGTCGAGCTCGCCGCGCAGGTACTGCCGACACGCCTCGCGCGAGGCCTCGCGGTCGCAGCCGGAGTGGATGCGGGCGGCGTTGAAGCCCTGGGCCACGAGCTTGTTGGCCTGATCGTCCATCAGCGCGATGAGCGGGCTGACAACGACGACACAGCTGCCCGGTTGCCCCACCCGCCGCGCCAGCCCTGGCAGCTGGTAGCACAGGCTTTTGCCGGCCCCGGTGGGCATGACGACGAGGGCATCGTGGCCGTCGGCAACGGTCTCGCAGATGCGCTGTTGGTGGGGGCGAAAGCCGGGATGGCCAAAGCGCTGCTGCAGCAACGACAGCAGCACCGGCGTCGAGCGCGACCCCGCACCAGCGCCTGCAGGCGCACCGCGCGAAGGACGACGGGCAACGGCCGCTACGGTCATGACGGGCTCCTGCATACCTGTTCCGCCGCACGGTACTGCACACTTGTGCAGACCTCTCGTGGAACGTGGCCGGATCTCGCCGAAGAATCAAGCGCTTCCATCGCGTATGCCGCGCAGGTTTCACCCGCAGCACCGCGGGTGTTCAACGCTGTTGTGCGCCACACGGCGGCGTTGTCGGCCGAAACAGAGCACCGGCCCACATCTGAAAGTTTCTGAATGCACCAGCAGCACGCGCAAAAAAGCCGCGAAGACAGGCTACACGATGGTCACCCACCACAGTGACGACGTCAGCGACTTCTCCGCTGGCCCTGGCATCGCTGTGTCTTGCGTCGGAGTATGTATGAAGAAGTCTGCTGTTGCGGTTGCTTTGTGTTGTGTCGTTGCCGCTGTTTCAGGCTGTGAAACCATCAACGCGCAACTCGCCGCTGCCGAGGCCAGCCTGAAGGAGCAGTCTGGCGGTTCGGGCGACGCGGCGAGCGCGGCGACGCCGGGCCGTACGAGGGCCCCATCACCTTCAAAAACGCCAGCAGCGTGAAGGTGTGCGAGGTCCAACTCGACGGCAATGCGGCCGCAGTCGTCGGCGAGGTGGCCCCCGGCGCGAGCATCGAATTGCCCGCGAACCCCAACGCACA
>JBIKRQ010000612.1:0-2958 GCA_044349155.1 Myxococcota bacterium
CGGTGAAGGTGCCGGCCACACAGCTGTCGTCGAGGCGCGTACCACTGAGCACCTTGGTGCCGACGGGGAAGTTGCAGGCGTTCTTCGGGGTGGTGATCGAGCCGGTCACGGTACCGTCGGCCGCCTCTTTGACGTCGAGGGGGCCCAGTGGCGACGTGTACTTGCCCTTGAGCGTGCCCGCGTTGGCGGCACTCGACGCTATGCCCGCGAGGAGCAACAGGGCAGGCACGAGGCAACGCGTGGACATGAGCGACGACATGCAAAACCTCATCGGCATCCTGGGCAGACGCAGCAACGCCTGGGTTGCTTCAAGGCGACCATGCCACAGGCGCGCTTGTCGGTCCGCAGAGGCGTGCACTACCGTCTCGACGTCCACTGCGACGTCCACTGACGTCCCCTGAAGCGATGGAGCAGCGATGGCCAGCGTGAAGCGTCGGGTCGAGGTCACCATCATGGGCATGCCGCTGTCGGTGCGCACCGAACGTGACGATGCCTGGGTGCATCAGTTGGCCGCGCAGGTCTCGCGCCGGCTCGAAGAACTCCGTCGAGCGGCCCCGCGAGCCAACGTACAGCAGCTGGCCGTGCTGGTGGCCTTGAACCTCGCCGAAGAGCTGCAGCTCGAGCGCGAAAAAAGCGCTGCCGTCGTCGAGGATGCCGCCGCGTTGGCCCAGCGCGCCCTCGCCCGCCTGCAAGACGCGCTGATGAGCCTGGAAGCCGAAGAAGCCCTCGACGGCATCAGCGACGTCGTGGCCAGCCCCCGCCCGCGCGCCGAAGCCTGAGCCGCTCAGGTCACGACAGCGTGGACTTCGACCAGCTGGGCTTGCAGCGGTGCGTGGATCCACGTCGTCACCGTTTTTCGACCGCTTGCGGTCGAATTCATCAGTACATTCAAACCCTTGGCGGGACGCCAAGGGTTTGAATTCACGCCGCTGTCGGCGACGGCATTGGCGTACGCCACCAGTTGGCCCGCGTAGCCGCCGATGTCGGTGTGTTGGATCGTCTTGTGGTCGACGATCACCGCTGAGCCGTCGGGCAGGTCGAGCAGCAGATCGATCTGCCCACGCACCACCGAGCCCGTCGACAAACGGTGCTGCATTGGCACTTCGGTGCGTCGACGGTGGCCAGGAAAGCGCGCATCCAGAGCAGCCCACAAGCGCGTGCCCATCGCGACCAGCGTGCTGACCTCGACCATGTCGACCACCTCGAAGCGCTCGCGCATGGCCTTCGCTTTCAAGAAGCGGCGGTCGTGGTCGGCGACGTCGACGAAGGCGTCCCAGGCGAGAAACGCATGCACGCACTGGCCGAGGTGGTTGAGCGACTCGAAGGTGGCGAAGGCTTCCTTGAGCGGGATTTTGGCACCGAGTGTCACAATCTCGCCGGTGGTGCCTTCGCCTTCTTGCGCCGAGGGCTGCACGTAGCGCGGCGCACGCACATCGACGCTGACGTCGACGGCGGGCAAGGGCGGCAGCACCAGTTCGGCGCGGTGCTCGTGCAAAGTGGCGCTCATGCGCGGCTGGTGCACCACCATCTGCACGTCGACACCGGCCCAGCGCGCAGCACCAGCTTGTCCCGGCGGATCGCTGCAGTACGGGCGCTTGTCCGACGACACCAACGTCGACAGCATGCCCTTGGCCCACACGGTTTGGTCGCCCACGACGACGAGGCGGTCCCGTGGGCGCGTGAAGCCGACGTACAAGAGGCGCCGGTTCTCGTCGTGATCGCGCACGCGCAACCGCTCAACGGGAGGCGAGCGCTCGACGGCGCGAAACAACGCTCGACGTTGATCGGCACCTTGCCCATACGGCGAAGGCCACAAGCGCAACCAGCGCTTCGTTGTGGGCGAATCCATCCGCGGCAGCGTGAGTTCGGTCTCGACGGCGACATCAAACGGCCGCAGCCACAGGTCCTTCCACAACGCGCCAGCGAGCACGACGATCGGCCATTCGCGGCCCTTGGCCTTGTGCCACGTGACGATCTCGACGGCGTCTTTGCCGGCGATGTCGCCGCGCTGATCGTCGGGGTCGTCCTCGTCGAAGCGGGCCTGCTGCAGCGCTTCGAGCCGACCCACAAAGCCCGCGACGGTGGGCCCGCGACCGCGCGCAAAACACTCGTCGACAAAGCGCACCGCCAGGGCCCGCAGGGCCGCGAGATCGGCACGGCGTTGGGCGGTGTCGTCGAGGCGGTTGAGGCGATCGTCGAGGCGCAGCACGTCGACGATGCGGTCGAACGCGCGCACCAGGCCGGCGTGCCGGTCGGCGATCGCGGCAGCGACGACGGCGGTGACCAGTGGGTGCGTGGCGAAGGCCTCGCCCTTTTTCGCGTCCACGATGGGGGCAAGGATCGACGGTGCTTCAAGCCCACGGGCAGCCGCTTCGTCGTCGAGCAGGTGCACCAGCGTGGCGCGCGCCAACAGGTCGTTGCCGTCGAGCCACAACGCGAGGGCCGCGGCCATCACGCGGGCCTCCCACGTCTTCGACAGCCCCTTTTGGCGCAGCAGCACCGGCACGCCGCGCGCGTTCAACGCCTGGGCCATCGCGCGGCAGCCGGCGTTTGTTTTCACCAGCACGGCGATGTCGCGGCTCACCGCGGGACGAATCCCCACCGACGAGCGCACCCACGCTTCGCGCGTGCTGAGCAGCTCGACGATGCCGGCGGCAACCATCGCCTCTTCTTCGACGCGGGCCTCGTCGGGGCTGCTGTCGACCCACCAACGCTCGACGTGGGCGCCGAGTTCGGGCGGATCGTCGTCGACGACAGGCGTGAGTTCAACGTCGGCCGCACGCAACGTCGACGAGAACGCCTGCGCAAACACCGCCGACACCGCGCGCACCAGACCAGGCCGCGAACGGTGCGACACGTCGAGGCGGCTCAGCGCATCGCTCTCTTTGGCGAACTCCGAAAACAGCGCGGGGTTGGCGTCGCGAAAGCCGAAGATCGACTGCTTCTCGTCGCCGACGA
>JBIKRQ010000012.1:0-39100 GCA_044349155.1 Myxococcota bacterium
TCATCGAGCGGTTTGCCACCGCCGTTCAGACCTGCCGGAAGCAAGCGCGCAACGTGTTCGACTTCGTCGTTTCGAGCCTCGCCGGCCGCCAGTCGCTGCTGCCAGCGTCAGCCAGCTGAACGGTTACGGCCAGCCGGCAACGGCACCGCACAAACGCGGCAAGCGTGCCGCCGGTGAAGGCACCGTCTATCAGGCGAAGAACGGCAAGTGGTGCGTGCGTCTGCCCCCCGACCCGCTCACGGGCAAACGCCGATCGATTTGGGCCGCGACGCAAGCCGAAGTGCTCGAACGTCGCGACGCACACCTACGGCAAGAGCACATCCACGGCGAAGTGGTCGACGACGATCCGACCCTTGCGGCCTACCTGCGCGAATGGCTCGAACACACCGCCAAGCCGCGAATCAGGCCGGGCACCTTCAAGTGCTACGAGAGCAACGTCAAAGTGCGCCTGATTCCGCTGTTGGGCCGCGTGCGCTTGTCGAAACTGCGCGCTGTCGACGTGCGGCGCATGATGGAAACGATCGCGCGTGAACCCGGTGTGCGGTCAAAAACGCTCACGGCGCGAACCGCGAACCTTGCCCGCGCGGTGTTGCGCAAAGCCCTCGAAGACGCCCGACGTGACCGCGTGTTGATCGGCGACAACGCCGCGTCGTTGGCGTTGCCGATGAAACAACCGCACCGCGAAGCAAAGCACCTCGACGAGAAACAACTGTCGATGTTCATCGCCAGCGTTGCCGCACATGAAATGCGGGCGTTGTTCATCCTGGCCGCATCAACCGGCCTGCGGCAGGGCGAAGTGCTGGGCCTGCGCTGGCGTGATCTGGACCTCGACGTCGTTACGCCCACGTTGTCGGTGCGTGTGCAGTTGCAGGTGCACAACAAGAAGCCCGTTCTTGTCGAACCAAAGACGGTGCAGTCCGCACGAACCATCCCGCTGTCGCCGAACCTTGTCGCGCTGTTGAAGGGCCACAAGGCGAGCCAAGCACGGCGACGGTTGGAGATCGGCAAGCTGTGGTCGAATCCGTTCGACCTCGTGTTCACCGACGACGGCGGCGCACCGCTGAAGGGGCAGACCGTCACGCGCACCTTCAAGCGCTGCCTTGCCTCCGCTGGCGTGCCTGTCGTGCGCTTTCACGACCTGCGGCACAGCGCGGCAACGCTCATGCTCGAACGCAACGGCGGCGACCTGAAGGCGGTGTCGTCGACGTTGGGGCACAGCACGATCACGCTGACGGCGAACACCTACGCCCACGCGGGGGCGAAGGTCATCGGCCGCACCGTCGCGTTGCTCGACGATCTGGCGCGCTGACATTCACGCGGGCGCGGTGCTCGCCTAGGCTGACCCCGTGTTGCAGGCCGAGGGGGCATCGTGGTTCGTCTGGTTGCGTTCGCTGTTGTTCTCGCCGTCGCTGGCTGCACGTCCACGACGGCGCAGTTTCTTCGCGCGCCACGTCATCGGGGGGCACCGGGCAGCGAACCGAAGCCCGGCCAGATCGGCACCATCACCTATTCGGCGGTCGGCACTGGCGACGAAGTGCTCTTGCGTCAGCGTGACGGCGAACGGCTCATCTTCGAGACCTGCGGCAAGCACTCCGAGGTCATCAAAGAAGAACTGGTGACCGATGGGGTCATCGGCAGCGCCTACGGCATGCCCGCCGCGTTTGGCGGTGCGACCGTTGTCGGGGCGAGCCAACAGACAAAGTCCTGGCTGATTCAGTTTCGCTGCCTGTCAGCGCCGACACCGGCGAAGGCGCCGAAGGCCGCACCGGCACCGGCACCCAACCCCGCTGGTTGAATGCGACAATGCGACAACGCATGCGACAACGCCGGCGATGCCGCGCGATGCGTCGCGAGACATGGCGACGCGTAACACCTTGAAAACGCAACACGGCGATACGCTGTGATGCATGCCGAAACGCCCACGGACTTAAAATCTTTGGGCCCGCAAGGGTCGTGCGGGTTCGAGTCCCGCCGCCGGCACCACCACTTTGACGACGACACACCCCGCTCAGCGTTCCTGCGGCGGTCGTTGCGTGTGGCTCGCGACGACGACCCACCCACCTACGGCTTCGCTGCTGTCCGCACCCGCTGCACCATCTGCTGCAGCTTCGACAGCACGATGTTGCGATAGATCGTCGACACCCCTGGCACGCCCACGTCGACGTAGCTCTCGTACGACACGAGGCTGCCCCCTGCTGCTCCCGGCGCTACGTGCCACCGCCCAACGACCACCGGCAGGTCGCCCGCGATGTTGCGCCAGCGGATGTCGCCGTGATCGCGGTCGAGCTGGCGACGTAGCGTGTATGTGCGCGAAGCGACCACAGCGTCGACGACGAAGCGCACGTCGATACTCGTTGGCGTGGGTGTGCCCTCGATGTGCAGCTCCTTGATGTCGGGAAACACCTTCTGAAACCGCGACACATCCCACAGCAGCTCGAGCACGGCCGCCGGGGGCGCGTTGACGTCGAAGGTGCAGCGCACACCCGGCGTGTCGCTCTCGCCGGTGAGCGGCTCGATCACCGGGGCAGCGGTCAGCAGCGTTGACAACAGGGTGAGCAGCAGCATGCGCACAGCCTAGCCCACGCGGATGAAGCCTGGCTCAGGCGCGCTTGCCTGCGCGCGGGTGGTGCTCGCCGTACAGCTGGCGCAGGCGCTCGCGGTTGACGTGGGTGTAGATCTCCGTCGTCGACAACTCGGCGTGGCCCAACATCGCCTGCACCGCGCGCAGATCGGCGCCGCGCTCGACGAGGTGGGTGGCAAACGAGTGACGCAACTTGTGCGGCGACAGTGGCTTGGTGATGCCCGCCGCCACCGCGTAGCCCTTGAGCAGCTTCCAGAATCCCTGACGCGTGAGCGGCTCAGCCCCCGCGCGCAGAAACAACGACGACGACGTGGATGACCCCAGAAACGTCGGCCGCGCCTGCTGCAGGTACGTGGTGACCGCGCGCAACGCGTGCTGACCGAGCGGCACCACGCGCTCCTTGCTGCCCTTGCCGCGCACGAGGACAAAGCCGCGCTCGAGGTCGAGGCCGTCGGCGGGCAGGGTGACAAGCTCGGTCACGCGCAGGCCCGTGGCGTACAGCACCTCGATCATCGCGTGATCGCGCAGCCCGCGTGGGGTGGTGCGGTCGGGTTGCTGCAACAGGCGATCGACCTCGCTGACGTCGAGAAACCGCGGCAAAGCGGCGGTGGCGCGCGGCAGCTCGATGTCGCTCACCACGTCGAGCTTCGTGACTTTTTCCTTCAGCAGGAACTTGAAGCACTGCCGAATCGCGACGAGATGACGGGCCTGGCTGCGCGCCCCCACGCCCGACTTCGACAGCTCAACGACGTGGGCTTCAATGTTGGCGGTGGAAATGGCGTCGACGTCGACGATGCCCTGACGCGCGAGCGATGCGGCGAGGGCAGCGAGGTCGCGACCGTAGGCGGCGATCGTGTTGTCGGCGAGGCCCTTCTCGACGCGCATGGCCGACAAGAAGGCATCGATGGCGTCGTCGACGCGCACGGCTATTCGCCCTTCAAAAACGCCCGCACGTCGCGCGCGCGCAGGCCGAGCAGGTACAGCACGCGATCGAGGCCACCGTCGGAGAGGCTGGTGTCGGCGGCGTCTTTCAACTTGGCCTTCGCATGAAACGCGATGCCGAGGCCGGCCTTCTCGAGCATGAGCAGATCGTTGGCGCCATCACCGACGGCGATGGTTTGATCGAGGGGGATGCCTTCGCGTTGCGCGAGGGCGTCGAGCAGGTCGGCCTTGCGCTGCGGGCCAACGATCGGCTCGTGCACTTTGCCGGTGAGTTTGCCGTCTTTGACGTCGAGAACATTGCTGAAGGCGTAGTCGAGCCCCAGGCGCGCGCGCAGCGCTTCGGCCGCAATCGAGAAGCCGCCCGAGATGACCGCGGTCTTGAAGCCCAACGCCTTGAGCACGCGCAGCAGGTCTTCTGCTCCTTCGGTGAGCGGCAGGTCAGCGACGATCTTTTGCACCGCCGACACCGGCAGCCCCGCGAGCTTTGCCACCCGCAGCCGCAGCGATTCTTCGTAGGGCATGCCGCCCGCCATCGCCGTGGCGGTGATGCTGGCGACCTCGTCGAACACGCCGTGGGCGCGCGCGAGCTCGTCGATGACCTCGATGCGGATGAGGGTGGAGTCCATGTCGAACACCACGAGGCGCTTGCTGCGGCGCGCGAGGTCTTCGACCTGAAACGCGAGGTCGACTTCGTTGGCGCGCGCGATCACGAGCAACGCTTTGCGCAGGTTGAGGGCGTGTTCGTCGTCGTCGGTGGCGGGCAGCGAGATGTTGATCTCGAGGCTGGAGAGATCGCCATCAGACAAGCGGCGAATGCCATCGATGTTGGCGCGATGAACCGCCAGACACTGCGTGAGCGCGTGCACGCACGAGGCATCGACCTCGACGCCAATCACCGTGACGGCGTAGCTGACGCGGGCCTCGGGCGGCGGCGCGTCGGCGGCGGGCGTGACCACTTTGAAGTCGAGCTCAAGGCCCAGCTCGCGCGCGGAAAACAGCAGCTCCTTCAAGACACCCGCACCTTTGCCGTCGACGGCGCGGGCCACGCCGACCAGCAGACACAGCGTGAGTTGACCCGACAGCACCACCTGCTCGATGTCGAGGAGCACCGCACCAGCGTCGGCGAGAATGCCCGTGAGGGTTGCCGTGATGCCGGGCGTATCGGGGCCGCTGACAGTCACGAGCACGCGTTCGGTGGCGACAGAGGCGTTGGTCATGGGGCAGCTTTCCTCGCTGTTGTCGTCGACGTCAACGCCGCCTCGAAGAGAAAACCGGCTTTGCGGTTTTGTCGCCGAGGCGACTCTCTTGAGGGGCGGGCGGGGACACCTCCCCGCCTATCAATTCGGCCTGCGTGCCGCGTGCCGGAAACGCCGTTGTCGTCGGGCACAAGGCTTCCTACGCTCAGCGCAATGTCTGACCAGCTGCCCCCGCCCCGTGAACCCGACGAGATCGACGATGCGGCCCGTCGCGACGACGACGAGCCCGACGAGTTGCGCGGTCCCGATCCGTGGCCGTTCGCGTCGGTCGCGTTGGTGTTTTTGAACCTCGCCGTTGGCCTGGTGATGGCGTGGTCGGGCGTGCCGGTGTGGATGGCGGGTGCCAACGACGTCGTCACCTTTGGTGGTGTCGACCCGGTCAGGGTGTGGTCTGGCGACGTGTGGCGCCTGCTCACGGGCTGCTTTGTCCACGTTGGCGCCTGGCACATGGGCTTCAACTTGTGGGTGCTGTGGCAGGTGGGCCTCGTGTACGAGCGCCTCGTGGGGCCAGCGCGCGTGCTGCTGGTCTACCTCGTCAGCGGCGTGTTCGGCTTCGCGTTGAGCATGGCGCTGCAGCCGGGGCTCACGGCGGGCGCATCGGGCGCGGTGTTCGGCATCACCGGAGCGTTGTTGGCTGTCGCCGTCGTCGCGCGCCACCGCCAGCTTGGGCGTTTTTTGGCCACCACGTTGTTGCCGTTTGTGATCGGCACCTTCGCCCTCGGCGTGCTGCTACCGATGGTGAACAACATCGCCCACGTCGGTGGCCTCGTGATGGGCCTGGTGCTTGGCTACGGCCTCGTCGCTGGCGACCCGACGATCGGCACCATGGGCGACGACAGCGCTGCCGACGGCGAGCGCGTGTCGGCTGCCCGCAACCGCGCCTCGATCACGGCACTGGTGATGGGGCTCGGGTCGTTTGGCGTGGTGTTCAACTACGCGCTCGAACCGAAATTTTCTCCGCAATTCCATGTGGTTATGGGCCTGCGCGATCTGCATGCGGCCCAGGTGCACGCGCCCAACGAGGCGCTCCTGAAGCAGGCCGAAGCACACGCCGCCACCGCGCGCGAACTGGCCGCACACGACGGCAACACGCTCTTGCTGCTCGCCCGCCTGGCAGAGTTCAAAGGCGAAACGGCGTCGTCAGCGGCGTTGGGGGCGCAGGCGTTTGCGAAGCTGCGCGACGGTTCGCGCACGTCGACGTTTGATGCCGTGTTGCGCCAGCT
This sequence comes from Myxococcota bacterium, assembly GCA_044349155.1. Lineage (GTDB taxonomy): Bacteria > Myxococcota > UBA727 > UBA727 > VGSZ01 > VGSZ01. The sequence continues at coordinate 6,003 of JBIKRQ010000012.1, forward strand.
GGCCCTGATCGAGCCCGACAACGAGATGCCCTACGTCGACGGCTACACCGTTCGCGTGCTGTGTCGGGCTGCGCTCGACGACGAGGGCCGTGCGGACAAGGCGCCGTTGCTCAAGAACAGCTGCGCGTGGTTGTACGTTCGCGCCAACGAAGAGCCTCTGCGCGATGCCGCCCTGGCCGTGCTGTTGGCGCGTGAAGCGGTTGCTGAAGCCCCCGACGACGCGATGATCACCCACACGTTGGCCGTCGCCCTCGGCGATGCAGGGCAGGCCCGCGAAGGGTTGGCGCTGCTGGAAAAACTGGTCGTGCGCGGCGATCGGACGCTTCCCCCTGCGCTGCTGGCCACCGAGCTGCAGAAGCTGACGCGGCTCGCTGCGGAGCAAGCAGGCGCGTCGACGGCCAAAACCACCGCGCCCTGACGGCACCCTGCTAGGATGGGGCACGATGGCAGTTGTTTCGGCGCACAAAAAAGACCTCGACGACCTCGAAAAATCCTCCGAGGCGATTCGTCGCGACTTCGACCAGTTCTTCCTCGGGCTCTCGAAGCGTCCGCCGACGTCGGCGCAAGCGCAGCTGGCGGGCTTGTTTCGCAAGCTCAAAGAGGAAGAAATCAAAGAGTGGAACACGCAAGACAAGTTCCGCTTCAACCAGATTCACGCACGCTTCGTCAGCCTTGAACGCGTCTGGGCGCGCACGCTCAAGCAGATCGAAGACGGCACCTACAAGCGCGACAAGTTCAAGGTCGCTCAGGCGCGCAAACGCGACGCCCAGCTCGCCGAGCAGCAGCAACAGCAGCCAGCGCAGCAGCCTGCGCGTACGGGTCCCCAACCGCTCACGCTCGATCCCCTCGACGCCATCGACGTCGACATGGACGGCTTCGACGAGCCTGCGCCAGCACCCAAACCCGTTGCCCCGCGCCCTGCACCGCGGCCTGTTGCTGTCCCTGCACCTGTGCCCGTTCCGTTGGCTGCGGCCAACGACCTCGGCGGATTGTCAGAGCAGAAGCTGCAGCAGCTGCACAAGGTCTACGTCGACGCCAAGAAGCGCACGGGCGAGGCTTCGTCGCTCACCCTCGATGCGTTGCGCGCGCAGGTGGCCAAGCAGGTGCCGGTGATTCGCGCCAAGCACAACTGCGAAGCCGTCGACTTCAAAGTCGTGCTCAAAGACGGCAAGGCCATGCTCAAGGCGATTCCGAAGTAGTAGTCGTCGTCGTCGTCGTCGTTGCTGTCGTCGTTGTACCCGTCACGTCGATCACCGCATCGAGCCCGAGGTCGATGCTGCCCACCAACAGCGCCGCCGCGATCGCCAGCGCCAACCGCGCGCGTGCCTGCCATGCGGCGTACACCACCACGGCGACGTGCAGCAGCGCCATGCTCCGGTAGCGTCGTCGAGCAGCGGCGGCTTCTGCGGCGCGCGCGCGCTCGTGGTGGGCGGCTTGTGCCGCAGCGTCGGGCGACACGATGGCCGGGGCCGCGTTGTCGACGTGCAGTGCTCGTCCGAGTGCCGTGCGCACGCCGGCCGTGTTGAGCGCAGCACGGGCGCGCGCGTCGACGCGGAGCAGGTCGTCGTCGCGCCAGCCGCCCACGCGCGTTGCCAGCTGTGCGCGCGGGGCCGACGGCAGCAACGATTCCGCCACGTGCACGACGACGAGATCGCCGGTGATGCTTGTGGCGGGCAACGGCGCGCGAAACGACGTGGAGCCCTTTTCCAGCACCAGTGGCGACATGGCGATCAGGTGCTGGCCCACCGTGATGCTGACCACCGCCGCGGTCGCGTCGCGCGCGCGAATGGTGACGTCGACGACGTCGCTGACGCTGACCTGGGCGATGCCCACGTTGCTGCGGTCGACCGCGAGCAGGCGTTGGTCGGGCAGGCGTTGATCGTGCGTGGTGTCGATGTCGACCACGTTCACACCCGCGTCGTCGACGAGGACGATACGCCCCGGCGACCGCGACGCCGCCTTGCCGTCGACGGGAAAAACCGCGGCACCGGCGACGGGCATGGCCAGCGCGTGCGTCCACGGTGACACGACGACGGCCGGTGGCGGTGGCAGCGACGGCCGCGGCACGTCGACGAGCACCGGGCGTTTCGTGCCGTCGGTCGACGTGAACGTGCCACGCACGCGCAGGCCGGCTTCGTCAGGGATGGTCGAGCCGAAGCCACTGCCGTCGACGGCAGCGTCGTTGACGGTGACATCGAGGTGCACGAGTCGCTCGCGCTCAAAGCCCAGCACCTGCACCGGTGTGCCGCGGCCGACGGGCAGGCGAGGGTCGCTGACGACGACGACGAACACATCATGCGAGGGCTGTGCGGAAGCAAGCGCGATGATGAACGCGGCCATCAACGCCAACGTGGCAATGGCGACGAACAACGACGTGGGCGACAGCGGCCGCGGTGCCGCACTCCAACCGTCGGGAGCGTCGCCGCTGTCGTCGTTGCTGGTCACGGGCACTCCTTCGTCGGCGCAAAGCGTGCGTCGTCGCGAAAGCGTGCGCGGGCCGCGAGGCGTTCAATGCAGGCCAGCTCGCGCTCGCCGCGCGCGAAGGCAACGTCGACGACGGTGGCGCGAACGTCGGCGTCGTCGGGGCTGTTGGCAACGGCGGTGGCTACAGCGGCAGCGGCGGCGTCGAGCTGGCGGCCCTGTGCGAGTTCGAAGCGGGCGCGCGCGACGTTGACGCGGGCCAACCAACTCGGCTCGCTGGTGGCGAACTGCTGGGCCTGCACGAAGGCCGCGCGGGCGTTGTCGACGGTGCCGGCGGCCTGGTGGGCCAGGGCGCGCTCAAGCCAGGGGCGCGTCGACGTGGAGCGTTCGGTGGCCGCCATCGCCGTGCGCTCAGCGAGCGTGGGCACCACCTCCACTTGATCGACGAGCTGTTGCAGCAGCGCCAACGACGTCGCCGATGCATCGTTGCGGGCCGCGGTGACCAACGCGCACTCGATCTCGCCCCGTACAAACACCCGCGCTGTTGCGTGAAACGGGCCGTCGCTGGCGATGAACGAGAACGCCACCTTGCGCGCAGGGACGCGAGCGTGTGCGTCGATGACGTCGTCGCTTTGCGGATCCACCTCGAGGCTCGCGATGTGGCCCGCGCGCATCAACCCAAACAGCTCGCGATCGACAAACGTGGTGGCCGCAGCGTCGAGGGTGGCGGGGGTGCTGCTGCGACTGCACGCCAACGAGGCGAGCGCGTCGGTGCCATTACCCACGGCGACAAAGCCCAGCGGATCGGGCCCGCGCGTCCACGTTTGCGGGTGGTGCAACACGACGCCGAAGGCCTGAAACGGCAACGCCACCTGGCGGAGAAACAGACGTGGCAGCAGCGGGCCGCTGGCGACGACGACGACGACGACGACAACGACCGCGATCCACGGCCGTGCCACCGCAGCCCGCGATTCGCTCACGCCCTTCAGGCGCAACAACCGTGGCTCGAGCAGCGCACCAAACAAAAAGCCGCAGACCATGCCGCCGGCGTGGCCCCAGTTGTCGGTCGACGTGCGCAACAGCCCCGACCAGAACGCGGCAGCGGTGTAGGCGACGATGACGACGCCGAAGTACAGGCGGTACCGCAGCGACAACACGTCGGCGAAGCGCAAGCCAAACACCACCGCACAGCCCAGGCAGCCAAACACCATGCCCGAGGCACCAACGGTGGCCGGCGGGCTCGCGACCGTCGACGTGATCATGCAGGCAAGGCCGCTACACACGAGGAGCAGCAGGTAGTCGCCGCGTCGGTACACCGCCTCGAGGACGGAGCCCACCGACACGAGCACGAAGAGGTTGAAGCCCAGGTGCACGCCGTCTTTGTGCAGCACGCTGGCGGTGAGCAGGCGCCACGTTTCGCCTTCGTCGACGATGCGGGCACGGGCTTTGGCGCCCAGCACCAGCAGCGCTTCGCGGGTGACAGCGCCGTCGCCGAGGTCGCGCGCGACCCACCACAAAGCGATGCACAACAGCGTCAACGCGGTGGTGACCAGCGGCAGACGACCGAGTTGAAAGTGGCGACGAAACAGCAGGCGACGCGGATCGTAGACGGCGGAAAACAGCGAGAGCGTTCGTGCTTCGACGAAGCCGTCGTCGCCGGTGAGGGCGGGGATCGAGACCATCGCGTGTGGTGAGATTTCGCCACGGCGTGCGCGCCGTTCGAACTCGTCCATCGACAGGATGTGTTCGTCGTCGCCGTCACGGACGCGGATCATGGCGGCAGCGTAGCAGCACTGCTGCGGGTGTGTCGTCGTGGTGCGCTCGTCATCTGACCGCTGACGGCACAAAAATCACGGCCTATGGTGCATGCACGATGACGAGACGTGGCCCGCCCCGTACCAACCTTCCCGTCGAGCGCGGCGCGTTTGTGGGCCGTGAACGTGCGCTCGTCGCCGTGGCGCGGGCGTTGGGCGATGGCCAGCCGCCGGTGGTCGTGCTCGTCGGTGCAGCAGGGATCGGCAAGACGCGGCTGGCGTTGCGGGCCGCCGCGCGCGAGTTGCCGCGCTTTGGTCAAGACGGTGGCGTGTGGCTGATCGAGTGCGTTGGCGTCGACGACGGTGCTGGCCTGCTGCGCGTGATCGGCCTGACGCTGGGCATTCTGCCCGACCCCTCGGCATCACCCGCGACGGAGTTGCTGCGGCTTGCGTCGATCGTGGGCGAGCGCGGAGCGGGGCTGCTGGTCGTCGACGCCATCGACGGCGTGCCCGATGCGATCGACACCCTCGTTGCGTTTGTCGACGCGTGCCCGGGCATGCGCGTGATCGCCACCCGTCGTGAACCGGTGGGGCCGGTGGTGTCGGTGCAGTCGTTCACGGTGGGGCCGCTGGCCACCACGCGCCGCGATGCCCGCGATCGCCGCGACGACGTGAGCGAAGCCGCCCTGCTCTTCATCGAGCGCGCCAACGAGGCCCGCGGCACGCACACCCGCGCTGCCGACGCTTCTGACCTCGTCGCCATCGATGCGATCGCCAAACACCTCGACGGTGTTCCACAGGCCATCGAGGTCGCCGCGGCGCGATGTCGGGTCTTGTCGCCTGCCGAATTGCTCGAGCGGTTGCCGCGTCATCTGGGGGGCCAGCAGCCCGCAGGAAAGCGCTCAGCACTCGCCGGCGTGGTCGCCTGGTCCCTCGACCTGTTGCAGCCCTGGGAGCGCGCCACGCTCGCGCAGTGCGTGGTGTTTCACGGCGGTTTCACCATCGAGGCGGCCCACGCCGTGGTGGACCTGTCGGAATTGCCGGGCGCGCCGCCGGTGTCGGCTGTGGTCGAGTCCCTCGTCGACAAAGCACTGCTCAAGGCGATGCCCGTCGACGACGAAACGGCCCAGCGCTTTGCCCATCCGCCGGCGGTGCGCGACTTGATCGTGCATGTGCGGCCGCAGCGTCGTTCCGACAGTGGCCGCATCGACGGCAGTCGCTCGGCCGAAGCCGCCGCCGAAGTGCCGCGCCTCGAGTTGTTCTCGTCGCGCGACGCGCTGGTTCGTCGTCATGCGTCGTGGGTGTTGTCGCGCTGTGGGGCGCTCAAAGAAAACGTCGACGGCCATGGGGGCCTGCTCGCGCGGCGAGAGCTCGAGCGCGAGCAGGACAACCTGTTGGCCGTGGTGCGGCGCGCGTTGTCCGACGAGACCGCCACGTTGGCGAGCATCACGCAGGCGCTGATGGCGTTGGTGGCGCTCGAGCCGGTGATGACCACGCGCGGGCCCCACGAGATGTTTGCGAAGTTGTTGGACCGCACCGTCGACGTGGCGGGTCCTGCTGGCGTGACGTCGTCGTTGTTGGCGCGCACGCTCGAACTCCGTGCCCGTGTGCGTCGTGCGCGCGGGCAGTTGGCGGCATCGAAAGAAGACCTCACCGCGGCCCTCGTGTTGGCGCGCGCGTCGAAAGACCGGCTGCTTGAGGCACGGGCGTTGGCGAACCTTGGCACCCACGCGATCGCTGTCGCCGACCTCGTCGCTGCACGCAGTGCCTACGACGAAGCCATCGCGATTGTGCGCGAGCAGGGCGACTTGCGCCTCGAGGGCCGCTGCGTGGGCTTTTACGGGTTGCTCGAGGAGGAACAGGGCAACCTGGCGGCCGCCGCCTACCACTACGGCGCGGCCATCGGCATTCATCAAGACACGGGCGATCGTCGCTACGAGGGCATTCACCTCGCACAGTTGGCGCGGGCGCGGGCCGAAGCCGGCGACGTCGACGGTGCACGCGATCTGGTTCGTCGCGCGTTGGTGATTCACCGCGCGGTGCACAACCGCCGACAAGAAGCGCTCGCGCTCGGGCTGCAGGGCGACATCGCTGCCGCTGAAGGCCTCGTCGACGACGCAGCACTCTTCTGGTCGCGCGCTGCCGGCATTGTGCGCGAAGTCGGCGATCCCGGCGTGATTGCGTTGTTGCACGCACGACTCGCGGTGGCCGAACGCAGCCGCCACAGCGATGCACGCGCCCACGACATCGTCGTCGACGCTGCGCTGCCACGCATCGACGATCCAGGCCTGGTCGGCGCTGCAGCCATCTTGCGCGGCAAGCCCACGGCCCACGAGGGCGTCAACGTGCGCTGGGCGCGACGCATCGTCGAAGGCCTCGCCGAAGTCAGCCTCGACGGCGACGACGGCATGCTGAGCTAAGCGGCTGCGACGCGAACATCAGGTTTTCCTTGGAGGGGCCTGAAAAGACGCGCCTTTCTCAGGCGTGCGGTTTCGCACTTGCGTCTGCGGCAACAGCGGCGATCGCGGTCTTCAGCGTGTCGCGCCACGCGGGCAGCGCGCGGCCCGTGAGGGCTGTGTAGCGGCTCGTGTCGAACACGCTCCACGCGGGGCGCACGGCGGGCGTGGGGTAGGCCGACGTGGGAATCGCTTCGATGGCCTTGACGACGACGGGCAGGCCAGCAGCGACGGCTTCATCGCGAATCGCCACGGCGAAGTCGTACCAGGAAATGCCCGCAGAGCCGGTGTCGTCGGCGACGTGCACGATGCCACGGGCGTTGGCCCCAATCAGGTTGATGATCGCCGCCGACAACGTCGCTGTCGACGTGGGGCGCCCGCGCTGATCGCCCACCACACGCAGCTGCTCGCGCGTGGCCATCAACGACAACATGGTGCGCACGAAGTTCTTGTGCGTGGCCGCATACAGCCACGACGTGCGCACGATGATCGCGCGATCGTTGGCCGCCAACACCGCCTGCTCGCCGTCACGCTTGGTGCGGCCGTACACGCTCGTGGGGGCTGTAGGCGCTTGCTCGGTGAGTGGCGTCGAGCCGGCACCGCCGAAGACGTAGTCCGTCGAGACATGCACCATCGTCGCCGACACGCGCGCAGCTGCCGCAGCCAACACGCCCGGCCCCACGACGTTGGTGTGCTCAGCGAGGTGGACTTCGCTCTCGGCTTTGTCGACGGCGGTGTACGCGGCACAGTTCACGATCACGCGCGGGTGCGTGACGTTCACAAAGGCATCGACCACCGCGCGGTCGCCGATGTCGACCTCGTGGCCAGTGACGACGACGTGAAAGCCCGCCTTCGCCGCATCAGCCGCCAGGCGCGTGCCCAACATGCCGTGGCCGCCAGTGATCCAAAACGTGGGAGCAGAAGTGTGGGTCATCGACGTCGCACCAGCGCAAAGAGCTGCACGCCACGGGCCGAGCGCTCGAAGTTGAAGTAGTTCAACGCCGTCAACGACGTCGAGATCGCCTTCTCAACGAAGCCGTAGGGCTTCTCACCGGCAAAGCGCTCGAGGGCCGCATCGGGCTTCAGGTTCGTCGCCCACTTGGTGAACGAGTAGACGGGAAAGCCCCACACGCGCAGGTCGAGCACCTCGAGGTTGGCTGCACGGCATTGCTCACGCAGCTCGTCGGGGCGCGGATGGCGGATGTGCCCGAAGTGCCGCTCGGTGGTGTGCACCGTGCCCGTCGGTACGGTCAGCACCGCATGGCCGCCCACGACGAGGGCGTCGTGGATGTGGCGGAGCGCACGCGTCGGGTCGTCGAGGTGTTCGAGCACTTCGCTGCACACGATCGCGTCGACGGGACCTGGCAGTGCTTCAGTCTCGACGTTTCTGACCGAGAACCGCATCTGCGCAAAGCGCGCCTGGTTCGTGTCGACGGCGACCTGCGACAAGTCGACGCCCGAGAGTTGCCGGCCCGGAAAACGCTGCGCGAGCAACGACAACAACTCGCCGTTGCCACAGCCGACATCCAGCAGGCTGCGAAAGCGCACGCGCTCGAGAAATTCGAAGATGTGACGACGACGATGTCGCGCGCCGGGGTTGTAGCGGATGTAGTCCGACATCTGCGGCCAGATGCGGTCGTACGTCTCGCGGTTGTAGGTGTTGGCGTCGTTGCTCATCGGTGGATCCGTGTGCTCATCCGTGGGGCAGGGCAGCGCCGAACAACGAGCCTGCGGTGTTCAAGCCGAGCTCGTTGGCGTTGACGAGACAGCCGCCCGCATTGTTGTTCGCGGTGGCGTCGTACTTGAACGTCACGACCAGCACAGCGCCAAGGCTGTCGTCGTTGGGGGTGGCGGCGTCGTTCACACCAAGGGCTGGCTCACCGACGACGATGCGTTGGTGATCGGCAGCAAGCTCGGGCAACAGCGACGCGCCAAGCCCACGCAGCTGTGCGCCCAGTCGACCCGCACGTTGCGTGTTGCGAAAGAAGCACGGCACCGGTGTGCTCGACGTCAGACGCGTGCTCGGCAGGAGGTACACACCACCCGCACAATCGCCGGTGTACGCGCGCGGGCTGAAGGCATCGCACCCCGGCACGTCGACGGCGGTGATGGTGTCGAGGGGCGCGCCGATGAGGAACTCGTTGAGGCCATCGCCGTCGAGGTCTTTCACAGGGGCAATGGCCGCGCCGAAGCGGGCGTTGAGCGAGACGATCGCGGTGGGCTCGATGGTGCGCACCGTCGCCGACGTGGACTGCACAATGAAGACACGGCCGCGCGTGCCGTCGTCGGGCGCGCCGAGCGCATAGTCGTCGCGGCCATCACCATCGATGTCGCCCAGGTCGACCACGTCGAGACCTGCACTGCTGCTGCCTGCCGGCATCGCGATCGGCGTGCCCACCACCGTGTTGCTCGACGACGACACGAAGAACGCAGCGCGTGACGTGCCGTTGACGACGAGGCCAGGGGCACCAACGAGGAAGTCGCGTCGGCCATCGCCGTCGACATCGGCTGCTGGCGTCACGCTTGTGCCGAAGGTGGTGCCGCCGCCAATGGTGCCCACGTCGGCCGGGAACAGCTCACGCACGAGCACGATGGCCCCGTCGAGCAGCGCTTGCACTGGAGCTGCCAACAGCCGGCCAGGCGGCGTTCCCGACAACGTTGGCTGCGTTGCCAGGAGTTGACCCGGCGATGTGCTCGAACTGTTGGCGACCGCGATCGACGCGCCAAGCCCCGACGCCACCGTGTTGCCAACGGCGTTCATGGCGACTTCGGCCACCACGAACGTCGACGACACGCCAACAATCGACACACTTGGTGCCGTGCCGTCGGGCTTGCCGATGTAGACGAAGCGACGGCCATCGCCCGCTCGTCGGGGGGCAATCGCAAGGGCTGCACCGAAGCGGACGTTGCCAGAGTCGGCCACCGTCGACGTTGTGGGTTCGCCAGTGAACACACCATTCGCGGGGCTGCGGATCATCACCACGGTGCCAGCACCGGGGGCTCCCACGACGAGGTCGGGCAAGCAGTCGCCGTCGAGGTCGTTGTGAAACGGATCGGTCGGCGCGCACGAATCGGGTTCTTCGCCTTCTCCCTCGCCTTCTCCCTCGCCTTCGCCCTCGCCCTCGCCTTCACCCTCGCCTTCACCCTCGCCTTCACCCTCGCCTTCGCCTTCACCCTCGCCGGGTTCTCCCTCGCCCTCGCCCTCGCCGGGTTCTCCTTCGCCCTCGCCCTCGCCGGGGTCTCCCTCTCCTTCGCCCTCGCCCTCGCCGATGCACAAGCCGTTGACGCAGACGGCATCGGCGCAGTCGCTGCTGCTGTTGCAGGCCTGCACACAACTGCCGGCGATGCACACGTCACCACGGTCGCAATCGTCGACGGCCACGCAGGGCAGGCCGAGTTGTTGACAGCCCGCAAGCATCACCACCACCGCTACCAGTGTGAGCCGACACATCATGCGCAACACCGTAGCACCCTCGTCGTCACTCCTGCTCATTCGGCGAACGCACACGCCCGCACCGGCACGACGCGCAGCCGATCCCCAACCAGCGGCGCCGCTTGCGTCGACGGCACCCTGAAGCCCAGCGTGAATGCGCCACAGCGCAACGAGAGCTCGTGCTCGCGGCCCAGAAACAGCGATTGCAGCACCTGGACGTCGAGGCCGCCTTCGCCGTCGGTCGCCAGCCGCAGCCATTCGGGGCGCAGGCCCACCTTCACCGGTGCCCCCTCAGCGAGGTCGCCAGCGAGGTGCACCACCGTCGCGTCGACGTGCGCGTCACCGACACGGACCCCCCGCTGGTGCACCACGCCGTCGACCACCGCCATCGCCCCGCCAAATGCGCCCACGAACGCCGACGCTGGCCGCAGGTAGATGTCCAGCGGCGTGCCCTGCTGCGCGAGTCGACCGCGATCCAGCACCACGACGTCGTCGGCGATGGCGAAGGCTTCTTGCTGGTCGTGCGTGACGAGCACCACCGACGCCCCTGAGGTGCGCGCCAACGTCGCCAACTCGCCGCGCATCTCTTCGCGCAGACGGGCGTCGAGGTTGGCCAGCGGCTCGTCGAGCAACAGCACCGGCGGCGAACGCACCCCATCACCGACGACGGCACGCGCCACCGCCACGCGCTGTTGCTGCCCGCCCGAGAGCTGATGCACGCCGCGATCGGCGAGGTGCACAAGCTTGACGCGCTCGAGCGCCTGCAGCGCGTGACGACGTGCATCGGTGGCCGTTTGCCCGCGCAAGCGCAGCGGATACGCCACGTTCTCGACGACGTTGAGGTGCGGCCACAGCGCATAGTTCTGAAACACCATGCCAAGCCCGCGACGCTCTGGTGGCACAAACCGCGAGGCGCCGTCGTCGACGACCACGTCACCAAGCTGCAACGTGCCGGCACTCACGCGCTCGAGGCCCGCCATCATCCGCAGCGTCGTCGTCTTGCCGCAGCCACTGGGGCCAAGCAGGGCCACGACGCGTCCAGCAGCAAGCCGGATCGACAGGTCCGTGACGACTTCGACGGCGCCATAGCGCTTGCAGACCGAGGTCAGCGAGATGTCCATCACTGCCCTGTGGGCGCTGCCGTGGCGGCTGGCAACGGGCGGCGTCGCCTTCTTGGACGGGTCAATGTGCGACGTGCTACGGTGCGCGCAGTTTGAATCGCACGTGAATTCAGTGGTTTACGGCCTCCGGCCAGGACGTGGAACGTGGTGCAACAGGGCATGTCGCAGCCTTCGGTGCTGTTGCTGTCGGGTCGACCGGCGTTTCTGGATCCGCTGTCGCAGGCGTTTTCGGCTGCCGGTCTCACGGTGCACGTCGCGCGCGACCAGGACGCCGCGGTGTCTGCGTTCGTGGGCCGAGACGGCATCCCCTCGGGCGTCATCGTCGACCTGCTCACCATCGACGACGGTGCGGCCAACGTCTGCGCGGTGCTGCGCGAAGCCCCGGCCGCGGCGAGCGTGCCAGTGCTGTTCATCGGCACGGGCGCCGAGAGCATTCGCTCGACGACCGACGCGTTGATCGCTGGTGGCGACGGTTTCTTCCAGGTGCCCGTCGAAGCCGGCCGCGTCGTCGCCAAGATCGCCGCCTACGTGGGCACGCCGTCGCCGATCTTGCCGCACGGGCTGCTCGTCACCATCGACGAGCACGACCTGCTCGAACGCACCCCCGAACCCGTGCGCACCATCGTGGTGGCCCCCGCGATGCTGCCGGGCGACCTGCTCGGTGACGACGACGAATTGCTGCAGCCCGCGATCCTGCACAGCGGGCGCAACGCACACAGTTTTGTCGATGATCAAGAGACGCCGCCGTCGGGCATCGGCCGTCCCCCCGAGGTGCGTGCTGCCCTCGACGATGATGCGTTCAACGAGCGCACCTTCGCCGACCGCACGATTCCCGTGCAGCGCATGGTGCCGCGCGGCGTGCCCGCCGACGTCGCAACGGCCGACGGCGACGTCATCAACGACACGCCCGTTCCCCGTCGCGACGTCGCTGCCATCGAAGCGGCAACGGTGGCGGCGGCAGCGTCGGCCGAGGGGATCGAATTCGATCGCCTCGTCGCCGAGACCGCAGCCCGCCAGTTCGACGACGACCACCGACGCCGGTTGGCCGAAGCCGAAGCAACGCTGGCGGCCGTTCGTCAACGTCGCGCCAACGCCGTGGCCGAAGTCGAAATGCTGCGCGATGAGCAGCGCCTGCGCAAAGAGGCCGAAGAGGCCGAGCTGCTCGCCCTCGACGAGGCCCGCACGGCCGCCGAGGCCGACCTGCGCACCGCGATGGAGTTTCAGGCCGCGCGCCTGCAGGAAGAAGAAGCACGCCTCAAGGAACTCGTTGAGGCCCGCCACGTCGCTGAGCAGGCCCTTGAGCAGCTGACCCTTGAGCAGGCCGCACGCCTCGAGCAGGAAGAAGTCCGCGTCGCCGCCCTTGCCGCTGAGCGTGTTGCGGCCGAAGCCGCGTTGGCAGCCTTGCACGACGAGCAACAGCGCCGGTTGGCCGCCGAGCAAGCGCGGTTGGCTGAGCTTTCTGCGCGCCGCGAGCAGCTGTTGCGCGAGCACGACGACGTCGTTTCGGCATCACAGCAGCGGGTGCAAGAAGACCAGTCGGAACTCGATGCCATCGCCGAGCGGCAGCAGCAGGTGCAGCGCGACCTCGACGCTGCTGATGCAGCGCGTGTGCAACGCCTCGCCGATGAAGCCGCCGCCCTCAACGACGTCACCGCTCGCCGCGTCGTCGTCGAAGGCGAAGAGGCCGCGGCCGCCGCACAACGCGAAGCCCGTCGTCGCGACGAAGAAGCCCACCTGCAAGCGCTGCAGGCCGAACGCGAAGCGCTGCAGTTCGAGTTGTCTGCGGCCCTCGACGCTGCTGCCGCGCGAGCACACGCCGAAGAAGCGCGGTTGGCACAGCTGCACGCCGAGCGCCTTGCCGCTGAGCAGGCTGTTGAGCAGTTGCACGCCGAGCACACAGCACGCCTCGCTGACGAGCAGCAGCGTGTTGAGCAGTTGCAGCGCGACCAGGCCGCGGCCCACGACGCGCTGGCAGCAGCGCAGCACACGCAGGCCCATGAGCTGGCGCGCGAAGAGGCACGCCTTGCCGCCCTGCGTGACGAGGTCAAAGCCCGCGAGCACAACCTCGCGCAGCTCGACGAAACCGAACGGCAGCAGCGCGTCGCTGAGCAACAGCGACTGCACGCGCTGGCCACAGAACGCGCGTCGCTCGAGGCCGCGATCGCCGCGTTGACGTCGACGAGTGCCGACGAAGAACAGCGCACACGTTCGCGGTTGGCCGAGTTGGAGATCGAGCGTTTGCGCGCGCAAGAAGCGGTCGACCAGCTCAGCAACGAGCTGCACCGTCGTCGTGAAGAAGCGCAGAACGCACTCACCGCCCTCGACAGCCAACGCGCCGAAGCCGAAGTCACCGCGTCCACGCAGCGTGCGGCTTTGGCTGCGGCGATCGCCGCCGAGCAGGAACAACTCACGGCACTGCAGCAGCAACGCATTCAGCGCGAGCAGGTGCTTTCCGACGAGCACGCCGCCCAACAGGCCCAGCTGCACGAACAGGAAGCGGTGTTGCAGCGCTTGTCGGCGCAAGCGGCCGCCGAGCGTTTGCGGCTCGCCGAAGAGGCCGCCGTCGTCGAGCAGGCGCTTCGTCAACAGACCGCCAGTGCTCGTTCGCGGCTCGAGGAGTTGCAGGCCGAGCAGCAGGCGTTGGTGCAGGCCGCCGCGCGCGAAGCCGAACGCCTCACGCAGTTGCGCGCCGAGGAAGAAGCAGCCCGCGCCGCGCTCGACGACGCGCGCGCCCGTGCCCGCCTCGCCTTTGTCGGCGGTCGCTTCGATGCGATGCCGCCAGGTACCGCACCGTTGGCCACCGATGTTGGCCGGCAACGTCGCAGCAGCACCGACGACGAGGGGCTGGTGCACGGCGGCCACGTCGTCGACATCGCCGCCGCATGGGCCCACGAGCCCGCACCGCCGTTGCCGTTTCGTACGCTCGAACCACCCGAGGGGCGTTTGGTCGACGGCGAGCTGCCGGCGTTGTTGTTGGCGGCCCACCGGCAACGCGTCACGGGTGCTGTCACCATCACCACCGACGGCCACCGCCAGCGCGTGCTGTTTCTCGAGGAGGGCGAGCCGGTTTTTGTGTCGTCGTCGTCGCCACAAGACCGGCCCGAAGAGGCCCTGCTCAAAGCGGGGCTTGTCACCGCAGCGGTCTACAGCACGTTGCGCGCTGGCGAGCCGGTGTCAGCACGCCGACTCTGTGCGCGTCTGGTCGACGACGGGGCGCTCAAGTTGGAGGAGCTGTTTTCGGCGGTACGCGGTGTGCTCACCGAACACGTGTTGCACCTGTTTGAAGGTGCTGCTGGTGCGTTCACGTTCAGCGAAGAGCGCGCCCACGCCGCCGATCGCGTGCGTCTCGAGCACCACTTCGACGCCGTCATCGCTGAGGGCGTGCGCCGCAAATACGACGACGCTCGCTTGTGGAGTGTGCTTGGCGGGCCTTCGACCTTGCTGGGCGCGGCCGACCTGTCGGTGACGTTGCCGCCGCTGTCGCCGCAAGAACGCCTGGTGGTCGAACAGCTTGACGGCACGCGCACCCTCGACGACGTCGTGCTCGGCGCTGGCCTGCATGCCCATGTCGTGTTGCGGACGGCACTGCTCGCGGTCGCCTGTGGTGCGGTGAACGTGCTCGCGCGGGGGCTGCCGGTGGGGGCCACCGACGTCGTGGCGCGCCGCGAGCAGTCGTTGGCCATCGACCGCGCCCGCGTCGTCGATCGGCTCGCGCTGGCCCGGCACGGCGACTACTTCACGTTCCTCGGTGTCGAGCCCGATGCCACGCCGTTCGAAGTGCACCGTGCGGCGGCCCGCTTGCGCGAACGCTTCGAGCCGGCGCGCTACGGCGATGGTGTTTACGCCGACCTGCGCCCCGCGCTGCGCGAGATCGTCGACGTCGTCAACGATGCAGAGGCCGTGCTCGCAGACCAGGGCCTGCGCGAGGCCTACCGCGCCAACCTGCGCGCCCCTGCAAGTGCTCCGCGCAAGTCGATGTCTGCGTCGTGATTCGACCGCTTGCGGTGCCGAAACAAAAAGACGCGGCCATTGGGCCGCATCTTTTTTGGTCACATCGACGATGTGCTTACCAGCGGTAGGTCAAGCCCACGCCGACGCGGCTTTCGCCTTTGTTGTCGACGCTGCCGCGGACTTCCAGGCTGAGGTCGTTTTTGGTGTTGATGTCGAAGGTCCGACCAGCAGCGACCGACGCCGAGAAACGGTCGTCGCTGAAGGTGTAGGCCGCACCGCCGCTCACGCTCCAGCGGTCGTACTGCTTCGACATGCTCAGGCGCGCATCGATGGGCTTGAAGTTCTGGTCGACGTTGATCTGACCTTCAGCGTTGAGGCCACTCGTTGTCGCCACGCCCGCGCTGATGCGGCCGCCCGCGAACTCGTTGCCGCGCAGGCGCGCCTCAAGACCGCCGCGCAGCACGGTGCCGCTCTCGAAGCGGTGGCTGCCGTCGACGTTGATGGTGGTCTGCGGGTCACTGAATTTCGCGCCGGCTTTCACGCCAACGCCCACGTCGAGGCGGCTCGTGTCGTTCTTGAACACGCCGGTGCGAATCTGCGGCTTGATGCCGATCTTTTCGAGCGCATCGGTGCCCTGCGTGTAGCCGACGGCGATGGCCCCACCAGCGACGGCGGTGGCGGCGGTCCAAAACGCAGCAGGGTGATCGGCGCGGAGGTCCTTGAGGATGGCGCGTGCGGCATCGCGGGCCACCGAGGGCAAATCGCCGATGCGCTTGTTGGTGAGGTCGGCGTCGCTGCCGAGCAGCAGCAGCGCTTTGTCGAGCTCTGCGCGGGCGCCGTCACCGAGGGTGCTGATGGGCAGCTCCTTGATGAGGTCCTTCACCGCGCCGTTGAACTGCTCGAGCTGTGCTGCACTGACGGCTTCGCCGGGCTGGGTGGGGCGAAAGCCAGCGGCGAGTGAACCCGCGTCGTGGTGCAGGATCTGGGTGAGGCGGGTGTTGAACGTGTCGAAGGCAGCGGTGGTGCGGGCGTCGGCGGTGACCGGAGCGCTGGCGTTGAGCTTCTTCGTGCCGTTGATGAAATCCGTGAGGCGTTGCTGACCAGCGAGGCTGTCGGCGCTCGCAGTGGCACCGACGTCGAAGTGCGGCGGGCCCGTGGCCGGCGTCGCGGCGACAAACGAGGTCGTCTGCGGTGCCTGCACGTTGAGCGTATCGGCCTGCGCCATCTGCGCCCCGCCGAGCAGCGACACGCCCACGAGTGCTGCAGCCACACCACGGCGGACCTTGTCGCCGAACAGGTCGTTGCTCGGCGTGGTGAGTCCCTGCGCCGAACGAATCGCAACGTCAGCGCCCTTCGTCGACGTGCCCAGCGGGGCAGTGATGGGGCGGGCAACAGCAGACGTAGAACCAACAGGCAAGTTCATCGCGAAGCTCCTGGGACAGACGAGAACGACAAAGAAGTAACGACGTCATCGACGGCGTGGATGTTGGCGGCGCTGTCGCCTTCGTGGGCGGTGCCGGTGACAATCACCACCGCGCGGCCTTCGGCGACAAACACCTGCCGCTGCACGAGGGTCCGGCCGTCGACAAAGGTGCGCTCGACCACGACGGCGGCGTGCTTGCCGAGCTTCGTCGTCGTCAGCGTGGCGCGGTAGCCCTTCAAGCGGCGAGCAACGAGGGCCTGCTCCTGTGCGCGCGCATACGGCTCAAGTGCGCCGGCGTCGTCGTCACGAGCGATGGTCAGGTTGGCTCGGCCATGGGCCGCGGTGAACGTGACGAGCGTGTCGTCGCGCAAACCAGGCGGCGGCGCAAAGCGAAGGGTGCCCCAGAGGTATTCAGCGCTCACACCTGAAGCATGGGCCGCAGCGTCGACGCTGTCGAGGGACGTTGGCCGCGGCCGGATCTTGGTTCCGTCTTGACGGATGCGTGTCCGCTGAATACAACTAACGCACCATGTCACCGTCCGCACGCCTCTGTTGCCGTCCCTGTCGTTGCGGTGCCTCGCAGCGAATGTGGCGCGGCCACCATCGCGGCTGAGTCTTCGCCGGCTCGAACGGCTGTCCACTTGAACGGATGAGTTTCCAGCGCTTCAGCCGCACCGCGGCGGAGGGTGTCATGTTTGGTTTGTCTGCGGCCGCGGTCACAGTCGTGGAAATCGTGGCGGTGTTCACGGGGGCGCTTTCGGGGGCCTTGCTCGCGCGCCAGCGGGGCTACGACATCGTCGGCATGGCGGGCCTCGGCTTTGTCTCTGGCCTCGGCGGCAGCATCACGCGCGATGTGCTGTTGCAGCAGGGCACACCGCTTGCGTTTGGCTCGGTGGCGTACCTCGTCACTGTCGCTGTCGCCGTCGCGGGGGCCTGGTTTCTCGGCGAGCGGCTGGGGCGTTTCCTCGATCGCACCATCGTCGGCCTCGACGCGGTGGGCCTCGGGTGGTTCGCGGTTGCGGGCACGTTGCGGTGCCTGCACGCGGGCCTGGCCGACGTCGCGGCGGTCGTGTTGGGCACCATCGGCGCTGTGGGCGGTGGCGTCGTGCGCGACGTGCTCATCCGCGAAGTCCCAGCCATCTTTCGTCGCGGCGAGCTGTACACGTTGGCAGCGGTCGCGGGCATCGTCGTCCTCGTCGTGGGACGCGCCGCCGGCCTCGGCGAAGGCACAGCATCGAGTGCCGGCATCGCCGTGGGCGTTGGGCTGCGCCTCGCAAGCGTGCGCTTTGGCTGGTTGAGTCCAGCACCCGCAAACGCCGCCGCCGCGTCGTTGGATGCAGCAGCCCTTGGCCTGGTCCTCGTCGTCAGTGGAGGTGTCGCGTGAGTTTCACAGCCGTGGATGTCGCGTTGTCGTTCGATGCGGTTGGCTGCACGTTTGGTGCTGGTGCGTCGTCGGTGCAGGCGTTGCGCGATGTGAGCTTCGACGTGCCGCGCGGCACCATCACCACGATCATCGGCAGCAGTGGGGCGGGCAAGAGCACGCTGTTTCGCTGTGCCGCCACGTTGCAGCGACCCACAACGGGCAGGGTGGTCATCGACGGCGTTGACCCATTCCTCGTCGACGAACGCGGTCTGCGTCTGCTGCGCCGTCGGCTGGGCGTGGTGTCGCAAGACCTCGCGTTGTTGTCGTCGCGCACGGCCGCCGAGAACGTCGCACTGCCCCTCGAGCTGATGGGGTCGCCTCGCTTCACCCGCGACGCACGCGTGCGTGAGTTGCTCGAGTGGGTCGGATTGTCGTCGTGCGGCGAGCGTCATCCCGCACAGTTGTCGGGTGGGCAGCGGCAACGCGTGGCCATCGCGCGGGCATTGGCCACGGGCCCACAGGTGCTGTTGTTCGACGAGCCCACCTCGGCCCTCGATCCCGACACCACGACGTCGTTGCTGCACACCATCACCCGCGTGCGCGACGATCTCGGCGTCACCGTCGTGGTGGTCACCCACGACATGGAGGTGGTGCGCCGCATCGCTGACGACGTCGTGGTGCTCGCCCACGGCACGTTGCTCGAGCGCGGTTCAGCGTCGTCGGTGTTGCACCGTCGTCTGCAGGCGGTCGCCTGATGCTGCAGGAACTTGTGCGCCTGTTGCTGCCCGCCACCGTCGAGACCGTGGTGATGGTGGTGGTGTCCACACTCTTCGCGGGCGTGCTCGGCACACCGATCGGCATTGCGCTCGTGGTGTGGGCCAGCGACGGCATCGCACCCCGACCACGCACCTCCCGCGTCGTCGCCACCGTCGTCGACATCGGTCGCAGCGTGCCGTTCGTGATCGCCATGGTGGCCCTCATGCCGCTGACGCGCGCGGTGGTCGGCACGTCGATCGGTACCGCCGCCGCGATCGTCCCCCTCGTCGTCGCCGCCATCCCGTTTGTGGCCCGCATCGTC
The DNA here is from genome assembly GCA_044349155.1 of Myxococcota bacterium. Lineage (GTDB taxonomy): Bacteria > Myxococcota > UBA727 > UBA727 > VGSZ01 > VGSZ01. The sequence continues at coordinate 25,003 of JBIKRQ010000012.1, forward strand.
GAGAGTGCGCTGCGCGAAGTGCCACGCGGCACGGTCGAAGCGGTGGTGGGCATGGGGGCAACACCGGCGCAGGTGGTGCGCGTCGTCTACCTCGCCGAAGCCAAAGCGGCCCTCGTGCGTGGCGCCACCCTCGTCGCCGTCAGCCTCGTGTCGTGGTCGGCGATGGCGGGCGCGGTGGGCGGCGGTGGCCTCGGCGATCTCGCCGTGCGCTACGGCTACCAGCGCTTCCGCACCGACGTGATGGTGTCCACCGTCGTCGTCCTCGTCGTCTTCGTGCACCTCGTGCAGTGGGCCGGCGCGCGTGCTGCCCGCGTCTTCGCCCGCACCTGACTGGAGTTCGCATGCTGCGTTTCGCGCTGATTCTCGCTGCCGTCGTTGTCTCGTCGTGCTCGTCGTCCTCGTCGTCGAACAGCACGTTGCGGGTGGGTGCGAGCCCTGTTCCGCACGCGATCATCCTCGAGCACGTGCGCCCCGCCCTCGCCGCACAGGGCATCACCCTCGAGGTCATCGAACTCACCGACTACGTCCAGCCGAACCTCGCGTTGGCCGCCCACGACCTCGACGCCAACTTCTTTCAGCACCAGCCCTACCTCGATCGCTTCAACGCCGATCGCAAAACCACGCTGGCCACCGTTGCCCGCGTCCACGTCGAGCCGCTTGGCCTGTACGCGCGCGTGACGTCGCTGGAGCAGCTGCCGGCCACTGGCGCCGTCGTCGCCATCCCCAACGATCCCACCAACAGCGCGCGCGCGCTCCGCCTGCTGCAGTCGGCCAACCTGCTGCGCCTCGACCCCGCCGTCGCCGAGCCCTCGCCGCAACACGTCATCGACAACCCGCGCGGGCTGGTGATCCGCGAACTCGACGCCGCCCAACTGCCGCGCGTGCTCGCCGACGTCGACGCCGCCGTCATCAACGCCAACTACGTCCTCGAGGCGGGCCTGAAGCCCGAAGCGGCCCTGGTGCGTGAGCCGCCCACGTCGAACTTCGCCAACATCCTCGTCGTCAACGCCGACGCCACGAAGGACCCACGCGTCGTTGCGTTGGCCAAAGCCCTCACCAGCGACGACACCGGGGCCTTCATCGCTTCGCGGTTCGCAGGGGCGGTGGTGCCAGCGTCGCCGTGAAGCTGCTTTCAACGAATCCGTTACTGTGGTAGTGCGGTCCATGAGCACCGAAATCACCGTCCTCGTCCTCGCTGTTGCCCTTGGCCTGGTGCACATCGTGGTGCAGGTGTCGTCGACGCTGCTGACCCGCGGTCTCGGCTTTGCCATGGGGCCGCGCGACGAGCAGAAGACGCCGTCGGCGGTGGTGGGCCGCATCGAGCGCGCCAGCCGCAACTTCCAGGAAACCTTCCCGCTGTTTGCGGCAGTGGTGTTGGCCGTGGTGGTCGCGCAGAAGACGTCGCCCACGACGGCCACGGCGGCCTGGGTCTACCTCGGCGCGCGCGTGCTCTACTTCCCCATCTACGTCGCGGGCATCCCCGGTCTGCGCACCGTGGTGTGGACGGTGTCGATCGGCGCCATCGTGGCTGTCGCCGTGGCAGCGGCGGGATGACATAGTCCCGCCCATGACCACGCCGAACGCCTCGCTGTTGATCGTGAACATGGCCCGCCTCCTCGACGAATGCCCTGCGGGGCAGGCGGCGTCGGCGAAGTTGCAGGCGCGCTTCGACGAGGCGAAGGCCCGCTTCGAGAAGCTTTCAAGCATGGGCAGCAGCGCCGGCGGTCGTCGTTCCGCCGAAGAAGCTGCGGCCGAATTTCAGCAGACCACCATCCGCGAGATCGAGGCCGAACGCGCCCGCCTCGGCGAGGAAGTGGTCGCCAGCCTGTTGCCCATCATCGAGCTGATTCGTCGTGAGCGCGGTGCCAGCGTCGTGCTCGACACGCGCGCGGCCCTCGCGTTCGATGGTGCCGTCGACATCACCGAGGTGGTGCTCGGGCGTGTGCGCGTGAACTGACCAGCCATCACGCTCGTGGCGGGACAGGTCCACGTGCACCCACGCGCGTCGTCGACAGCGCACGCGGTTTTCATTTTGAGGCGCCGTCGACCGGCGAACTTCCCCCGACTCTGCTAGGACAGCCCACCATGATCGAGCGCAACCGTCCGCAGTCCAGCTATTCCCCCGTCGTCATCGAGCAGACCGCCCGCGGCGAGCGCGCGTACGACATCTGGTCGCGCCTGCTGAAAGACCGGATCGTCTTTTTGGGCAGCGCCATCGACGACGACGTCGCCAACGAAGTCGTCGCCCAGATGCTGTACCTCGCGGCCGACGACGCCGAAAAAGACATCATCATGTACATCAACAGCCCCGGCGGCAGCGTCACGGCGGGCCTGGCCATCTACGACACCATGCAGTTCGTCCCGTGCGACGTGCAGACGGTGTGCATCGGCCAGGCCGCGTCGATGGGCTCGGTGCTGCTCGCGGCGGGTGCCAAAGGCAAGCGCCAGATCCTCCCGCACAGCCGGGTCATGATCCACCAGCCCCACGGCGGTGCCGGCGGTACCTCGGCCGACATCGAAATCCAGGCCAAAGAGATCATGGCGCTCAAGCGTCGCCTCAACGAAATCCTCGCCAAGCACAGCGGCAAGAACGTTGAGCAAATCGAATCCGACGGCGATCGCGACTATTTCATGTCTGCGCAAGAGGCCATCAACTACGGCCTCGTCGACACACTGATTGACCGCTCCAGCGACCGCAACGCTGTGTCGGGGAAGGGCTGAGCCATGGTCTACGTCGTCGAGCAGACCGCCCGCGGTGAAGAGAGCTACAACCTCTGGGCCCGCTTGCTGAAAGACCGGATCATCTTCGTCGGTACCCGCATCAATGATGCGGTGGCGAACCTGATCGTTGCGCAGATGTTGTATCTCGAGTCGGAAGACCCCGAGAAAGACATCATCATGTACCTCAACAGTCCCGGCGGTGTCGTGACTGCTGGGCTCGCGATCCACGACGCCATGCAATACGTCCGCTGCGACGTGCAAACGGTGTGTGTGGGCCAGTGCGCCTCGATGGGGGCTGTGCTGTTGGCGGCGGGCACGAAGGGCAAGCGCCAAATCCTGCCCAACGGTCGGGTCATGATCCACCAGCCCCACGGCGGCGCTGGTGGCACCAGCATGGACATCGAGATCCAGGCCAAAGAAATCGTCAAGATGCGCCACCAGCTCAACGCGATCCTCGCCAACGCGTCGGGCAAGCCCCTCGCCGAGGTCGAGCGCGACACCGACCGCGATCGCTACCTCACGGCGCAAGAGGCCCTCGCCTACGGCCTCGTCGACACGGTTGTCGAGCACGCGCCCAAGAAACGCTGAGCAGACGAAGCGCACTCGGAAACGAGAGGCGATCGTCCTGTCAAGCCCGGTCAGTCCACTTGAACGAGCGCGGTCGAATGGCCGCGCTCGTGTCATTTTGCTGGCACCGATCGTAGCTCCAACGATCACGTGATCTGCCAAGTGCTTGAATATGTGGTGACATTTCAGCCACAGTCGGTGGGACATGTGGCACGGACGCCTGAGTCAGAAGGCGGATGACGCATCGCCTTCAATGGGCTGTGATGCCCCAATGCGATCGATGAAAGATCTTCTCGCGGCGTTTTTGATCACTGTCACCGTGTTGACGCCAGCCGTGGTTCGCGCCGGTGGCATCAACCACTTCGAGGCCGCCGCGGGCCCGCACAACTACATCGTCACGAACCACCCTGCGGTGCTGCCGCATCTGGTGCCGTCGGCGTGGGCGCTGGTGTCGTACGCCAACGATCCGCTCGTGTTTCGCAACAACAGCGGCGAGCAGGTGGGCGACGCGATCGTGGCCAACCAGGTCAACGCCGAGATCGCCGCGGCGATCGGTTTGTTCGACCGCTTCGAAATCGGCGTCGTCGCCCCGGCCTACTACATGAACGGCGGCGGCTTCGATGGCAAAGGCCTGACCGCGTTTGGTACGGGCGACCTGCGCCTGCTCGCCAAGGTGCTGCTCACGCCGTGGAACGACGGCTTTGTCGCCTCGTTCCGCCTCGCCTCCGACATCATCCCCATCGCCCAGCTGCTCACGTCGAACCCGACGGCGGGGGCCCTCGCGGGTGATGCGCTGCCGAACGTCACGCCGGCCTTTTCCGTCGGCTTCAACAGCCAGTACGTGCGCTTCGGCGCCGACGTGGGCATGCAGCTGCGCTTCCCGCGCAAGATTCAGGGCGACGACCTCGTCATCGGCAGCGCTGTCACCTACGGCGTGGGTGCCGAAGTGGGCCTCGTGCCAAAGACGTTGTTCCTCACCGCCGACGTCAACGGCCGTGCTGCCCTCGCGGGCCTTGGCTCCGACCGCAACCGCTTCCCGCTCGAGGCCGACCTCGCGGTGAAGTACTTCGTCGGCCCGATCATGCTGATGGTCGGCGGCGGCTCGGGCCTCATCCCCGACTACGGCGCGCCCGACTTCCGCGTCTTTGGCGCTGTCGGCTGGTTCGATCGTCCGGCTCCCAAGGAAGAGCCCGTCGTCGAGCCGAAGAAGGACGAGCCGAAGAAGGCCGAGCGCAAAGACACCGACGGCGACGGCCTGTTTGACGACGAAGACGAATGCCCCAACGACCCCGAGGACAAAGACACCTTCGAGGACGACGACGGCTGCCCCGAGCCCGACAACGACAAAGACGGCATCGCCGATGTCGACGACAAGTGCCCGATGGAGCCCGAAGACATCGATCGTTGGGAAGACACCGACGGCTGCCCCGAAGACGACAACGACGGCGACGGCATTGAAGACGGCAAAGACGAATGCCCCAACGACGGCGAAGTCAAGAACGGCTTCGAGGACGAAGACGGCTGCCCGGATGAAGCGACGAAGAAGAAGCTCGTGGTCGTGAAGCGCGACCGCATCGAGATCACCGACAAGGTGTACTTCGCCTACGACTCCGACCGCATTCTGCCCAAGAGCTACGAGCTGCTCGACAACGTCGCCAAGGTCGTCAACGAGCACACCGAGATCCCAGGCATCTTCATCGAGGGCCACACCGACAGCGACGGCAAAGACAGCTACAACCTCTCGCTGTCGGACCGTCGCGCCAAGAGCGTGATGAAGTACCTGATCGACCGTGGCCACGTCGCTGCCGACCGCCTGCAGGCCAAGGGCTTTGGCGAAACGCAGCCCATCGCCGACAACAAGACCGAAGCCGGCAAGCAGGCCAATCGCCGCGTCGAATTCCGCATCGTCGACAAAGACGGCAATGCGCAGGGCGACATGACGCAGCAGGACTTCAAGGCCGAGGAATGAGTTCACCGTCGTGAACTGAGGCGGATCGTCGGGCAAACATCCGACGGTCCGCCAACTTCCTGCCTCGCCCGATACACTCTGACGTACTGCGGCTCCTGTGCTGACCTCTGCTTGAACGGGCAGCCGCCCTGAATGAAGGACCGACCATGACGACGACGAACCTGACGGTGCGCACGTTGCTTGCCACGCTGGCGCTTGGGGCATCTGCTGCTTCGGCGCAGTCGTTCACCCTTGCTGGCGAACCACTCACGCCGATCGGCGCTGACATCCGCGGTCCGTTCAACCACGTCGTGGTGGGCGGTTCACTGGTCACGTCGCCAGCCCCCGTCGGTGGCGTGCCCACCAACCCGACCCTGCTCGCCGAAACGGGCGGTGTCGTCGACCTGCCGGTGGGCTCTGAGGCCGCGGGCGCGTTGTTGTTCTGGTGGGGCTCGGGCGAATTTCCCGACGCCACCATCGCGTTCACGCTGCCCGACGGCACCGTGAAGAACATCGAGGCCGACCTCGACCTCGACTGTTTCACCATCAACAGTGCCGAAGACCTCAGCGGCTTTGGCTACTGGGAGTGCTTCGCTGGCGTCACCGAGGACGTGCAGGCGCTCAACACCCCCGACGGTGAGTACAAGGTTGGCGGCCTCGTGCCCGACCTCGGTTCGCCGTACCTGTCGCCGTGTGCGTCGGGCAGCCAGGCGTGCTCGCAGTACGTTGGCGCCTTCGCCCTCGTGTTGCTCTACGTCGACCCCGCCGACACCACGCCGCGCGTGACGCAGATTGCCAACGGCTTGTTCCTCACGCAGTTCGTTGGCGACAACGCGTCGACCCCGCTGCTGCCGTTCAAGATGTTCGCTGGCGGTGGTGGCAAGGCCACGATCGTTGCCCTCGAAGGCGACAAGGAATTCCCCTCGAGCGGCGTGTGCTCCAGCACCACCGACGCCAACGGCCGCTTCGTCGACGTCGACAAGCTCAGCACCTGCACCGCGGCCCAAAACAGCTGCGCCACCGCCAACAACAACACCTGCGAAGAGGGCAACGGCTGTGCTGCCAACACCGACGCGCAAGACTGCGGCCGCTGTGGCCAGCCCCAGTGCGACTACTTCACGCTGTGCACGGGCACGTGTACGTCTGACGGTTCAAAGCTGCAGCTCACCCGCAGCGACATCGACGTGTTCCTCCAGAACACCGCGAATCCGCCGGGCAACGTGTTCAACGAGACGGTGTCGACCGACCTCGTGGGCCAGGTTTCGGGCGTGACGGGTGACGAGCTCAACTCCCTCGACATCGATACCTTCAACCTGCAGGGCAAGCTCCCCGCCGCGCGCTACGACAACCTGCGCCTGGGCGTGCAGTCGGGTGCTGATGCGGTGCTGCAAACGCTGGTCGTGATCAGCATCGACGACGGCGACACCGACGAAGACGGCATCTCGGACATCAACGAAGGCGACATCGGCACCGACCCGGAAAACCCCGACACCGACGGCGACGGCATTCGCGACGGTACTGAGGTCTTTGGCGGCAACCCGGCGCTGCCGAACAACAACATCACCAACCCCCTCGACGTCGACACGGACAACGACGGCCTGTGCGACGGTGGCCGCGACTCGACGTTCCGCACTGAAACCTGTGTGGTTGGCGAAGACACCAACAGCGACGGTTTGCGCGCCAACACCGAGACCAGCCCCACGCTGCCCGACACCGACGCCGACGGCCTCACCGACGGCACCGAAGTGCTCTCGAACTACCCGGGCCCGCTCGACTTCTTCGCCGCGCGCCCGGGCAGCCAGACCAACCCCCTCGACAGCGACACCGACAACGACGGCCTGCTCGACGGTGTTGAAGATGTGGGCCGCGATGGTCGCTTCAACCCCGAAGCGAACGAAACCGACCCGACCGATCCCGACACCGACGACGGTGGCGAGTCCGACGGCAGCGAGCGCACCAACGGCCGCGACCCGGTCGACTTCCCTGAAGACGACAACGGCGCTGGCGACGACTCCGACGGCGATGGCCTGACGAACGCGCAGGAAGACGTGATCGGCACCGATCCGAACGACCCTGACACCGACGACGACGGCCTCACCGACGGTGTGGAAGTCAACGGCAGCAACGACACCGATCCGCTCGACCCCGACACCGACGGCGACGGCGTGCTCGACGGCACCGAAGACCGCAACCGCAACGGCGGTACCGAACCTGGTGAGCTCAACCCGACGAACCCCGACACCGACGGCGACGGCATTCGTGACGGCGTGGAAGACCGCAACCGCAACGGCAACGTCGACAGCGGCGAAACCGACGGCACCAACCCCGACACCGACGGCGACACGCTGTGCGATGGCAACCGCGCTGTGGGCACCTGCATCGCTGGCGAAGACCGCGACGTCGACGGCATTCGTGACGCCGGCGAGACCAACCCGCTCGACCCCGACAGCGACGACGACGGCCTCAGCGATGGCGTCGAGGTCCGCTCGAGCTACCCCGGTCCGATCGACGCGAACCCCAACCGTCCTGGCAGCCAAACCGATCCGCTGAACCCCGACAGCGACAACGACGGCCTCAACGACGGTCGCGAAGACGGCAACCTCAACGGCACGCAGGACAGCGGCGAAACCGACCCCACCGACCCCGACAGCGACAACGGCACCGTCAACGACGGCATCGAAGTCGACCGCGGCACCGACCCGCTCGATCCGTCCGACGACATCCCGAACGAAGCGGTGTGCGGCGACCAGATTTGCAGCGGCGATGAGACGGTGGCGTCGTGTCCCGAAGACTGCACGCCCGACCCGGTCTGCGGCGACGGCACCTGCGACGACGGCGAAACCAGCGTCAACTGCCCCGTCGATTGCCCGGTGGTCGACGAGTGCGGCGACGGTATCTGCGGCAGCACCGAAACCGTCACCAACTGCCCCGCCGACTGCACGCCGGCCGACGTCTGCGGCGACGGCATCTGTGGCGCGTCGGAGAGCACGCTCACATGTGCCGAAGACTGCCCCGCCGAAGTCGAAGAGCCCGAAACGCCCGAGCTCGACATCGCGGGTTCGTCGCTGATGGCCGCTGGCTGCAGCAGCACGAGCACGTCGTCGGTCCTGCCGCTGCTGGGCCTGCTGGTTCTGCTGCGTCGCCGCCGCCGCTGAGGCGCGTGAAACAGCACGTGGAACGATGAAAACGCGCCGGGTGACCGGCGCGTTTTTTTCGTTTAACCCGTTGAGAATGCTCTGTTTTTCGAACGGAGTGTTTCCACGAGCTGATCGCGTGGTTCGAACTGACGGGCTTGAATACGACGACGCCAACGACCGTCTGCGGTCGCCTTCTCGGTCTGGATGTGCCCTATGCGCCGGCTCGCTCTTCTCGTGGCACTTGGTCTTGTGGCCGGTGCGACACCGTCAGCTCCAACGCGGCCCTCGTCGTCCCACCGCGTGAACGCTCGGCCGACCGTTGCCGTCCCGTGCCCGGATGGAGCGGTGCCGTTTGTCCCGCAGCGGATGGCCTTCGAAGCCGCGCCAGGCGATGAAGTGGTGGCCACCGTCAACGGCGTCCGGATCTCGCGCCAGGCACTCCTCCACGCGGTCGGCGCACGCTCCGCCGCTCCCGTGGTTCGCAGCGAGAACGAACGACGCCGCATCTACGAGTCCCTCGTCGATCTGGTCGAGCCGCTGCTTTGGCAACAAGAACTCACGCGGCTCGGCAGGCCGCTGTGTCCGTCGCGAAGCGACCAGGGGGTTGGGGCGCTGTGGCCCGTGACGGAGGCGGTGCTCGCGCCGCACTACTACCCGTTCAGCGAGCGCGACCTCGCTGCCGCGCACGCCAAAGCGGTGGCCCGGTCGCCGGAACGCGCGTTTCTCGTCCTTGAGAAGGGGACCCAGCAGGCCCTGTCGGTTCGTGTCGAAGAGCTGCGTCGTTTTTCACAGGTACAGCTTGAGGACCTGAGGGGTTGGCGATCAGATGCATGGCTGCATACTCAGTATGTGCTCAACAAGATACATCGAACTGCTCTTCTCTCCGCGCCGAGCGGATTGTTTGGGCCGATTGCATTTGACGATGATGAAGAACATTCAGCGCTGCTCTTTCTGGATGACCTGTTCAAGGAGCCAGCAGTCACCATCGATGACTTCCGAACTGCTGCGAACGCCGCGACGGTGCTGGATCTGCGCCCGCCCACCGATGACGTCGAGGTTCCGACCTCCGAGCCGGGCGATGACTGCTGCGCCGACAGCACCGATGAAGAAGCTTCGACTGCTTCCCCGCCTCGCGCCGACGCCGGCGCCAACGCCGACGACTGGCAAGACCCGCTCCAGCGAGCGTTCTACGCGTTGGCAAGCATTCGCACGGAGCGGTTTCTGAAGCTGCTCGATGCCGAATACGCGCGACTCGTTGACCAGGCGAAGATCACGTTTGACGACGGCAGCGGCACCACCTGGAAGCAGCTCAGGGTGGCAGGAACAAAGCCCGGCCCGGTCGCTGTCGTTGACGGCGTCGAGATTCGCGTCGACCTCGAGCGTGCCGTGGACGTCTACTGGGGGCGCAAGCGGGTCGAGTTTTTCCATCAGGCGCACACGCGTTCCGACAAGACCGAACGTGAACCGGAACCTCAACCGAGCGACAAAGCGCGCGTGTTGGTGGAGCTCATCGACCGGCAGTTGATCGCCGCGAAGGCCGACGCCGCGGGCGTTGTCGTCACGCCTGATGAACTCGCGGTGGCGTGGATGGACGACGAGACCGTGTACCCGCGGAACTACAGCCAGCGCGTTGTACTCGCGCAGACCAGGGCAGACCTGAGGCCAGCACTCGCCAGGGCCATCCTCCTTGACAAGCTCGCGGCCAGGGCGTTTGCCGCTGAGGCGCCCACAGAAGCCGACGCGCATCACTATTACGAAGAACACGTCAAGGAGTACACTCTCCCAGAGCAGATACAGGCTTCAGTTGCCCAGTTTAAACTCAAGGACTCCTCGGAGAAGAAACGGCATCAAGCGCTGCCAATTGAGGCGCAAGAGTCCCTCAAAAAGCTGGAAGCGCGACGTGGGCCGCAGAGTTATGTGCGTGGATCGCTGCCGAAAGCGATCGAGGATGTTGCTTTTGCGGCGCAGACGGGGACGACGGTTGTTGTCGAAACGGAGCGGCTGTACGCGCTCGTTCATGTTCACACACATACACCCGAGTATCGCTTTCCCTATGACGAGGTGAAGGCGTCCATCCTGCGCACGCTCACGGCCCGGCACAAAGCCCGCGCGCGGGCGCGGGTGCTTGCCGAACTCCGGCGCGGGGCCAACGTCGAGGTGCTTGAGCCCGGGATCATTCCTGGGCACGTCTGCCGCCTCCAGGCCGAATGTCCTGGCTATCGCTTTGGCGGTGCGGCGGCTGCAGCAGCTTCAGCACATTGAGTGAGCCGGATATTTTATCCTCTTTGGATGCCGATGTGCCTGCACCGCCGGCCGCTTCTGCCTACTGCGGGTGCACCACGTCAAACGCGAGGGTGTCGGCGTTGCCGTGGCAGAACAGGCAGGTGTACGGCGCCGCCGTCTGCACGCTGCCAGTCCCCCCGCCCGTGGCGAAGCGGCTGACGGCCGAGAGCTGACCGACGTCGTCGTAGACGATGAAGTCGAGGGCGCCGTCGACGCGTTGGCCGCGCAGCACGATTTCGGTTTCGTGCACGGTGTCGTCGCCTTCGCTCTCGAGGGTTTCGGCGAGCCACAGGCCGTTGACGTCGTCGCTCCACAGTCGGCGCGGGTGTGGTGCTTTCGGTCGGCTGTTGGTCAGCAGCACGGGCTCCACCGTCGACGTGGGGTCGCCGTAGACGCGCTTGAAATCGGCCAGCGTCAACGGCCAGCCGCCAACGCAGGCGGCGAAGCGGTGGTAGCCCTGTCGGAAGAAGGCGAAGTCGAGCACGCCGGGGGCTTCGTTGGGTCCCGCAAACGACGCCGCCACCACGTCGCCCATCACGCCCAGTGCGCGCAGCTCGTCGACGGGCACGCTGCCATCAAGGCCCGCCGCGGGGATGTCGAGGCTGTAGGCCACGATGCTTCTGATGAAGGCGCTCTCGTCGGCAAAGGAGACGGCCGAGGGCAGGGCGTCGAGGTCGATGGCGGCGAACTGCGCATCGAAGTCGGGGTTGTCTTCGACGATGCCTTCCTGCAGCGCGATCGAACTCACCACGGGGACGGCACAGTCAGCGCGCGCGACATCGTCGACCGTTTCGCCCTCGCCTTCACCGGTGACGTCGTCGACAGGCTCATCGACCGTTGCTGCACACGCCGACACCAACACGCACACCGCAGCGGCACTTAAACACAAGGCTTGCTTCACAAGGAACCCACATTCGAAGGCGCTCACGGCGCTCGAAGGAGAGGTAGCCGCACCACACCAGTCGCTGCCCGCGTCGTCAAGAGATGGGGCGTGGAACGAAAGTCATCTCTCGTGAAACGCGGCGAATGTGTCGGCAGCGCCGGAGCGCATGCAGCAGCGCCCGTGGCGTTGGCACGTCGCCTGCGATGCATCGGGCATGACCAGCGCCACGGCCTTCTCCACCTCGTTGTCGTTGTCCACCCTGGCTCCGCCGCCGCCGCGTCGACGGGAGCGCGATGTGCGCGTGTTGGGCGCGCGGGCGTTGCACACCACGGCGTTGGTGCGCCTGGTGTGCGGCGAGCGCGCTGCCGACGACGACGTGCAACACGCGGCGCGCGCCCTGCAGCTCGACCCGGCTGCCCGCGATGCCGCGTTGTTGCGCTCGCTGTTGGGCCCAAAAATGCTGGCCGTCGTCGAGCTCGGGCGGCGCGCGTGGTTGATGCCGGCACCATCGTCAGCACGGGTGACGTCGCCGGCCGAAGCGGTGGCCGCCCTTGGGCCCCGGCTCGCCGACGACAGCCGCCTGTGGTTGCTCGCGCTCGATGTGCGGTTGCGCGTGGCGTTGGCTCGGCCCCTCGACGTTGGCGACAGTGCTGACGACGAAGCGCTCACCACCACGGTGTTGCAGCACACGCTCGGGGCAGGGTGTCGACGCTGCCTGTTGGTGGGGCGGCGCCCGGGCCCGGCGATCGTGAGCGTCGACGACGCCGCGCGCTTGCAGCAGTTGCGCACCGCGGCGGGCACGGTGGGTGTGAGCGCGCTCGATCACGTGTTGTGTGGCGACGACGGCTGGGTCTCGTTGCTGCGGCTGGGCGTCGTCGCGGGCAGCACCGACCGGCGCTACCGCTGACGATCTTTCCAGTGGTCGAACCGCGTCCGGCGCGATCTTTCCAGTGGTTGGATCGCCCGACGGTCAGTTGAAGGCGTAGGCCTCGTGGTCGCCCGTCGCCGGGTCGAGGCCGAGGAACAAGCCGTGGTCGCTGCCTGTCTGGTTGTCGAAGCTGAGCACCACCGGGTACGCGGCGACGAGGTTGTTTGGGTCGCTGGCCCCCGGGAAAAACGCGTAGCGCGGCAGCAGCTTGGTGCGCGCGGCGGCGACTTCGGCCGGTGACGAGTACGTGGCCATGTCGGGCGCGAAGTCGGTGTCGAACCAGGCGCGCATGGCGGCGGTGGCGTCGTCGAGGTTCTTCTTTGTCAGCGGCATCGGCGACAGCACCCAGCCAGCACCGTAGCGCAGCGCGTGGGCCTTGCCCGTCACAGCACCCGCGCTGAACTCGAACGAGAAGCCCTTGTTGGCGTCGCCCTTGACGGCGTTGGTGTGAAGCGTCGCGCCGGGGGCAATCACGCCCGCGTCGGCGAGCAGCACGTTGAGCGAGCGCTTCACATCGGCGGGCAACGCGCCGGCGCGGGCGAGCTCGCCCAGGCGAACGACGACGGCGTTTTGGCCAACGATGCCGAATTCTTTGAGCGCTTCTTGCGCCTTGCCCGTCGGCGCCACGAGGGCGAGTGCGGCGTTGACGGTCTGCTGGGTGCGCACGAACGCGCGCTGCGGATCGTTTGCGCGGGAAATCTCGGTCACGCTCTCAGCGACGATCGTCCGTGCGTCAGCAGCGCTCACGACGCCGTGCTTGTCGTTGGTCAGCGCGTGGGCGAGGGCGGCACGAGAGGGGCTGGTCACGGTGGTCATCGAGGTCTCCTCAGCAATGAAGCCCCGATGGTGCAGCCCTGCCGCCGGGTCAACCGCCGCAACGACGTCGAGGAGCAACCTGTTGGTGACAACTGCTTGAAACCGATCGCCGCGGACCGCACAGTCCCGTCATGGTGCTGCGCGTGAAGTTCGCTGTGTCTGCTCTGCTGGTGCTCGCCACGTCGTGCGCTGGTTGCGTCAACGAAGACGACGCGCCCGTTGCGGCGTTCGAGGCCTTCTACAAAGCCACCGTCGAGCGCGACGTGCCCGCCGTGCGCACGCTGCTGTGTGCCACCGAGCGCCGCCTGCTCGAAAAAGCCCCCGACGAGCTGCTGTTGCAGGCCTTCAGCGTCGTCAAAGTGGTCAAGAGCATCACCCTCGAGCAGCGCAACGATGCCGCCGCCGTCGTCGTCGTCACCGATGCCGTGGGCCAAACCACCCGGGTGCGCCTGCGCCACGACCTGCACGCCGATCGCCAGTGGTGCGTGTCGGGGCCTGTGCCGCCCGAGGAGCCTGCGGCAGCGCCCAACCCATCTCCGAGCCCGGCTGCCGCGCCAACGGCCGCCTCCGTGGCTCCTGCTGCGCCGGTGACCCCATGATGTTGGCTGTTGCTGCCCTGCTCGCTGTCGCGTTTACGCCGCCGCCGCTTGAGGTGGTGGCCAAGCGGGTCAAGACCCCGCGCACGACGTGGGCGCAGCGTCTGGTCGACGTCACCGACCCGTTTGTTGGCGCGCCGTACGTGCTGTCGCCGCTGGGCGAGGGCGAGGGTGGGGCCGTCGATACCGACCCCCGTTTTCGCGTCGACGCCTTTGACT
>JBIKRQ010000209.1:0-11109 GCA_044349155.1 Myxococcota bacterium
CGAAGATGGTGCTTGTGATGAGGACGATCGCTGCCCTGGGTTCAGCGACAACGCTGACATCGACGGCGATGGCATTCCCGATGACTGCGACGCCTGCCCCACCAATGAGGAAATCGGCAACACGCTGGTGCGCACGGCATGGCAGCAGCACGAAGGCGGCTTCGAGTTGGGTGCTGGACCAATCGCACCATTTATCTCTGCCGCACCGTGCACCACCACGACCCATGGCGATCCATGTTTGTACAGCGCAGCGGCGGTCCCTCCCGCCAGCGACACTGCATGGCTGGGCGCACCAAACCCGAGCACGATTGGCTTCTCACGTTCGTCTTCGTTGACCTGCTTTCGTCAGGTGGACTTCACCTACTTCCAGACCTTCCTCAATGTTCCAGTGAATGCTGACATCGAGAGCTTCTCGATCAATTTCACCGGCATGGATGACGGCTCGCGCATCACCATCTTCAACAGCGCCGAGCCGACCGGGCTTGATGTCCCAGGCAGCTTTGTGCTCGGCGGCAGCAGCGGCACCACCGATCTCGTCGAGCTGCTCACACCGGGCGTGAACCGCATCGTCGTCACCCAGGTCGACGACTGCGGCACCGGCAACAACCTGCAGCGCGCCGTGGTGCAGCTCAATGACAACGACATCGACATTGGCGTTTGCGGTCCGTAGCCAGCGCTGCGGCACACCGAAAGCAACGGTCGCCTTTCGGGCGGCCGTTGCTTTTTCAGCATGCGTAGCGACGTCAGGGGTGACGACGGGTCGGCATGCCCAACAGGCTCAAGAAGAAGCTCGAAAAGATGGTCTGCGCGCCCAACGCAAGGGCCACCACACTCGGCACCACGAGGCGCATCGCGCGGCCTGGGTCGTAGTCGCCAAGGCCACGCTCCACCCAGCCGTACACCGCAAGCACCGAGCCGACGACGCCAGCGACGACGAGCAACAGGCCCACCACCACGCCGGTTTCGAGGTTGAGCTTCTGAAACAACCGGCTCATCACGGGCGGTGTGGGCTGCAGCCCCTGCGTGACGGCGAAGATCTTCGACAGCACCGCGAAGAACACGCCCTGTGCACCGACGAGGACAAGGCCGCCGCCATACACGAGCGTATGGATGTCGAAGACGACGCCACCGAGGCGCAGTGGGCCCGGCAACACGGCGAGCATCAACGCCAGACCAAGCAGGCCGCAGACGATGCCGGGATACAAAAACGCCCAGCGCGGCGAGTAGCAGAGGAGAAAACGCAGGTGCCGCCAGCCGTCGCGCCACGTGCGCAGGTGGGGTGGGCGATCGCGTCCGTCCTTCGCCAGCGTCGTCGGCACCTCGGTGACCTTGAGGTTGTACAGCGTGGCTTTGACCACCATCTCCGACGCGAACTCCATGCCCGTGCACGAGAGCTCGAGGCCGTCGATGGCGTCTTTGCGAAAGCCGCGCAGACCGCAGTGAAAGTCGCCGATCTCGCGCGCGCCAAAGAACAACCGCCCAAGCCCCGACAACACCGGATTGCCAAGGTAGCGGTGCAAAAACGGCATGGCGCCAGGACCAATGCCGCCCTTGAAGCGGTTGCCCATGACGAGGTCAAAACCCGCACGAAGCTGCTCGAGAAAGCGCGGGGCATGACCGAAGTCGTAGCTCTGATCGCTGTCGCCCATCAGCACATAGCGGCCGCGCGCAGCAGCAATCGCCCCGAGCAGTGCCGCACCGTAGCCACGCACAGGCACGTCGACGACGCGAGCGCCGAGGTTGCGCGCAATCTGCTGGCTGCCGTCGGTGCTGCCGTTGTCGCCGATGACGACTTCGCCGACGATCCCCGTCGTCTTGAACATCTGCTGCGCCTGCTCGATGCACGCCCCGAGGGTGAGCGCTTCGTTCAAGCACGGCATGACAATGGTGAGTTCGATGGCGTCGTTGCTGCTGGTCACGACGCGGCGCTAGCAGGCTGAGCGACCAAGGTCTGCGACCGTTTTCCACAGACCTTGTGCAGCGACGGTTGCGACGGCAAACACGCCGCACGATGCACACGCACGACGACACAACTCCTGCCCGCTCGCCGCTGTCGGCGTGGCGCTCGTTTTGGCGGACAACTGACCGTCGCTCGCGCGTGTTGGCGCTGCTGCTCATCGCCTACATCGTCGTCATCACCGTGATGCGCTTTTGGGGCGCGCACCGCGAGTGGGCCAGCGAAGGCGACTGGCGCCAATGGATCTTCACCTACTGGCGCAACCACGACAGCACGTTGCTGCCCGGCGAGAACCTGCTCACCGACTACCTCGATGCGATGCAGCCCCCGCTGTACCGCCTGATGATGGCGACGTTCTCGACGGTGCTCGTACCGACGAAGGCCGCGTTTCTTGTCAGCATCATCGCCTGGGGCGCGTTCCTCGCGGCATTGTGGTGGGGCTTTGAAAAACGCTTCGGCGTGCTGCTCGCCCTCGTCGTCATCGCGCTCACGGTGCGCAACGTCGAGATCTTCAACTGGTCTGCTGGCGGCTATCCGCGCTCGTTCGGCCCACCGCTGACGGCGTGGTTCATCATGGCGCTGCTGTATGGCCGACATCGTCTGATGCTCGTGCTCTTCGTCATCGGTGCGGGCCTGTATCCAAGCGTCGTCATGCCGGCGGGGCTCGCCTACGGCGCGTGGCTGTTGGGCAAGGTCGTCTTAGACGTGGTCGACGTGCGCTGGTGGTGGCGCCGCGTGCTCGAGCTGTGTGCTGCCGGCGTGCTCGTCGTCGTGCTGGGCCTGTCGCAGAACCTGTTGGCGCCGGCGTGGTGGGGCAAGGTGATGTCGGCGTCACAGGGCGGCGTTGAGCTCAGCAGCATCGGCCGTTGGTCGTGGCTGCCGCTGCCGCATTTTTGGCACTCGATGCTGAAATGGTTGATCGAGCCGTTTGGTGCGTCGGGCTGGATCACAATCAAGAGTTTCTCGCCGATCGCCTGGCCCACCAAAACGCTGGTGCCAGCGGTGCAGGTGTGGATTGCCGTCGTCGCCGTGGCCGCGCTCGTGGTGCTGTGGCGTCGTGCGCGCTGCGAGATCCCCTGGCGCTTCGCGCTCTACGGTGTCGGCGTCGTCATCGCCTACGCCCTGGCACGCGCGCTGGCGTTCAAGCTCTATCTGCCCCGTCGCGTCATCCAGCACACGCTGCCGATCTTGTCCGTCGTCGTCGTCGCCTGGCTGGTCGCGAGTGCGGCACGGGCACTGTGGCGTCGTCGCGAAGTGGCGGCCGTCATGCTGCTCGTGGTGCTGCCCACCATCGTGCTCGCGGGCGACGGCATTCAGGGCAGCCGTTGCTTCGGCGACAAGGAGCGGTGGGCGCCGCTGTTTTTGTGGGCGCGCAACGAGACCCCGAAGGACGCGCAGTTCGCCGGCGACCTCGCGATGATGGACTGGATTCCGCTGTTTGCACCTCGTCATGCGTACGTGAACTTCACGCTCGCGCACCCGGTGCGGCCGGGTTTCTACGCCGAGGTCGAGCGCCGAATTCTGCGCGAGTACGACGCGGTCTACGCCACCGACCTGCCCGCGGTGTTGGCCTTCATGGACGAAGCCGACGTCGACTACTTCATCGTCGACAAGACCTCGTTCACCAGGGTCGAGTCGGGCTGGGGCCGCCTGTACGAGCCGGTGCGCACCAAAGTCGCGCAGCAGTTCTTCACGCCGCGAAAAGCGCAGGGCTTCGTGCTCGCGCAGCCACCAGCGTCGGCGGTGGTGTTCACGCTCGACGAATTCGTCGTCGTCGGCCGCGAAGCGCTGCGCACGACACTTGCCACGCCGCCTCGATAAGCACTGCGGGCAAAAGAAAAGCGACGGGCATCACGGCCCGTCGCTTTCTTCGGCGCCAGCCGAAGAAGCAGTCAAAACTTCTTCACTTCGCGAGAAACGCTGACGAAGCGCGTGCTTACGCCAGACGCGCCACTGCACCGCGCAGGCGCAACAGTTTCTCGTCGAGGGCGGCCATGTCTGCTTTGCCCTGCGTGACCACTTCTGGTGGCGCTTTGCCGACGAACTCGGGGTTCTCAAAGCGCTTCTTCAGGCCCTGTAGGTCCTTGTCGGCCTTGGCGATTTCGCGGTTCAACCGCTCGACCTCCTTCGCCGGATCGATGAGGCCCTCGAGGTGCACGATCACTTCGACATCGCCACTGGCATTTGCACCAGCGAGCTTCGGCGCCACGTAGCCCTCGCGCGACACAAGGTTGAGGGTGTCGATCGCGGCGTAGCGGCACAGCACCGACGACAACGTCTGCAACGCCTGCTTCGCGTCCTCTTCGACGACGACCACGTCGACCACCACACCCTTGCGCGGCGACAGGCCCGACTCCTGGCGCACGTTGCGCACCAGCGTGGCCACATCGTTCATCAAGCCAATCTGGCGCTCAGCGAGCGCGTCGATGCGCGCCGTCTCGACGACAGGCCACGGTGCGACCGCACAAAACGCCACGTTCGGATGGCGCTCACTCTTGCCTGGCAACTGCTGCCACAGCTCCTCGGTGATGAACGGACACAGCGGGTGCAGCAAGCGCAACGACGCATCGAGCACGTGCAACAACACCGCGCGCGTGGCGACCTTCGCGTTGACGTCGTCACCGTCGAGGACACTCTTGGTGAGTTCGAGGTAGACGTCGCAGAATTCGGTCCAGAAGAAGCGGTAGATGGCGTTGGCCATCGCGTCGAAGCGGTAGTCGACGATCGCGGTGTCGACCTCGGCCACGACACGCTGCAAGCGCGACAGGATGTACTTGTCGGCGATCGAGAGGTGTGCCGTGATGTCGTCAAGACGGGCGGATGCGACGTCGCCGCTCTTCATCAACGCAAAGCGCGTCGCGTTCCAGATCTTTGTCATGAACGCGCGGTAACCAGCAGCACGCGGAATGCTGAGCTTCACGTCGCGACCCGACGACGACAACGCGGCCAACGTGAAGCGCAAGCCATCAGCGCCCGCCGCAGGAATGCCCTCGGGGTATTCCTTCTCGAGGCCCTTGAGCACCGCCGCCAGCTTCTTCTCGGGCACCGGGTACGTCTTCGTTTTGGCAACGAGGTCGGGCAGCGTAATGCCCGCCATGACGTCGAGGGGATCGAGCGCGTTGCCCTCCGACTTCGACATTTTCTTGCCGTACGCATCGCGCACGATCGAGTGCAGGTACACGTCTTTGAACGGCGACGTGCCCATGAAGTAGGTGCCGAACCACACCATGCGCGCGACCCAGAAGAACAAGATGTCGCTGCCCGTTTCGAGCACGGCACCTGGGTAAAACAGCTGCAGGTCTTCGGTCTTGTTGGGCCAGCCGAGGGTGGAAAACGGCCACAGCCCCGACGAGAACCACGTGTCGAGCACGTCTTCTTCTTGCGCCCACGTCGACGGATCTTTGGCTTCGAGGTCTTCGGTCGACGCGCGCGCGAGCTTGTTCATGATCAAGTCATCGCTCACCGAACGCAGCGCAATCTCGAGCAGCTTCTTGCCGGAAACACCCTGTGCCTGCGCGTTGCTTGCTTCGGTGGCCTTGCCCTTGCGGTTGGCGTCGGCCTCGATGACCTCGTCGAGCTTCGTGAGGTCGTAGAACACCGGAATGCGATGGCCCCACCACAACTGACGCGACACGCACCAGTCGCGGATGTTTTCGTGGAAGTGGTCCCACGTCTTTTTCCAGTGCTCGGGCAGAATGCGCGTTTCGGGGTTCGGCCCGTCGACGACGGCGAGGGCTTTGTCGGCGAAGCCCTTGGTCTTCACGAAGAATTGACGCGACAGCATCGGCTCGATCACGACACCGCTGCGCTGGCTCACGCTCACGTTGTGCTTGATGGGCTGCGTGCCGCGCGTGAGGCCAAGCTCCTCGAGACGCGCCTTCACCTTCGTGCGCGCAAAGCCGCGTTCAAGGCCGGCGAACTCGCCGCCAGCGTCGTTGATCTCGGCTTTGAACGTGAAGATGTTGATGAGCGGCAGGCTGTGGCGCGCGCCCATCTCGAAGTCGTTGGGGTCGTGGGCCGGCGTGATCTTCACAGCACCCGTACCGAACTCGCGATCGACATAGCCGTCGGCGATCACCACCACGCGGCGATCGGCAAAAAACGGATGCACCAGCTCTTTGCCCACCAGATGCGTGTAGCGCTCGTCGTCGGGATGCACGGCCACCGCCACATCGCCCAACATCGTTTCGGGGCGCGTGGTGGCGACGACGATTTCCTCCTCGAGCGCCTGCCCGTCGGCCCCCTTCACCTTGTAGGCGAAGCGCCACAGCTCGCCGTCTTTCTCTTCGTGCTCGACCTCTTCGTCTGACACCGACGTCAGCAGCGAAGGGTCCCAGTTGATCAGGCGCTCGCCGCGGTAGACGAGGCCGTCGTTCCACAAGCGCACAAACGCTTCCTTCACGGCGACATTGCACTGCTCGTCCATCGTGAAGCGTTCGCGGCTCCAATCGGCCGAAGCGCCCATGGCCTTCAGCTGCTCGACGATGCGGTCGCCGTTTTTCTCTTTCCAGGCCCACACCTTCTCGAGGAACGCTTCGCGCCCGAGGTCGTGGCGGCTCTTGCCTTCGTGGCGCTTCAGCTCACGCTCGACGACGGCCTGCGTGGCAATCCCCGCGTGGTCGACACCAGGGAGCCACAGCGTCGGCTCACCCCGCATGCGGTGGGCGCGGCTGAGCAGGTCCTGCAGCGTCACAAACAACGCGTGGCCCATGTGCAATGAGCCCGTCACGTTCGGCGGCGGCATCATCACGACGTACGGATGCTTGCCCGCGCGCGCGCCCTGCATGTCGGGCTGAAAGACACCAGCGGCCTGCCACTGCGCATACCAGCGTGCCTCGGCGGCGGCGGGATCGTAGCGATCGGGGATGGCGCTGGCGTCGGTCGTGTCGGTGGCGGGCGTCGTCGTGGTCGTCGTCATGGACCACGCCTAGCACGCGCACCGCGACGCGTCAGCGCCTTCGAAACCACCCGCCTCAGCACAGCGACGGGCGGGGCGCGCCTCAGGCACGACGACGACGACGCAGGGCCAGCAACGCCACCGCAAACGGCACCAGGCCCGGGGCCGAGGTCTGGCTGCAGGCGCCGAGCACGCCAGCACCGCTGACGGAGATGACGTCTTCGCCCTCACCTTCGCCTTCGCCCTCGCCCTCGCCTTCGCCTTCGCCTTCGCCCTCGCCCTCGCCCTCGCCCTCGCCCTCACCCTCGGCGATCGGGCAATCAGCACCAGCAACCGGCAAGCAGGGGTCGAGGTAGTCAGCCACGTCGTCGTCGTTGGCGTCGAGCGGCACGCCTTCATCGTCGAGTTCGTCCGCGGTTGGGGTGCCGTCGTCGTCGTCATCGCTGTCGAGGGCGTCGATCACGTCGTCGCCATCGGAGTCGAGGGCCTCTTCGCCGTCGCCCACTTCATCGCCATCGCTGATGCCATCGTCGTCGCTGTCGTCGTCGGCGGGGTCGGTGCCGAGTTCAACCTCACGCGCGTTGTCGACACCGTCGTCGTCAAAGTCGCCCGAAGCACATGACAGCGCATCGGCGTTGGGCGTGCAGCCATCCAGCGGCGAGCCGTCTTCGCCATCCACCACACCGTCGTCGTCGCTGTCGGCGTCGGTCGGGTCGGTGCCGCCGGCTTCTTCTTCGCCGTTGGTTTCGCCGTCGCCGTCCTGATCGCACACCGCGGCCGCGGCCGACGGCACACACGGATCGAGCGGTGCCACATCAGCACCATCGAGCGCGCCGTCGTCGTCGGTGTCGGGGTCCGTCGGGTTCGTACCCGCGGTGCCTTCGTCGACGTTCACGAGGCCGTCGTTGTCCTGATCGCAGCGCGAGCCGAGCACGCTTGGCACGCACGGGTCGAGCGGCGTGGTGTCGGTCGGATCGAGCACGCCGTCGTCGTCGCTATCGGGGTCCGTCGGATCGGTGCCGGCGTCTTCTTCTTCGTCGTTGGTTTCGCCGTCGCCATCCTGATCGCAGGCGCCAGCCGTCACCGAAGGCACGCACGGATCGAGCGGGCCAACGTCTGCACCATCGAGGAAGCCGTCGTCGTCGGTGTCGGCATCGGTGGGGTTGGTGCCGATCGGTGTTTCAGCAGCGTTGGTGAGGCCGTCGTTGTCTTGATCGCACACGGCAGCCGTCACGCTCGGCACGCACGGGTCAAGCGGGCCGACGTCGGCACCATCGAGCACGTCGTCGTCGTCGCTGTCGGCGTCGGTCGGGTTCGTGCCGAGCACACCTTCAGCGGTGTTCGTCAGGCCGTCGCGATCCTGGTCGCACTGGCCAGCGAGCAGCGACGGCACGCACGGGTCAAGCGGACCAACATCCGCACCGTCCAGTACGCCGTCGTCGTCGCTGTCAGGATCGACCGGGTCGGTACCAAGCGGCGTTTCCGCGGCGTTGGTCAGTCCGTCGCCGTCCTGGTCGCACACAGCAGCAGCAAGGCTTGGCACACACGGCTCAAGCGGCCCCACGTCGGCGCCATCGAGCACGGTGTCGTCGTCGGTATCGGGGTCGACCGGATCGCTGCCGGCAACGCCTTCTTGCGCGTTGGTCAAGCCATCGCGGTCCTGATCGCACGAGCCGGCGAGCACGCTCGGCACGCAAGGATCGAGGCCGTCGTCGTCGTCGCCGTCGAGCACGCCGTCGTCGTCGCTGTCGGGGTCGGTCGGACTTGTGCCGCCCACACCTTCTTCATCGTTGGTCAGGCCGTCGTCGTCCTGGTCACACGTGCCAACGGCGAGCGAGGGCACACACGCATCGAGCGGATCGGCGTCGGCGCCATCATCCACGCCGTCGTCGTCGCTGTCGGGGTCGGTGGGGTCGGTGCCCGCAGCGCCTTCTTCGTCGTTGGTGAGCCCGTCGTTTTCCTGGTCGCACGAACCAGCCAACACGCTCGGCTCGCACGGATCGGTGGGGTCGACGTCGGAGCCATCGTTTTCGCCGTCGTCGTCGCTGTCGGGGTCGGTGGGGTCGGTGCCCGCGTCGTCTTCTTCGTCGTTGGTCTCCCCATCGCCGTCCTGGTCGCAGGTGCCAGCGGTCACCGAAGGGACACACGGGTCGTCGTCGTCGGCATCAACGTTGCCGTCGGGGCCAACGTCGCACAGCGGCGAGACCGTCGGCAGCGCGTCGCACACGCCGTCGTTGTCGCCGTCGGGGTCGCGCAGCTGGCTCACACCAACAAGCCCGTCGAGGCCCACGCACGTCGAGGGCCCCGCCGTCACGTCGAGAACGCAGGCCTGGGCGCCGTCTTGAAAGAACACCTTGATGATGCCGCCACCACCGCCACCACCGTCGTCGTCGACGTTGGCGCCGGCGCCCCCCCGCGCTTGCAGCGTGCCCGAGCACAGCAACTCCTCGGCGACGATGAGGATGCCACCGCCGGCACCGCCACCCGCAGCGTCGTTCGCGACGATGGTGCCAGCTTCACCGTTGGCCTCGATCCGTCCAGCGATGTCGACGAGCTGCGCGCGCAGGATCACGGCACCACCGCCGTTGCCCGCACCACCACCCGCGTCGTTGTCTTGCGTGCCAGCAGCACCACCAGCAGCACCAAAGTCGACATCGGTGGGGTCGCTCACGTCGTCGTAGGCCACGCCACCTGCGCCCACACCGCTCACGTTTGTGCAGCTGTTGTCGCGCGAGCCGCGGCCGCCAGCACCGCCGTGACCACCGCCGCCACCGGCGTCGCGAACAGCCGAGCCACCCACGCCACCGGTGATGGTCGCCGACGGTCCTTCGCCCGTGCCGCCTGGAACACCGGCAGCCAATGTCTTGGTCCCGCGGTAGCCGGCAGCGTTGGCCACGATCTTCGAGGTCGCATCAATGGTGATGGATCCGGCGCTCAAGGTCAGCTTGCCGGTGCCGATGCTTCCGTCGAAGGCCTGAACGTTGAGCGTGCCGCCGTTTTTCACGGTGACGTTGTCAAACGTTTGATCGCCAAACAGCGTCGTGGTCGTTCCGTCGACGACCAGGTCGCTGGCGCGTGCCGACATCGAGAACGCACAGGTAGACAGCAGAAGTGTGATCAGCTGGTGGTGGCGCACGCGTCAGGTGTCGCAGGACGCCCGCTTCGGTGCTGCGACCCCGCGCACAGTGTCTCTGCCCGGCGCAACACACATGTCGTGTCAGCGACGACATGTGTGACACCGGTGTCAGTACGTGCTCAGCACTTTGTTCGTGGCGGCGTTGAGCACGAGCAGCCGCTTGTGGCCCTTGCTCGTGACCCACGCCTTCGTGATGGCCCCTTTGGTCGCAAGCACGGCCGGGGGCGTGGCCTTGAGGTAGGCCGCGTCGACGAAGCAGAAGACGGTGCCTGTGTTCACGGTGGCGCGCACACACGGCAGCCCCGCAGGGTCGGTGATCGTGAGCACCTCTGAAACGGGGGCGACATCGGTCATGAGATACACAGCGTTCGCGACGCCGAGCACAAGCACGACGCCAAGAACCTTGACGAGCGGCTTGACCCCGCCCTTCGTCGGCTTTGGCGGTTCCCACGTGCCGCTCTTCGGCGTCGTGCCGGTCTGCTGCGCCGGGACCGTGCCGCTGATGGGCGTGCGTCCAACGCGCGTGCCTGACGTGGCGCCGCGCGACGTAAACGTTTGGACGATCGCTTCGCGTGCGGCCTCGTCGAGCCCAGCCAGGTGCGCCGGCAGGTGCATGACCAACCCGAAGCGTCCTTCGCGGCTCTTGAGAAAGACGCACACCTCGTCGACAGCCTGCACCGGACCGCCCTGCTCGACGAGGAACGTGTGCAGCTCGCCGAGGTCGAACTCGGTGGCGGCTTCGTTGCGCTCAAGCAGCGCGCCAAAGCCCATCGATGCGCGTTGCAGATCGACAACACCCGCCAGCGCACTCGTGCGCACGACGTTGCTGAAGGCCATCACCAGGTTCTGTCGGGTCGACTCTTCCACGCGACCATGCTCTTCTTGCTGCTGTTCGCTGCAACCCGCTCGAAAGCGGTCCAGGTTTTTGCTCCGACGTAGCGGATGCACGATGAATGCGCTGAACGTTCCAGCGGGTCGCACGTGGGGTCAAGTCTGAGCAACACATCGCCTCGTCCTGAGTCGCCGACGGGTTCAAAAGCCCGCAAGCGCGGTGCGTCAGGCGAAGGCCTGGCGGGCCGGGAGGTGCTGGTCGTCTACAAGAAGTCGCAATTGCGCCTC